>NZ_JABCJL010000016.1:0-122488 GCF_012952265.1 Pseudoalteromonas sp. NEC-BIFX-2020_015
TTGACGGTGTGACTAAAACCACCACAGCTGACACGAGCGGTAATTGGAGCTTGTCAGGTAACGAACTAGATATTAGCGCGTTGAATAATGGCACGCTTACGGTATCAGCAACACAAGCCGACAGCGCGGGGAATAGCTCAACGGCGGCCACAACGACGATTTTTTTAGATAATCAAACACCGAGTACACTCGTCATTAATACACCTATAGAGGGTGACGGCATTGTTAATAAAGATGAAGATAGCGATGTTGAGATCACAGGTTCGGGGGCTGAATCAGGTGCGACTGTATCCGTGGATATCGCAGGAGTAAGCCAAAATGTTGTTGCGAATGCCAGCGGTAACTGGACATTATCAGGTAGTGAATTGGATATTAGTTCACTAAATAATGGCACGCTAACGGTTAGCGCAACTCAGACGGATAGTGCGGGTAACCTGTCTGATTTAGCAACAAAAGTAATTACGCTTGATAATGTTGACCCTACAGGGCACAGTGCAGCAATTACGCAAACTGAAATTAATCGAAGCAATGAAGCAGCGTTAAGCTTTACTTTGAGTTCTCTAGAGGGAAGTGGCTCATTTACATACCAAATAACAGATGGTTCAAATATAGTATCTAGCAGTGCTGCTACCACCATAAGTGCGGTAACGGCAGAAATTACTGGCGTGGATGTAACCAATTTAAATGAGGGGACATTAACATTATCAGTGGCAGTATCGGATTCAGCTGGAAATGAAGCAGATGACGTAACTACTTCGGTTATCAAGCGTTACAATATCAAACCTGTGTTATCTGGTTCGCCAACAACGTCTATAGATGAAGATGCTGAATATAGCTTTACGCCAACACTCACAGATCCTGATACAGCTGACACACAAACCTTTAGCATAACAAATAAGCCTAGCTGGGCTACATTTGATACTGCGACAGGTTTACTTTCAGGCACACCTACCGATCAGGATGTTGGTACCACGACGAATGTGAGTATACAGGTATCAGATGGGACCGAGGACAGTGATCCACTGACATTTAATATTGAAGTAAAAAATACCAATGATGCGCCTATTGGCGAACACTTTGGGTTTAGCTTAGATGAAGGTGCGCTACTTACCAAAGTGGCTGCAGATGGTGTATTGAGTACGGCGACCGATGACGACACGGATAGTGATGATACATTAACAGCTGTAAAAGTAACCGACCCAACATCGGGGACATTAACATTTAATAGTGATGGTAGCTTTAGTTATCAACACGATGGCAGTGAAACAACAACTGACAGCTTTACTTATCAAGTAGTAGATACCGCAGGCGAAAAATCAGCAATCCAAACGGTGAGCTTTACAATTACATCGATAGAAGATGCGCCAGAGGTTGTTAATGATTCAGCTACTACAGATGAAGACACCCCGATTACCTTTAACGTGGTTGCTAACGACAGTGATGCTGAGAATAACATGGTTGTTTCTTCAGCGGCTGTTGTTGATGCAGCAACAAAGGGGCAGGTTAGTATTGCTAATGGCGTGGTAATCTATACACCATCGAGTAACGTATCAGGCACAGACACGTTTACTTATACAGTGAAAGACAGCACGGGGTTAACCTCTGAAAAAGCGACCGTAACAGTCGTTATTACCCCTGTAAATGATGCACCTGTAGCGAGTAACTTTAATGAAATGGTGGATGAAGATACACCAACAAGTGCATTAACAGTAAGAAGCACGGCCACTGATGTGGAAGATACTGTACCGACCGGTGATATTTCGCTTATCGCCCAACCAGTCAAAGGGTCTGTGAGTATTAACCAAAATGATGGCACTTTAATCTATACGCCTGCGGCTAATGAAAATGGCCAAGACACCTTCACGTACACCATTGCAGACAGTGATGGTTTAGTATCAAACACCGCAACAGTCACCGTTAACATAGGTGCAGTGAATGACCGTCCGGTTGTTGCGAATGATGCGGTGACTACCGATGAAGACACAGCGACAAGTGTGGCCATTTTAGCGAATGATTCAGACGTTGAAGACCAAGGGTTTAACGGCGCGAATGTATTGTTAGAAGATAAAGGCGACGGCGTCGGTGAATACAGCTTTGCCAGTGTAAGCGTGAATTTAGATGGTAGTTTAGCCATCACGCCAAAAGCGGATATAAATGGCGTTCACAGCTTTACTTACACAGTGACAGACAGTGAAGGGCTAGCCTCACAAGCAGCCACAGTGACACTGACGATTAACGCCATTAATGACGCACCAGTTGCGCTTGATAATACGGCGCAACTGCAAGAGGAAGGGCAGTTTGAGGTCAACGTACTGGGTAATGACAGTGACGTAGATGAAGGCGACAGCCTAGATGTAAGCAGTGTAACAATTGTGAGTGATGCAGCGAACGGGCAAACGCAAGTGACCAGTGCAGGGGCGATTATTTATACAGCCAATGCCAACTTCTTTGGTGACGACAGCTTTACCTACACAGTAAAAGACAGTCATGGTGCACTCTCAAATGTTGCCACAGTGACGATGACAGTAACGTCAGTGAACGACAAACCCGTGGCCAGCGCACAAGCGCAAACACTGGATGAAGATGGTTCAATCTTGTTGACGTTAGTCGCGACAGATGTAGACCAAGATACACTGAGCTATCGCATTGTGGATGAGGTTACAAAAGGAAGCCTAATCCAACAAAGTAATGACAGCTGGCTTTACACCCCGACAGCGAACGCGAATGGCGCAGACAGCTTTACGTTTGTGGCCAATGATGGCGAGGTTGATTCGGATGAAGTCACCGTATCATTAACGATAACCCCGATTAACGACAAGCCAACGCTCGCAGGGCAAGCAGTCTCAACAGATGAAGACACGGCATTAACCGTGACCTTATCGGGCGAAGACATTGAAGGGCAAAGCCTGAGTTATACCGTGGTGACGGATGCGGTCAATGGCAGCGTAAGCTTAACGGGCAATAGTTTGGTGTACACACCAAACAGTGACTTTAATGGCAGTGACTCAGTCAGCGTTGTCGCCAATGACGGCGAGTTAAATTCAGAGGTGGCGAATATTGCCATCACAGTGACGAGTGTTAATGACGCACCGTTGATAAGTGGTACGCCTGCGACGTCAGTGAACGAAGACAGCGGCTATCAATTTATCCCTACAGCAAGTGATACAGACAACGACACCTTAACGTTTAGTATCAGTAACAAACCAAGTTGGTTAAGCTTTAACAGCGCAACGGGCGAATTAAGCGGCACCCCGCTGAATGAGCAAGTAGGCAGTTACAGCAATATAATTATCAGTGTGAGTGATGGCACGCAAACGCAAAGCTTAGCGCCATTTAGCATTACGGTAATCAATACCAATGATGCACCAAGTATCAGTGGGGTACCCGCAACGCAAGTGAACGAGGATGAAGCGTATAGCTTTACACCAAGCGCACAAGACATGGACGGTGATACGCTGAGCTTTAGCATCACGAACAAGCCAAGTTGGGCAAACTTCGATGCAGCGACAGGTCAGCTTAGTGGCACCCCGACAAATGATGATGTAGGCACGCAAGCAGGCATTGTGATCAGCGTCAGTGATGGCAGTATGAGCACCGCGTTACCAGCCTTTAACCTGGAAGTTATTAATATCAATGACGCCCCAGTTCTATCGGGCACACCGAGTACAACCGTAGCAGAAGACAGTGCGTATTTATTCACGCCAACAATCAGTGATGTTGATAACAGTGTGTTTGTGTTCTCTATCAGTAATAAGCCAAGCTGGCTCAATTTTGATGTTAATACTGGCACGCTCAGCGGTACGCCAGCAGATGAACATGTCGGTATACAGCAAGGGATCGTAATAAGTGCATCAGATGGAACTGCGAGCGTAAGCTTACCGGCCTTTGCAATTGAAGTGACAAACACCAACGATGCACCGGTAGGAAAAAATGCAACATTCACATTGAATGAAGCACAAACGCTGACGGTGACAAGTGCCAATGGATTGTTAAATAACGCCACTGATGACGACACCGATAGTGGAGATAGTTTATCTTTGGTCATTGTAAGTGAGCCGCAATTTGGTGAACTCTCAGCGCAAGCGGACGGTAGCTTTAGTTATGCTCATAATGGTGGGGAGGATGTCAGCGACAGCTTTACTTATCAAATCAAAGATAGTTCAGGTGAGTTATCACCTTTATACACCGCAACCCTGACAATCAATGCAATAGCAGATGCACCAGTAGCACAAGATGATACCGCGCAGACCAATGAAGACACTGGTGTAACATTTAGTCTGACCAATAACGACACAGACGCCGAAGGCGATATGGTCGTAGCATCTGCTGCTGTGTTAGTGGCGCCTACAAAAGGTAATGTGACCATTGCCAATGGGGTTGCGACATATACACCTGCGCTAAACGAAACAGGCACTGATAGCTTTACGTATACAGTTAAAGACGCGGCAGGAAATACATCAAATACCGCAACAGTGACCATCGATATTACCCCTGTCAATGATGCACCGGTTGCGGCTACGATAGTAATTAGTACGCAAGAAGATACGGTATCTGACGCGACAGCACTCAAAGCACAAGCAACCGATGTTGAAGATACAATACCAACAGGCGCAATTACCGTGGTTCGCTCGCCAAGTAAAGGGCAAGTGGTTATTGATGAAACCGCAGGGACTTTTGTATACACACCAAATAGTAATGAAGTAGGCCAAGACACCTTCACGTACACTATTGCAGACAGTGATGGTTTAGTATCAAACACCGCAACAGTCACCGTTAACATAGGTGCAGTGAATGACCGTCCGGTTGTTGCGAATGATGCGGTGACTACCGATGAAGACACAGCGACAAGTGTGGCCATTTTAGCGAATGATTCAGACGTTGAAGACCAAGGGTTTAACGGCGCGAATGTATTGTTAGAAGATAAAGGCGACGGCGTCGGTGAATACAGCTTTGCCAGTGTAAGCGTGAATTTAGATGGTAGTTTAGCCATCACGCCAAAAGCGGATATAAATGGCGTTCACAGCTTTACTTACACAGTGACAGACAGTGAAGGGCTAGCCTCACAAGCAGCCACAGTGACACTGACGATTAACGCCATTAATGACGCACCAGTTGCGCTTGATAATACGGCGCAACTGCAAGAGGAAGGGCAGTTTGAGGTCAACGTACTGGGTAATGACAGTGACGTAGATGAAGGCGACAGCCTAGATGTAAGCAGTGTAACAATTGTGAGTGATGCAGCGAACGGGCAAACGCAAGTGACCAGTGCAGGGGCGATTATTTATACAGCCAATGCCAACTTCTTTGGTGACGACAGCTTTACCTACACAGTAAAAGACAGTCATGGTGCACTCTCAAATGTTGCCACAGTGACGATGACAGTAACGTCAGTGAACGACAAACCCGTGGCCAGCGCACAAGCGCAAACACTGGATGAAGATGGTTCAATCTTGTTGACGTTAGTCGCGACAGATGTAGACCAAGATACACTGAGCTATCGCATTGTGGATGAGGTTACAAAAGGAAGCCTAATCCAACAAAGTAATGACAGCTGGCTTTACACCCCGACAGCGAACGCGAATGGCGCAGACAGCTTTACGTTTGTGGCCAATGATGGCGAGGTTGATTCGGATGAAGTCACCGTATCATTAACGATAACCCCGATTAACGACAAGCCAACGCTCGCAGGGCAAGCAGTCTCAACAGATGAAGACACGGCATTAACCGTGACCTTATCGGGCGAAGACATTGAAGGGCAAAGCCTGAGTTATACCGTGGTGACGGATGCGGTCAATGGCAGCGTAAGCTTAACGGGCAATAGTTTGGTGTACACACCAAACAGTGACTTTAATGGCAGTGACTCAGTCAGCGTTGTCGCCAATGACGGCGAGTTAAATTCAGAGGTGGCGAATATTGCCATCACAGTGACGAGTGTTAATGACGCACCGTTGATAAGTGGTACGCCTGCGACGTCAGTGAACGAAGACAGCGGCTATCAATTTATCCCTACAGCAAGTGATACAGACAACGACACCTTAACGTTTAGTATCAGTAACAAACCAAGTTGGTTAAGCTTTAACAGCGCAACGGGCGAATTAAGCGGCACCCCGCTGAATGAGCAAGTAGGCAGTTACAGCAATATAATTATCAGTGTGAGTGATGGCACGCAAACGCAAAGCTTAGCGCCATTTAGCATTACGGTAATCAATACCAATGATGCACCAAGTATCAGTGGGGTACCCGCAACGCAAGTGAACGAGGATGAAGCGTATAGCTTTACACCAAGCGCACAAGACATGGACGGTGATACGCTGAGCTTTAGCATCACGAACAAGCCAAGTTGGGCAAACTTCGATGCAGCGACAGGTCAGCTTAGTGGCACCCCGACAAATGATGATGTAGGCACGCAAGCAGGCATTGTGATCAGCGTCAGTGATGCGCAGTTAAGTGCTAGCTTAGTATCGTTTTCAATTACGGTTAATGACACAAATGAAGCGCCAGTTGCGCAAAGTATTTCGCTGAGTTTACTTGAAGATAACGCAATTTCGTTTTCACCAACGATAACAGATGCTGATGGGGATGTATTAACATTAGTTATTATGTCACAACCGCAGTTTGGTACATTAAGTCAGCAAGGAACGTCGTTTACTTACACGCCAAACCTGAACTACTTTGGTGCTGATGGCTTTACGTATTTAGCAAGTGATGGCGCAGAACAATCTGCAGTCGCTACAGCGAGCTTAAATGTAACCTCGGTGAATGACCTTCCTGTGGCAAATCCTGATGTATTCTCGTTTGATGAAAACGAGCAGAACATTTACACGCTTGATGTGCTGGCAAACGACACGGACGCTGATGAGCAGCAATTAAATATAATAGGAGTAAATGCAAGCGTAGGGTCTGTCACTATTGAAAATGGATTGGTTGTTTATAATGCGCAAGCAAGTACGCAGGGTACTATTCAAATTAATTATTTGATTGAAGACCCTGATAAAGCGCGCAGTAAATCAACGGCTAAGTTAACAATAAATCAACTGGACATAGGTTTGCCAACTATTGAAACACCGGCCGATGTTAATGTTAATGCGAAGGGGTTATTTACTAAAGTGAACTTAGGGGTTCCGCTTGCATCCGACAGTCAAGGTAATCGAATCGGGGTATCATTGGTAAGCCCAAATATACTCTTTGCTCCAGGTAGCCATTTAGTGTATTGGAAAGCAGTTGATGGTAATGGACTTGAGGCAATCGCGACACAAAACATTAATATTAATCCACTGATTTCTTTGAGCAAAGATAGTCAAGTTGCTGAAGATCAGACACACATGTTTAGTGTATTCTTAAATGGTGAATCACCTGTATATCCAGTAACTATACCGTATACAGTTTTAGGAACTGCTGATAGTTCAGATCACAATTTAACATCAGGTGAATTAATCATTGAAAGTGGTGTTCAAGGGCGAGTTAACTTCACTGTATTTGCTGACTCAGAGCTTGAAGGCAATGAAACAATTACAATTTCACTGGCTGATACGCTGAACCTAGGCGCGAGATCAACAGCCACGATTACTATTGTTGAAGATAACGTAGCACCAACAATTACAACATCTGTTCATCAAGGTGGGCAAGGTAGATCGTTGGTGACTATCGGTGAGGAACTTGTCACCATTACAGGGCTTGTCGAGGATGTGAATCCAAACGATAACGTTAGCTTGAGTTGGCTATCTATTGATAATGAGCTTATCAATACCAGTGCGAATGAGAGTGAATTTACTTTCTCAACACAGTCTCTTACTGCGGGTATTTACAAAGTATCAGTAACGGCAGAAGATGATGGTGAACCTCGTTTATCAACAACCAAAGAAGTCTATGTTGAGGTTATTGAGGCTCTTGCAACATTAACAGAGCAAGACTCCGATGGAGATTTAATTCCAGATGATCAAGAAGGTTACAGCGATAGCGATAATGACGGTATTCCTGATTACCTTGATGCCATCAGTGAATGTAATGTTATGCAAGAGCAAGCCAAAGATAGTGATGAGTTCTTGGTTGAAGGTGAACCTGGCGTTTGCATCAGAAAAGGGATCACGGTCTCACAAAATGCAACAGGTGGTGTACAATTGCTCGATAGTGAATTGCCAGCAGATAATGATGCGGTAAATATTGGCGGGTTATTTGACTTTATCGCCTCAGGTTTACCTAATGCAGGCGATACTTACAGTATTGTGCTGCCACAAAGAAACCCAATTTCGCAAAACTCGGTTTATAGAAAGCTAAAAGAAGGCGAGTGGGTTGATTTTGTAACAACAGGCGAGAACCAAATACTCTCGGCGGCAGGCGAGCCAGGTTATTGTCCACCACCACGCAGTAATGAATGGACCACAGGGCTAATTGAAGGGTCATGGTGTGTACAACTACAAATTGTTGATGGCGGCCCAAATGATGATGATGGAAAAGCAAACCGCTCTATTGTTGACCCAGGTGGCGTAGCAGTTGTTCGCTCCACAAACCAATTACCGCAAGCTAATCCAGATGAGGTAACGATCGGTGCAGGTGAATCTATTACAATTGATGTATTAAAAAATGATACAGATTTGGATGGTGATTCACTGTCACTTACTGGTGTAACCGTTGATTTTGGCGAAGTGAGTATTGTTGAAAATCAGTTGCTTTATACTCCGCCTGCAGCGTTTGTTGGTGTTGCAACGATTGAGTACAGTATCAGTGATGGACAAGGTGGTACATCAAATAGCACCGCTAAAGTGAACCTTGTAACTAATAATGCACCAACTGCAGTGTTTGATACGGCATCAACAAACGATCAAGTATCAATAGAAATTGACGTACTTCGTAACGATACAGATATAGATGGCGATGAGTTATTTATTGTAAACGCAAAAGCCATGCAAGGAAGTACAGCAATTAATGTAAACGGTACATTGCAGTACACACCAAAAGTTGGCTTTGAAGGAGTGGATACAATTGATTACACTATTAAAGATAGTAAAGGAGCTAAATCAGCGGCGCAAGTTGAAGTCACTGTTAAAGCAGTTAAGTCAGTTGCCATTAGTAATAAATCATCAGGAGGCAGTATGGGAGGCTTAGGGTTATTATTGATTTCAGTGCTTGTTATTAGCCGTAGAAAGTCACTACTACCAGGTTTTGCAATTATTACCACAAGTTGTTTGTTGAGTACTAGTGCAATGGCTGATACATGGTCGATAGAGGGGACCTTAGGACAAGCTAAAGCAAAAAGTGCATTAGCTAAACCAGATAACGACGTAAATTTAATATCAGTGGATGATACAGATACAAGCTGGTCGCTGGGTGTTTATTATGATCTGACTAAAAATTGGCAGGTTGGTTTAAGATACATTGATTTAGGGCAAGGACGTGTTGAGCTAACGGCAGATACAATTAACCCAGACGGTGTTCATATCGACTACTCACGCTACGTACCAGTTCTTCCTAAAGG
The DNA here is from genome assembly GCF_012952265.1 of Pseudoalteromonas sp. NEC-BIFX-2020_015. Lineage (NCBI taxonomy): Bacteria > Pseudomonadati > Pseudomonadota > Gammaproteobacteria > Alteromonadales > Pseudoalteromonadaceae > Pseudoalteromonas > Pseudoalteromonas sp. NEC-BIFX-2020_015. Next base: position 9,473 of record NZ_JABCJL010000016.1, read on the forward strand.
GATTGCTACTGAAATTGGCTATCGTTTTGAGCCAGTAGAGTCATTAAGTGCAACGTTATTTTTAGGTGCATACCGCCATCAGTATGAAATACAAAGCGGTATTACTGGAGGTGCGATGTTAGAGCATAAAGAACATGACACTAAGCCGTACGCAGGTGCTGCATTAGGTTATTCGGTATATAAAAATACCGAGCTACTACTTAAATACACCTATTATAAAGTGACAAAAAATGATGTTGGTGAGTTATCTGCAGGTGTAAAAGTACGCTTTTAAGATTGACTAAACTATAATCAGCGCCGCCATTAGGCGGCGTTTGATTGTTTAATTACGCAAAAACTATCGTTAAGTTGCTTTGTTTCTATTGAAGAATACCCAGTTCGTGGTATGTTTCTGTGGATTTATAAATTATGGGAATACACTAATGCCTAAGGCGAGTGAAGTTAAAAAAGGTACTGCTATAGAGTTTAATAGCCGCGTGCTAGTTGTTAAAGATATTGTTAGATCTGTACCGCAAGGCCGTGCTGGCGGTAGTTTGTATCGTATGCGTTTATACGATGTAGTCACGGGCAGTAAAGTTGATGAAACATTCAAAGATAGCGATATGCTTAAATTGGCAGATTTAATTCGCCGTGAGTCAATGTTCTCTTACATCGATGGTGAAGAGTATGTATTCATGGATAACGAAGATTATACGCCATACAACTTGAATAAAGAGGCTATCAGCGAAGAAATTTTATTCGTGAACGAAGAAACGCAAGGTGTTCACGTTATAGTCATTGATGGAGCACCTGTGGGCTTAGATTTACCATCAAGTGTTGAATTAGTGGTTGAAGAGACTGACCCATCAATTAAAGGTGCATCTGCGAGCGCACGTTCAAAGCCAGCACGTCTATCAACGGGTTTGATCATTCAAGTGCCAGAGCATATTTCTACGGGTGACCGCATTCGTATTAATACCGCAGAACAAAAATTTATGGGCCGTGCTGAAAAGTAAATCAGACATACCAACGTTATTAAAGTGAGAGAGTCAAACCTCACCACTTTAATGAAATAGGTATAGCGTAGTAATTTAAAACCAGCTTTGGCTGGTTTTTTTTTGCCATCATTTTTAGGGCGTGTTGACCTTTCGTGATTGATTTTGCAGCAGTATGTTTGGTATTTAGGCAAGGCAGAGCCTATGTCGTGTGGTTGTTCCCCATAAATAGGCGATAACGCAGTATAAATGCCAAACATGCGCTGCCCAAAAGGTTCTTTCTAGGGGCGATTGACTCTTTGTTGCCTACACGGATGTAGGTAAGGGGCGTGAGCAGGACGCGGAAGCTTTGCTCGGTTTTTACTTATTCTCACATGGATGTGAGCCAGTAGAATAACGCAGGAGCAGTTATCGAGCCCGCTAGGTTACAAACCTCGCGCCGCGATTAAATCGCCCCTAGATTGAACAAATTTCAATCCACAAAGGTCAACACGCCCTAGCATAACACTTTAAATTTATTTGAGCTTTGGTTAAACTGCCCGCCTGATTTTTGACCTGAATGGTGTTGTTGGTTTGCTTTATTTTTTAATCAGTATTGTGTTTGTTGTTATTATGTATTTAGAAGTGATTAAAAAAGGCATGCCAGTAAAGCGTTGGATAGTCCTTGCAGGGCTGTTAGGCCCTGTAGCGTGGTGTTTATTTAATTTACATTATCGACGTGCTCTTTTACGGTGTAACGGGAGGCAAGCGTGTATTTGGCTGCCTTAAGCTTGATGAACAAGGCTCAGTGCGGATTCACTTTGTTGCTTTTCTAAAAAAACAGTAAACTCAGCTTTAGAGAGCGGCTTAGAGTAATAGTAGCCTTGCATGGTTTCGCAGTTTAACTCTTTTAAAATAGTGATTTGGTCTGCTTGCTCAACGCCTTCAGCAACCACATGGAGATCAAGGTTATGAGCAATCGTTACAATTGAGTCAACCATGTTGCGGCCACGCTCTGTTTTCATGTCGTCTATAAATGCTTTGTCTACTTTTAATGTGTTTAACGGAAATTGTTTTAAATACGCCAGTGATGAATAACCAGTTCCAAAGTCATCCATAGCTAAATGAATTCCCCGTGCGCTAAGTGAGCGCATAATTGAAATGGCATCTTGCGGGTCATCCATTACCGTACCTTCAGTAATTTCGAGCTCTAAAAAGTATGAGGGGAGCTCATTCTTTTGCAGTATAACGTCAATGCGGGTGGTTAAATCGGGTAAACTAAATTGCTTAGCTGAGAGGTTAACGGCAACACGACCGTTGAATAAACCAGCATCTAACCATTCTTTTACATCTCTGCATGACTTGTTTAATACTACTTCACCAATCTCAATTATTTGTCCTGTTTCTTCTGCTATTGGAATAAATACACCAGGACTAATTATCCCTTTTTTAGGGGTGATAAAGCGCACTAATGCTTCCATCCCAGTGAACTTTCCAGTACGAATGTTCATTTTTGGTTGATAATACACTTCAAAATGATCTTCTTTTAAACCAAAACGCATAAGGTTTTCAATTTGTAAGCGTTTAACTGCTTGACGATTCATCGTGTCATTAAAAAACAGGTAGCTATTGCCCTTCTTTTTTGCGTGATACATGGCTGTATCGGCATTTTTAAGCAGCAGTTCAGGGGTATTACCGTCTTCAGGAAATAATACAATACCAACACTTGAAGTGATCACGAGTTCATGACCAGCCATTTTAAATGGAGTGGCTATGGCTGCTAAAAATTGTTTTGCCATGCGGGTAATGGTGTGGATATCGTTTGTACCAGACATAACTAAAGCGAATTCATCGCCGCCTAAGCGATAAAAAACATCTTTTTCTCGTGTTAGTTTATTTAAGCGCATTGCTAATTTTGCTAATAAACTGTCGCCAAGTTGATGGCCTAATGAGTCATTAATTTTTTTAAAATCATCTAAATCAAACACAAGTAAAGCATGGTGCTCATTTTGTCTGGCTAACTTTTTTAAGTTAGTAAAAAATAAGTTTCGATTGGGCAGGCCGGTTGTCCGATCGCGGTTTGATAAGTTATGCAATTGTGATTCGGCTTTTTTACGTTCTGTAAGATCAGAGTAAACGATTACGTAATTACATATTTGATTTTGTTCGTTTTTTATTTCATCAATTGAAATTTCAATCGGTAATAATTTGCGCTCGCTATTGCGTAGTTTTACTTCTTGCTGCCAGTGATCTGTTTGTTTTACGGTATTTTTTATTTCATCTATATAGCTTTGTTCGTAGCCATGCAAAGTAAAAGGTTTGTTTAGGTAGTTATCGCGATTTCCCCCAAATTGACTTAAAAAGCTAGGGTTTAAATCAACTAAATTAAAATCTTTGTCATAAATTGCGAGCGCATCAGTAAGCGACTCAACACATTTTGCAAATAAGTTAAGACGTGCCTCTGTGGATTTCAGTTGGGTGATATCACGCACAGTACCAGTCATGCGCAATGGATTTAGGTTGCCATCTTTTTCGATGATCTTTCCTCTATCAAGCACCCAATGCCAACGGTCTAAGCTATCTTTTATACGGTAGCTGGCTTCAAAAAATGCACTTTGTTCAGCAAAGTGCTGCTTTAATAACAGAGCGACATTTGCAACATCATTTGGGTGAATAAGAGTTTTATTAGGAGGGAAATCACTGGTGGCGTTTTTATCCATCATGTATTTATCATTTATTCTCAACACTGAGCCAGATTTTATATTCCAATCCCACAAAGTGTCTCCACTGCCTTCTACAGTGCTTTTTAAACGATGTTCTGACAACCGCAGTTGCTTTCGGGAACGGCGCAGTCTATATATGGTAAATAGCAGGTACGGTAAAACCAGCGCAACAAAGGCGCTTGGTAAATAGACCATTAAGGTTTGTTGATCAAGAGATTGCTCAGCATAGCTTTGTGGGCTATAGCTGAGAATAAATATGATGAACAGTAATGTTTTAAGTATTATTTTTTTTATTATCATTATGCACTTCTTTATTTAGCACTTGATAATTTAAATGAAGCGCCATGAAGTGTCAAAGAGAATGAGAATAAACAGCCTCTTTTGTCTGTTTTTTCATTTTGGGTACACTTAATAGTTCATATCTTGGTCTATTATCATCAAATGTTGAACGAATATAGATGATCATTTGCGCTAAAGTCAGTTCTTTTAGGGCGTTGAGTAATTTTTTCTGCATATGGAAATGGTGATCTTGGTTTCCAATAGCAAGCCAAAGCCGTTGTGATCTAAGACGTAAGTTCTTATCTTTTTCCGCTATATGAGTTGTTAGCCCGTGCTTTTGCTGCTGCCACTGCTGTTCATCTAATTGGCTCAATGTAGCTAAAAATTTAGCGATAAACTCATTGTGGCGCTCTAATAGTGTCAATGCTGAGTAATCGGGTGATTGTACATAAAAGGCCATACCAGCGCGGGTATTAAATGGTGCGTAACCTGCGCCAACTAAGTAGCCTAATTGTTGGTTTGTCCGTAGCTCGTTAAAGTAATCTTGATTAATAAGGTGGTTTAGAGCCATCATTTTTACTTTTTCAGCGACCTCATCAGTTTGGGCTTGGTAATAAATGACCATGGCATGATCATTACAGTTAAGCTCTAACTGAGTGCGTGTAATTTTATCTATCTCAAATAATGGGCGTGTTAAATCAGCAATCGTGGCTGACTTTGCCAAATGCTGCGCTACTTTCTTTTGAAATTCTATCGCGTCACTTTCTCGCCAGTTGCCATGTAAAAATGACTCCACATGCAGAGCGTTAAAAAACTCCTTTCTAAAGCAATTAAACTGATGAAAGCTGGTGTCTTTAAGTGCAGTTGCTAACTGCTCTGGTTCTGGGTTCCACGGCATAACTTTAGCGCCAAGCACACTGAATAATTCCCCTACAGGTTTATTTTGATTACTGTTTCGCCAATGACGCACCAATTGTTTTTTATATTCAGCAAAGCGCTTTGCACAAATAGTGACATTAAATAATGCATTAAGTAATTCGTCGACTAATTCTAATTGACTTGATGATAATCCTGCGGTGTGCAGTGTTAATCCACCTTGATGGGACGTTAAGTGATAGCTAAGCCCTGCAAGCTCTGCGGGGTAAAATTGCTCAGCCACACTGTCCATAAATAAGTCGGCAAAAAGACGCGTTAATGCCATGTGTTTTATATCTTTAACGGCAAAGTCAGAGTCCATAGCTAAGTAGAAATGACCCTTCGCAACGCGAAATGTATTATCTTGCTTAAACCAAAAGTCAAATCCAGGTTCTTTTACTAATAGTCGAGGGTGCGGCTGTGGTTGATCTAGTTCGTGTAAAGTAACTTCTTTTGTTAAGTATGGGTTTGCAGTTGGCAGTAGCATTTCTGGTAATGGTGTATTTATTTCACATAGGGCTTCAAGCCAGCACGTTGAAATGCTCTCAACACGGTAAGGGGTGTGATACCACTTAGTTTTATGCTCTGGCTCTACATCTGGGTGGATCAACACCAAGCGCATATTATGCGGTGTTAGCCATTGCATCGCCATGTTGTGAGCACTTTCATTAAAGCCCACCATTAAATAATCACCCTGTACGTAATTGGGTTCATCATAATGTTGCATATTGATACTTAAATTACTGACCCAGTCGATTAAACGGGCTTTTTCTTGATTATCAAATGCAATTTGCAAGAGATTTTTTTTATCTTGATATAAACGAGGCAGCTTATCGACATTTTGATTGATTAAGCAAATATACTCAAATATCATTTCAACAATATCTTCATAGTATTCAATGCCTTCATCGGTTAGCGCCACGCTAATATTAAAGTCTTTAAAGTTACTGCCATTAATTCCGCCACCAGCAGAAAGTGCGTTTATCCAGCCTTGTTCTTTTAAGGTTGAATATAATGACCCTTGCCCTTCATACCCTAGTAAGTGAGCAATAAAACTCACTGTTTTATGGCGATAAAAATCATCAATATTAGGCATGGCAAAACTTACTATGAGCTTTTGCATATGTTTATGTGGTTCAATATGCAGCACTTTAGACAAATCTTGCGGGCGATAGAGTGGCGCTTCAATAACTGGCTTTTTAACTGCTTGGCCTTTTATAGCACCAAATAAAGACGTGACCCAATTTTGCATGGTCGCAATATTTGCGCTTGAACATACAACAAGGCTCATCCACTGGGCTTGATAATAGCGTTCAAAAAAACTTTTAAGTTCGTCGCTGATACATAATGTACGATCAGCTAAGGTTTGTTGATTACCAACTGAAAATTTGGAAAAAGGGTGAGCTGGATTAACGGTTTCTTTGTGGGCTTGATAAATGCGTCTGCCATCGTCTTTAATTTTTAGTTTGAATTCTGCATCAATTGCATTGCGCTCTTTTTCAGTTTCAGCAGGGCTTAGTAATGGCGAGATAAAAAAACGGCTAAATTGTTCAAGCGCGTGTTCGAACTCTTGATCGTTAATATCGAAAAAATAGCAAGTATGCTCAGTGCCTGTCCATGCATTGGTATTACCACCAGCTTGAGATACAAAATTACCAAAGCTTCCCGACTCTGGAAACTTATCTGTCCCTAAAAAAAGCATATGTTCTAAAAAGTGCGCCAGCCCTTGTCTATCAAGAGGATCATCAAAATGACCTGCGTTTACAGCCATCGAAGCGGCGGCTTTGGTTGAATCTTTATCTTGCACTAACAGTACTTTTAGACCATTGTCCAGTGTGTGGGAGTGGTATGTTCTGTTATCATTGCGGCTGATATTCAAATGATGCTCCTGAAACTTAGCGTTTACTTGTTAACAACAGATGATATCTTCAGGACAGCAATTATAGAGCTTGGTTATTTCTTCCTGAATATCATAAGCGATAGGTGGGACGTTGTTTTAATATAGCGGACAAACGGGCAAACTGGCTACTGTTTTATATTCTTTAATCGGTTGATTTTTTATGAAAACAATCCTAATAATGCGCCACGGCGAAGCAACACCGATGCAAGCTGACGATGCAAGTAGAAATTTGACTTTGATTGGTCAACAGCAAGCTGAAAAAATGGGTTTATGGTTGCACGCAACACATGAACCAACGGGCTTATTAGTGAGCCCTTATATACGTGCTCAGCAAACTGCGTTAGAGGTTAAAAAGCATAACCGCTTTTTATTTGAAGAAACCTGTGGTGATATTGTTCCTGAAGCAAATCCACAAGTGGCAGCCGATTATCTTGAAACACTCATTGCGATGCACCCTGAGTGTGATTCATGGCTAGTGGTTGCTCATATGCCAATTGTGAGTTATTTAGTCGATCAATTAAGTATTGGTAATATGCCAATTTTTAATACGGGGGCTGTTGCGGTGCTTAGTTATGATGAAAGTCATCAAAAAAGCGAATATTTAAGCATTCATGCACCGAGTAACGTTGATGTTTAGCTTTTAAACCAACCCTTTGGGCGTTTCACAGACGCTTACTCTCTACGTTGTTACTTCTTAAAAGGGGCGACCATTATTGCAAAGTAGCGCCTTGATGTTAAGCCCCTGTGAAACGCTGAATTCTGCATCTTGAGCTGGTTTGGGCATACATACCTTGTTTTCAGTCCCAAATTTGCTAAATTAGTGCCAAATTAATTTAGCAGAGATCCCCATGACAATTGAACGTCTTCAAACTGGTGCGCGTATGAGCCGCATCGTAAAACACAACGGCACTGTTTATTTATGTGGCCAAGTGTGTGCTGATGCTGAAAAAAACATCACTGAACAAACGCAAACCATGCTTGATAAAGTAGAGCTACTTTTAAATGAAGCTGGTAGCTCAAAAGAGCATATGCTCAGCGCCACAATTTATGTAAAAAGTATGGAATACTTTGCCGATATGAATACGGTTTGGGATGCATGGGTACCACAAGGGCATGCACCTGCACGTGCATGTGTTGAAGCTAAAATGGCGCGTGATGCCCTGTTAGTTGAGATTTCAGTTGTTGCCGCACTTAAGTAATCAGCATGCTATTGAACGGCTAATTTGTGCTTTTAATAAAGCAACAGGCCGTTCATTGCAAACACTGCCAGCGTGGTATTTTTGCGATAATGAAATTGATGCTAATGACTGCGCTAATTTAGTGCTACAAAATATTAAAACAGCCACCACAACATCACTTTATTGGTTTGAGCATAATAACGAAGCGTTACCTACCGCTGGTGATTTAAATATTTTCACCGATTGGCAAGGCAACCCCCTTGGTATTATCGAAACCACACATGTCGCCATAATACCTTATAATGAAATCACTGCACAGTACGCCGCTTTAGAAGGTGAGGGTGATAAAAGCCTCGCTTATTGGCAAAAAGTCCATTGGGCTTACTACCAGCGTGAACTTGCAGGCACTGATTTTTCACGCAGTGAAACAATGCCGTTAGTGTGTGAGCAATTTAAACGGGTGTTCGTTGTATAAAAGGACTGATAATGAAAGCTAACCCCGTAGTGCTTATAACAGGTGCCAGCAGAGGCATAGGCGCGGCGACAGCACTTTATTTTGCACGCCATGGCTATGATGTATGCATTAATTACAAAGCCAATCAGCAAAACGCTGAAAAAGTAGCAGAGCAAGTACGCCGCGTGGGAAGGCGCGCAGAATTAGTGCAGGCTGATGTATCAAAAGAAGCAGACGTTGTTGCTATGTTTCAATCACTGGATAAGCTGTTTGGTAAGCTCACAGTGCTTGTTAATAACGCGGGTATTTTAAAGCCACAAATGCGGTTACTTGATATGGATGCACAACGTATAAATGAGGTATTGACTACTAATGTAACTAGCGCCTTTTTATGTAGTCGTGAAGCTATTAAGCGCATGCCCAATGGCGGCAGCATTGTTAATGTTTCATCGGCTGCATCACGCACTGGCTCTCCAAACGAATACATTGATTATGCTGCATCAAAAGGGGCTATGGATACATTAACCGTTGGCTTAGCTAAAGAGGTTGCGGGACAAAAAATTAGAGTGAATTCAGTTAGACCTGGGCTTATTTACACCGATATGCACCGTGATGGCGGCGAAGTCAATCGCGTAGAACGTCTTAAGGATAAACTGCCGTTGGGTCGAGGTGGGCAACCAGAAGAAGTCGCTGCTGCAATTTATTTTTTAGCGTCTGATCAAGCGTCTTTTACAACAGGTAGTTTTATTGATGTCGCTGGCGGTTTATAAAAAGCTATAATAATACTGATAACCAAAAGCTAAAGCTAAATACACTTAATACCGTTGAAATAACGACGGTACTTGCCAGCGTAGCTTGATGCTGTTTTATTTGGCAAGCAATCAAATACGCATTTACACCCAAAGGTGATGCGCTTAATAATACCAGCACATTTAACAGTGCAGGCTGGAGTTGAAATATTGTTTTACCTATTAAAAATACTAAGCTGGGTAAAATGAATAGCTTTAGTATGGAAGCAATAATGGCGCCGCGCCAATTTTCAGCTACTTTGTAAAATGCTAAATTAGCCCCTAACACAAAAAGCGCACACGGGATTGCTGGCTGAGCTAAAAGCGTTAAACCAGTGTTTAAATTATCAAATAGTGATATGCCAGCTGTATTAAATGCTATGCCACTGCTGATGCTTAAGACCACAGGATTGAGTAGCATGTTTTTAGCAAATTTTGACCAAGAAAAAGCGTGCTCACTCCCTTTGGCGCTTATTAAAAAAGTAAAGGTAAACAGCAGCGCACTATGAAAGGTAATGATCATAAAAATGATCCCCATCATTTGATCGCCCATGGCTGCAATAATAATGGGCAACCCGACTAACACGGTATTTGAGTAGCTACTGCCCAAAGCAAACACGCTATGGCGTTCATAATGAGATTGTTTAGATAAATAAAAGCGATCAATTACCAACGCGAGTAAGAAGATAAGTATGACGGGGATATAAAAGCTCAAAAAGCCATACAAGCTCACACTATTTTGTAAATCAGCTTTGGCCATGTTTAAAAATAAAAATGCTGGAACACTAATATAAAAAGTAAATTTACTTAAGCCTTCAACATGCCCTTGCGACAAAAATGTGCTGCGGCTACAAATAAACCCACATAAAACAAGAAAGATCAGTGGAAAGATAATCGAAAAAATATGCACTGACCAGTGGCCTTAATATGGGTTAATTAACGTCTAAACTCATCGCTTTGCGGTAAATTTATTAATATAAGTACTGCGCCTTTACCGCCATACTCAAGAGGTGCTTGGTGCATTGCTATCACATCAGGGTGCTGTACTAAATATTGTGGTACTTTGTGCCTAAGGATATGCCCACCAATGCCATGCACAACGCATGCACAATAATAATGTTTCTTTTTACACTCATGGAGCAGCCCCGCGAGTTCATCTTTGGCTACTTCTTTATTTAATCCGTGCAAATCGAGTGTGAGATCAGGCACAAAGTCACCTCTGCGTAGCTGTTTAGCTAAAAAGCGATCTTGACCATCTTGAACATAATTAACTGTACCATTGGTATCAATATCGGGCACATATTCATCAGAGAAGAAAAATTCTGACTGATGTTGCTTTTTTTGCTGGGCAAATTGCTTAGCTTGTGACACTTTAGGTTTATTGGTAAAGCGGTGAGTGTCTTGTTTAAAAACGCGCGCACCACTGATACTTTGACGAAACAAGTCAATGTCATCAGTGCTAATAGGGCTGTTTGAATGGGGATCTTTTTTCATAGCGGCAGTCTAAACAAAAAAACGCAAAAAATCGAGTTAAAAGGCGTTACAATAAGTAGGGCAATCATGAGGCCGATGATGGCCTCGGTTGGATTAATAATTTTGAAAGTAGCAGGCAGATAACACACATGAGCGAATTACTAATAGAAGAAGCAACCTTAGATGAAGCTGTGGCAGAACTTTCAACGTTACACGATTGGTTACGATGGACCACAAGTCAGTTTGCCAGCAGTGGTATCTTTTTTGGACACGGTACAGATAACGCCTGGGATGAAGCGGTCAGTTTATTATTACCAGCATTAAGCTTACCAATAGATGCACCAAAAGAGTTGATGCATGCGCGCTTAACTAGCACCGAAAAAAATCGCTTAGCGGGTCTGATTGCAGAACGCATTAACGACTGTACACCAGTACCTTATCTTACAAATATTGCATGGTTTGCGAATATGCAGTTTTATGTAGATGAGCGTGTATTGATCCCTCGTTCTCCATTTGCAGAGCTTATTAATAACCGCTTTACGCCATGGCTTGAAGAGCCAGAATCAGTCAACCGCATTTTAGATTTATGTACAGGGTCGGGTTGTATCGCTATTGCTTTGGCACAAGCTTTTGAGCAAGCACAAGTAGACGCGGTTGATATCTCTTATGAAGCCCTTGAAGTGGCAGATATCAACATCACAGATTACCAATTAAGTGATCGCGTATTACCGATTCAATCTGATGTATTTAGTGGCGTTCCAGGACAAAAATATGACCTGATCGTTGCAAATCCGCCATACGTTGATGCAGAAGACATGGCTGATTTACCTCGCGAATTTCACCATGAACCAGAGCTAGGCTTGGCATCTGGTCACGATGGTTTAGATGTAACGCGTACTATATTGAGCGATGCAGCAGAGCATCTAACTGATAACGGTTTGTTATTTGTCGAAGTAGGTAACTCTATGGTACATATGGATGCACTTTACCCAGGTGCGCCGTTTGAATGGGTTGAATTTGAACAAGGCGGTCTTGGCGTATTTGTGATCAGTAAAAAACAATTAGTAGCGTATTTTGCTGACTGAGCACACTAAAATTAAAGCCGAGCCCTAGGCTCGGTTCTCAGTAGTCATTAGGAATGAGGAAAGCAATGGCAGGTAATAGCATTGGGCAGTTATTTAAAGTGTCCACCTTTGGCGAAAGCCACGGCGTTGCCTTAGGCGGTGTTGTGGATGGTACGCCCGCAGGCCTTGAAATCACAGAGGCCGATTTACAAATCGATTTAGATCGTCGTAAACCAGGACAAAGCCGTTATACAACGCAGCGCCGTGAAGACGATCAGATCAAAATTCTTTCAGGTGTATTTGAGGGTAAAACCACGGGCACTAGCATTGGTTTACTGATTGAAAACACCGATCAACGTTCAAAAGATTACGGAAAAATCAAAGACGTATTTCGCCCAGGTCATGGTGATTACACTTATTGGCATAAATACGGGCTACGTGATTACCGCGGCGGTGGTCGTTCATCGGCACGAGAAACCGCTATTCGCGTTGCAGCCGGTGCAATAGCTAAAAAATACCTAAAACAATTTCATGGTATTGAAGTACGTGCGTGTTTAAGTCAACTTGGGCCAATTAAAGCCGAAAATTACGATTGGGATGAAGTTGAAAATAACCTTTTCTTCTTCCCAGATGCAAGCAAGTTAGACGCACTTGATGAATATATGCGCGACCTTAAAAAGCAAGGTGATTCAGTGGGGGCAAAAGTCAAAGTGGTTGCTAAAAACGTACCGGTTGGCTTAGGCGAACCAGTATTTGACCGCCTAGACGCAGAGCTTGCGCATTCACTAATGAGCATTAACGCAGTCAAAGGCGTTGAAATAGGTGATGGTTTTGATGTGGTAGAGCAAAAAGGTTCGCAGCACCGCGATGAACTTACACCTGAAGGTTTTACATCAAACCATGCCGGTGGCGTACTTGCAGGTATATCTACAGGGCAAGATATCATTGCTTCAATTGCGCTTAAGCCAACATCGAGTATTACTATTCCCGGTAACAGTATTAACACCGAGAACGAAGCGGTTGAGATGATCACTAAAGGCCGCCACGATCCCTGTGTAGGCATTCGTGCAATCCCGATTGCTGAGGCGATGATGGCTATTACTTTAATGGATCATTTGCTACGCCAACGCGGTCAAAACCCACATGTAAACCACGAACATGGGCCAATTAAAGGCTCAGTTTAGGTATTTATAACACAATAAGTATTACTAACTAAAAGCGCGTTAAACGCGCTTTTTTGCTTTTTACAATTTAAATACAGCTTTCAGGATTAGTTCAACTTCACATTTGTATAATTTTTTTGGAGGTTATTACTATGCAAAATTCTACTTATGTAAATACAGAGCAAGTTAAGCAAACTAAACAAAAAGCAACACTTGCAAGATTAGAGCGTTTTAGTCAGATAACCGATAGCAGTATCCGAATCCCCTTTACCAATTTTAAATTCGGGGTTGACGCATTAATTGGCCTTGTACCATTTATTGGAGATGTAGCAGGCTTAATTCTATCGACCTATATATTATTTGAGGCTCAAAAATTAGGCGTAAGCTGGCATATTAAGCTACGTATTCTATTCAATATGGCTATAGATTTTATAGGTGGGCTAGTGCCTGTGTTTGGGGATATTTTTGATGCATTTTTCAAGGCCAACACTCGTAATACGCGTTTGTTAAAAAATCATATAACTAAACAGTTAAAAGCAAGGGGGATTGAAAACTAAAATAAGCTTATTAGGATTAAAGTTTTGATGAGTTATTGCACAGTTGTAGGTATATTGAGTTTCATCTACAAGCAGGATTTTAAAATGCAATTATTTATCGGTAATAAAAACTATTCTACCTGGTCGCTTAGAGCGTGGTATTTAATGAGTAAATTCAATATGGATTTTACTGAGGAGCAGTTGGTACTCGACACTCCTGAGTTTTATAAAACACTTAGTACGCAATTTGATGTGCAAAAAGTTCCCGCATTAATCGATGGTGGTTTGCACGTATGGGACTCTCTCGCAATTTGTGAATACATCAACGATGCTTATCTAGCTGGTTCAGCCTGGCCGAAAGATATAGCTCAGCGAGCCAAAGCGCGTAGTTTAAGCGCCGAAATGCATTCAGGGTTTATGGCGTTACGTAATGAAATGCCAATGAATATTCGTGCAACTCGTTTTGTTGAGCTATCTGATACTGCTAAAAATGATATAACACGGATAGATGAAATTTTTACGCAACAACAAGCCGATTACCCAAATGCTTGGCTATTCGGTGAATTTAGTATTGTTGATGCTATGTACGCGCCTATTGTACTGCGCTTAAAAACTTATCAAATTAATTTATCCGAAGCGGCAACTCGCTATACTGAGCAAGTGATTAATTGCCCAGTATTACAAAGCTGGATAAAACAAGCACTAACAGAAACAGATATTGTCGAATGTGATGAAGCTGGCGTTGATGTTTAACTTGTTTTGCTAACCTATATGGCTTTTTACTTTCCTTTGAAAAGCCAGTACAATTCGCCACGTTTTTAATTGCATTAGCAGTATTATATCAAGGTGAGTTATCGAGTTTTTATGCATCAAATCGCCGATTTAATTTCTATTTTTGATAGCACTTTTTACCAAAGCCACAATACGCGCTTAATAAAAGGTGAGCATGAGCCAATTTATACGCCTGCTAACGAGCATACGTCATATCATCAAATCGTATTTGCCCATGGCTTTTACGCCAGTGCTCTGCATGAAATTGCGCATTGGTTAGTCGCGGGTGATAAACGCAGGCTTTTAGAAGACTATGGGTACTGGTATTGCCCAGACGGGCGAGATGCATCTCAACAAGCTAAATTTGAATCTGTTGAAGTTAAACCACAAGCAATAGAGTGGGCACTAAGCGCAGCGGCGGGGTTTGATTTTAATGTCTCTGTTGATAATTTAAATGGTGAGCAAACATGTCGTTTTGATTTTCAAGTACGTGTGCATCAGCAGTTAATCCAGTTTTTAGATGATGGTTTTAATCCGCGTACTAGTACTCTTTTAAACGCATTAAGTAAATTTTATAACACGCCGTGGCCATTGAGTACGGCGCAGTTTTTATGGCAACATCCACAGGAGCTTTGTAATGGCGTTTAAATTAGGATTAATTGTTAATCCTGTTGCGGGTTTAGGTGGTAGTGTGGCGCTCAAAGGCAGTGATGGTGCTGACACTGCAGCCAAAGCGATTAAGCTTGGGGCGCAACCAAAAGCAAATTTACGAACTCAAGCTGCACTTGAAGTATTAACACCTTATCAGAACCAGCTTACTATTTATACTGCCAATGGTGCAATGGGCGAGCATACAGCCAAAGAGCTTGGCTTTACCACTGAAGTTATTTATTACAGTGAACATATTACTACCTCTGTGGACACAGAGCAGGCTGCAAAAGCATTATTAGAATTAGGTGTCGATCTTATTTTATTTGCTGGAGGCGATGGCACCGCCCGTAATATTTGTCATGCGGTTGAAGACAATGTCCCTGTGCTTGGTATTCCTGCAGGATGCAAAATTCATTCAGGTGTGTACGCTATTACGCCAAAAGCAGCAGGGCGTGTAGTTGAAATGCTGGTTAAAGGGGAACTTGTTACTCTTGGTGATGCCGATGTTATGGATATTGACGAAGATGCGTTTCGCCAAGGCACAGTAAAAGCAAAACGTTATGGTGAAATGCAAGTCCCGAGTGAAGTGCGTTATGTGCAAGCTGTAAAAAATGGTGGCAAAGAAACCGATGAACTTGTATTGGCTGATATAGCCGCACATGTTGTGAGTGAAATGGAAGAAGACACGCTCTATATTATGGGCAGTGGCTCAACAGTTGAAGCGGTGATGCATGAGATGGGCCTTGAAAACACGCTATTAGGTGTCGACTTGGTCGAAGATCAGCAGCTGATTGGGCGCGATCTTACTGCACAGAAGTTACTTGAATTAACAAAAAATCGAAAAACCAAGTTAGTGATCACGCTTATCGGTGGTCAAGGCCATATTTTTGGTCGCGGTAACCAACAATTAAGCCCTGCACTAATTCGTGCTGTAGGTTCACACAACATTATAGTGGTGGCAACAAAAACCAAACTACAGGCTTTAAATGGCCGTCCTCTCATTAGCGATACTGGCGATACTGAGTTGGATGATGAATTAAGCGGTTATATTCGTGTTACAAGCGGATTTAACGACCATATTATGTATGCAGTAGGCCACCAAGATTAATGGCTAACACACTGCAAAATCAGGAGAAGTAAGTAATGAGTTTAGTAAGCTATATAGATGCAGCCCAGCAGTATTTTGACGACTTAGTGATCAAAGCCACTGATGACGAGCTTTTTGCCGGTGGTTATTTACGCGGTCACTTTGATTTGGCTGTAGGGTATGCGCAAGTTGAAGAGCTCAACTTAGAAGTGTCAGAACTCAACGAGACGGTTGAAAAAAGCTTAGTAAAAGCGTATCGCAATGGCGAATTAAATGAAGATGACAAAACACTGGTTGTGAGAATTTGGGAAGAAGTAAAAGCGCTCGCATAATTTGTTCTAAGGTAACAGAAATAAAAACGGCAATCTTGCCGTTTTTTTGTGCTTTTTTATAATTCCGTCCCTAAAAACGCATTTTTATGTTTACTTAAAATTTACCTAAAGCGGCATTTACGGTAATGTAGCAAAGTATTAATTCTAGGGAACAAGCGAAATGAATAATAATAATGATGTGGCAATGCCAACAGGTGTTGTTGCTCGATTTTTAAACTTTGTTGAACGGGTGGGTAATAAGCTACCTGATCCGGCAATTATATTTTTGTTTGCCATGTTATTAATTTGGTTTTTATCATGGTGGTTTTCTGGCGTAAGTTTTGACGCCATTGATCCACGTACTGGTGAAGCCATTATAATTAACAACATGCTGGCAAGTGATTCTTTGGCCACTTTTTTATCTTCTATGGTAAAAACGTTTACAGGTTTTGCACCGTTAGGTGTGGTATTAGTGGCTATGCTAGGTGTAGGTGTTGCTGAACATTCAGGTTTCATCAATACTGGCCTTAAGCTAATGCTTAAAGTAACTCCGCAAAAGCTATTAACTCCTTCGATTATCCTAGTTGCTATTGTTAGCCATACAGCAACCGATGCTGGTTATGTATTGGTTATACCATTAGCGGGTGTGATTTTTTACGCTGCAGGACGCCATCCTCTTGCCGGTATTGCAGCCGCATTTGCAGGGGTAAGTGGTGGCTTTGGGGCTAACTTTATTCCATCAGGAATTGATCCACTATTACAAAGCTTTACGCAAAGTGCAGCGCAAATAATTAACCCTACAATGACGGTAAACCCATTAAATAACTGGGCATTTGCATCGGCGTCAAGTTTGTTTATCGTATTAGTAGGCTGGTATATCACTGATAAAATTATCGAACCACGTTTACAAAAAACAAAAGTTGATGGCGCAGAAGAAGACTTACCCGTATTTGAAGATGCGCGCAGTGATGAAAAACGTGCCTTTTTTATTGCAAGTAGCGTGATGATAGCAGGTCTTGCATTGTTAGCGTTTGTTTCAGCACCAGCAGATTCTGCAATGCGCAGCAGTGATGGCTCGCTTACTAATTTTAGTTCGCCTTTAATGCAGTCAATTGTGCCGTTAATCTTTTTACTCTTTTGGATCCCGGGTGCTGTATATGGCTTTACAGTCGGCACGTTTAAAACCACCAAAGACATGATAGATGCTATGAGTAAAGCCATGAATGGCATGGCGTACTATATTGTTATGGCGTTCTTCTGTTCGTTATTTATTGCCGCATTTAGTAAATCAAACTTAGGTGCATTACTGGCTATTGAAGGCGCGCAGCTTTTAAAAGCGATGGAATTACCCAGTGCTGTAACTGTCGTTGGCATCATCTTTTTAACAGGCTTTGTTAACTTATTTGTAGGCTCAAGCTCAGCTAAGTGGGCGCTGCTAGGTCCTGTATTTGTGCCTATGCTAATGCAGTTGGGCATTTCACCCGATCTAACGCAAGCAGCTTATAGGGTTGGAGACTCAAGCTCTAATATCATTACACCGCTTATGCCTTACTTTCCGCTAGTTGTTGTTTACTGCCAAAAGTATGTCAAAGGCACCGGAATCGGCACGCTCATTGCGTTGATGCTGCCATACTCAATC
The DNA here is from genome assembly GCF_012952265.1 of Pseudoalteromonas sp. NEC-BIFX-2020_015. Classification (NCBI taxonomy): domain Bacteria; kingdom Pseudomonadati; phylum Pseudomonadota; class Gammaproteobacteria; order Alteromonadales; family Pseudoalteromonadaceae; genus Pseudoalteromonas; species Pseudoalteromonas sp. NEC-BIFX-2020_015. Next base: position 27,358 of record NZ_JABCJL010000016.1, read on the forward strand.
GCCTTTATGATTGGCTGGAGCTTATTTTTACTCGGCTACTGGGCACTTGGTTTACCGCTAGGAATAGACGCAAGTTATGTTTACCCTGCCGTAGCGCCTTAGATATTGGAATAATCATTTAAAAAATAGCCCCACCATGAAAATGATGGGGCTTTTTTGTTTCATAATTTTAAGATAAGCCATATTCTTCGCTTTTTAATATGGAAAGCGAATGCGTGTTTTTTCTACAATAGCATTAACATTATATAGAGCATGGAGAATAATAAAGAGCGTGACTTGTAAGGTTTTATTTAATTAAGTAGTCACATTAATAAAGGATTAAAATGAATAGGGACGTTAACCTTCATACTAATAAATGAATGGAAGAAATGTTTTTTTGGGGAGAGGGTAAACCCCTTTCTTGGTTTTTAATAAGATACAAGTGAGCAGTGTTGTCCATTAAGTAATATGGAACAACCACAACTTACAACTTACCGCTTAAGGCTTAAAACTTACGGTGTAACTTCTCTAAAACTTTATTCTCGCTAACTTCCTTCTACTAACTTTACTTTATTCCAGACACAAAAAAACCTTACCATTTACATGGCAAGGTTTTTTTATTAAAGACGCGTTGCTTATTTAGCTGTGAAGCTTACTGGGCGACGTTCTTTACGAGGGCCGCTGCGCTTATCACCACGAGGGCCATCAGTGCGCTTTCTGTCACCTGATGGACGCTCAGAGCGTTCGCCACGAGGTTCAGCAGGGCCTTGATCTTGTGTAATTGTTAAGCCCATTGGACGTTTACAAATAAACACTTTTTGGAAATGATCAAGTACATCTTTTGGCATGTTTTGCGGTAATTGAACCGTACTGTGATTATCGTGTAAACGAATATCACCAATAAACTTGCTTGAGATATCAGCTTCGTTAGCGATAGCGCCAACAATGTTCTTAACTTGCACACCATGCTCACGACCTACTTCGATACGGTAAGTATCCATAGGGCCTGCATCACGGCTGTTACGTTCGCGAGGTTTACGCTCAGCGCGTTCACCACCACGCTCGCCGCCACGTTCGTTACGACGTCCGCGGTCACCGCGATCGTTACGTGGGTTGCGGTCGTTACGCTCGTTACGTTCACGAGGTTGAATCTTAACTTCTTCAACTTTAATTGGTGATTGTTGCTGTGCTAAACACAGTAACGCACCCGCTAGGTCTTCAGGAGCAAGTTCAAGTTTTTCAGCCATTTTAATAGCTACTTCATTGAAGAAGGTAATATCTTTGTTTTCAAGTGCGATAGCAAGTTTTGCTTGTAACGCTTCGATACGTTTTTCTTCAACTACTTTAGCTGTAGGCAATTCAACCTGTGCAATATCTGAATTCGTATGACGCATGATATTTTTAAGTAAATAGCGTTCATTGTGTTTTACGAATAAAATTGCTTTACCAGTACGACCAGCACGACCTGTACGACCGATACGGTGAACGTAGGCTTCAGAATCTTGTGGGATATCGTAGTTGATAACAAGGCTTAAACGGTCAACATCTAGACCACGTGCCGCAACGTCTGTTGCGATAACGATGTTCAACATGCCGCTTTTTAAGCGATCTACAGTGCGTTCACGTGCTTGCTGGTTCATATCACCATTAAGCGGAGCTACAGAGAAACCTTCGCGCTCTAATAACTCAGAAAGCTGTACTGTATCGTTACGAGTACGCACGAATACAATAGCGCCTTCATATTGCTCAGCTTCTAAAAAGCGAACAATGGCTTTATTCTTGTGTACGCTTGCATTCCAAAACACTTGCTCAACAGATGATACAGTTGAGTTACGCGCAGAAATATGAACCTGTTCAGGGTTATTCATATATTTGCTGCTGATATTTTGAATTTGCTTAGGCATAGTCGCAGAGAAAAGACATGTTTGCTTTTCGCGCGGTGTTTTTTCCATGATGTTTTCAACATCATCGATAAAGCCCATACGTAACATTTCATCGGCTTCATCAAGTACCAATGCTTGTAAAGCATCAAACTTGATAGTGCCACGGTTAATATGATCGATTAAGCGACCTGGAGTAGCGACAATAACTTGCGCGCCACGACGAAGTGCACTTAGTTGGATACTGTAGCTCTGGCCACCATAAAGTGCCAATACTTCAATACCACGAACATGTTTAGCATATTGTTCGAATGCCTCAGCTACTTGGATCGCAAGCTCACGGGTTGGTGTGAGTACAAGGATCTGCGGCTGCTTCACAGACGGGTCAATATTATTAAGTAATGGCAGTGCAAATGCTGCGGTTTTACCTGTACCCGTTTGAGCTAGTCCCAGTACGTCCTTTCTTTCTAGCAATAACGGTATACATTGAGCTTGGATTTCAGATGGTGTCTTGTAACCCAACTCTTCAACTGCCTTCAAGATTGCAGGAGAAAGATTTAGAGATTCAAACGTGACTGGTTCTGACATTAATACGCCTCAACGAATTTAAAGAGGCGCGCATTGTATAGGATTTGTGAGGCAAATGCTTGTATAAATTACAACTAATTTATATGTGGTTGATGTTGATTGAAATTTAACCAGTTCGATTTTTAAGCAAGTCAAGCTGGTTAACATATTAGACACACAGTTATTGGTAAAGGCCGAGGTTTTCTTTTGCGTACGCTTCAAATTCTGTAAAGCCCCCAATGTGTTTTTGGTCAACAAATATTTGCGGTACAGTTGGGCAAGGCTTGCCTGCTGATTGCTCTAAGTCAGCTTTGCTAACACCTTCTTTGATTATATCAACATAGCGGTATTTAAAGTCATCGCGCTGGCTTGCTAATTTTTCAGCAACGTCTTTTGCACGAACACAGAATGGGCAGCCTTCACGGCCAAAAATTACAGTTAACATATCGCTCTCCTCGATTTGATTTAAAGTGATACTAATCACTAGATATAAAAATATACAGTGCAAAAAAACGATTGGACAGTTCTATTTTTATGATTTGAGGTTTTATGATTTGAGCAATTATAAGTGAGTCACTCGAGGGCACGCCATGGAGTGACTCACTTATGCTACGTTAAAAGGTTAAGCTAAAACCAATAGACGGGCGCATTTCAAAGTCATCTTCACTTTCTTTTATGATCAAATCATTGGTTGAGGTGATTTTTTGATAATCTAAATCTATGCTGCTGGTGTTTGCTTGGCCGTAGGCGTTCATTAACTCTAAAATTAACACGCCATCTAGGCCCCAGAAGTCCGTTGTGCGCTCAAAGCGTAAATCAAGGCGATGATATACATCAAAACGTTTTGAGAACGGGTCACCGTACTCGGGCAAAAAGCGGCCTTCAAATTCAGGGTTTTCTTTTACACCAATAATAGGGGTGTAAGTTTGACCACTGCGTGCTGTGAAGTTAAAGCCACCTTGCCACTTTTCACTGATTTGATAATTAAACACCATATTGACGACTAAAGGGGTGTCAGCGTAATAGTCTCGGGTGATGTTTTGGCGTTGATCAGTACGCTCACTTTTAGCATAGCTCACAGCGAGCCAGCCATACCATTTATCCGTTTTATTTTTATTAATTAATAAGTCAACACCGTAAGCACGCCCTGTGACATCGTTGCTGTAAAGCGTTGCTGCATCAGGGTAGTTATTTAATGCTAATGGTAAATCGTCCATGGTTTTATAATACCCTTCAACAGACCATGTCCAATCACCCGCAAGTTCTTGTGCAAAACCTAGGCTGCCATGTTTTGAGGTTTGCGAACGTAAATTAGGGTTACCATGCTCTGGTAATATGTAGTCAACATCTTGCATACGGTTATAGTGGCCATATTTGGCGTTAATACTGTTACGATCATTAATAAAGTAGGTAAGCGCAAGGCGTGGCATAACAAAATCTTCATCGGTGTAATCATTGCTCTGATACTGTACACCAACTTCACTTTGCCATTGGTCATTGATATCCCAAATATGACTAGCACCAACAAAGTATTTATCAAGCGCGAGGCTGTCTTTCCCCGTGATGCGTTCGCCTTTATTTAAATCACAATCAGGGTCCAACTCAGTACAAAGATACTGAAAGCCATCGTAACTGTAAGTTGTGTCGTTATCAAAATAAGCAGCATCAAATACAAGTTGCTGAGCTTTATTGATGCGCCAATTTAAGCGGCCTTTATAGGTGATTTGTTTTTCCTGTTCTTCTTCAAAAAAACCATCACTCAAGGTGGCGCGTTTACCGTATTCTAATCGCCCTGAATGATCGAGTGCACCAATACCTAACCGTAAACTAAAGTCTTTATTAAAGTGATCCCACAAAATACTTTGGCTGGTAAATTCGCGAATGAAATCAGCATCTCCTTGATATTCTGGATTTTTTAGTGATAATTCGGCACGCTGATTAAAACCTGCTGCAACTGAATCTTTAGCGCCTGTAAATGATACCGTAAGTGCATTTTTATCATTGATGTCCCAAATCCACTTTCCTTGATAGTCATGATCATCAGGCGCATCGTTGATGGTGACACCACTGAGCTCTCCATCGTCATCTTCAAGCTCTTCACCCTTTGAGAAAAATAGGGGTAAGGTACTTTTTCGCCCTGATAAATAAAATGCGGTGTTTTCTGTTAACTGTCCTTCCATAAAAACACCGGCATTAAACATTGTAAAATCCAGTGTGGTTGTAATCGGTTGGTACTTTGGGTTACGCAGTGTTACGTCAAATACGGCACCAGTGGCATTGCTATAGCTGGAACCGTAGCCTGCAGAGTAAAGCTGGAAATCTTGAATTAAATAACGATTAAAAATAGAGCTGCCAAAATCATGAAAGATATAGCCTGCAGGCATAAAGTCAACTTCAAATAGGTTGTCATCAGGTGATGAACCACGTACAGCTGGCTCACTCATTGAGCCACCCGCAGCAACTACACCTGGTAATGCAAAAACAGCACGTAGCGGGTCGCCCATTGCGCCGGGCATAGTGACTAATTTTTCGGTGTTTTCTGTTATTTCACTGGTGATACTGCTGCGTTTATAGACAACGTCTATATGTTCCATAGTGTCTTTATTTGTTGATGTATTAGTATTTGCCTGTGCTAAAAGTGGCAAACAAAGGGCAAGCGGTGTTAAACGAAAAAGTGTGTGCAGTTGGTTGGCTATCATGTCTCTTCCATGGTTGTGAACAAATGTGATTGCCACGTATGATAGAGCTAAAAATCGTATAAATGCTTAGAAAAATGTTGTGAAAATGTACCTAAATGTAGGGAGCTGTTACAAAATGTTTCGTGGTTTATAAAGCATTTATTTTTATGCCAAGTTCACTTGAATACCCCATTGAGCGTGCGGTGATTTGTAACTGTTCGTTGATGATATAATAAGTTGGAAACGCGCTTATTTTATAATTGCTTTGAGTATGGCGATCACCTAATAGAATTGGCATTGTTAAGTTAAGATCTGATACAAAATCAACTACTTCCTGTGGGTTTCTATAATCAAGCGCAATACCAATTGCATTAATATTAGAGTCCTCTGTTACAGATTCTAGATTCGGCATACTGTATCGACAAATAGTACACCATGGTGCAAAGAAATAAACGACGGTGGTTTTGCCTTTTAGCATCGCAATATTGATCCGTTGCTCGTTGTCATTAACTAGGGGTAAATTAAAATACGGGGCAGGGCTGTTGCTTGTCGCGAGTAAATTGCGCTGCTGATATGCTGTAACTGCAAAAAAGACCACAGCAATGATGATTAGGTTGATCATCAAGCTTTTTACTTTTTTCATATTTATCTCTGTGATTAATTTTTCAGTTTATTTTAACCTTGAAAAGTAAACATCGCACCCTTATTAATTTGAGTAGGCAAAAGTAGTTTTGAAAAAATAAAATATTTTTTCAAAATAATCTTGAAAACAATTTTGCCGTCCATATATAGTTTAGTGAGGACGCCTGATGGGTCCCAATTAAACAGAAGTAATTGAAATTTATATTATTAATTAAACTTTGCCTGTGCTTGTTCAATGGAAAAGCACTTGCAAAATATCGCTTAAATATGAGGATATTATTATGCGTACAGTAGATTTATCACCACTTTATCGTTCATTCATCGGCTTTGATCATTTAGCATCTTTAATGGATGCGGCAGCTCGTACTGATAAGCAGCCAAGTTTCCCTCCGTACAATATTGAGGCGCTCGATGAAGATAAATATCGTATTACTATGGCCGTTGCTGGTTTTAGTGATAATGAGCTGACTATCGAGTCAGAAAACAACACTTTAAAAGTTGCAGGCATTAAAGACAATAAAGATGAGAGCGCACAGCGCAAGTTTATTCATCAAGGCATTGCTGAGCGTAACTTTGAGCGTAAATTCCAATTGGGTGATCATGTTAAAGTGCTCGGTGCGGACTTAGCTAATGGTTTGTTAAGTATCGACTTACAGCGTGAAATCCCTGAAGCACTTAAGCCACGTAAGATTGAAATTGGCAGTGGCAACCTGCTAGAAGGTAAATAACCAGCCCTTTGATATTCCCCTGATTTAATGTTATTTTTAGCCGCCTCTTTTGAGGCGGTTTTTTGTTTTCTGTGCGTAAAGCTCACCTCCGCGCGCACTTAAGGGTATTAGGTCAGTTGCTACCTTTGCTTTCTAACTTGGCTTGCATATTTTTTAGAACGGCTATTTTATCAATAGCCTCTTGTAACTGCGTTTGCGGGAGTCCATGTTGACGTCCTTTTTCAAGTAGGTTTTCTAGCTTTACTATTTTTTCTTTTGCTGCAATAACAAAACGTTGTTCAAGCCGTGTTTGCTGTTCGTTATGAAAGTCTAAGTAAGCTTGATGATCTAATATGTCACCTTCAAAATTGGCTGCGTTGACGGTTTTCTTTGTTATATTGGGTATATAATGAGGTGTTGTTATAGGCGTTTGTGACTGACGGCTATTGATAGTATTTACTGCCATATGGCTTTTGCTAGTGGAATTTACAACTGTTTGGTTTTTGCTTGGTGCTTTTGAATCAAAACTGATATTTGTGATGGGTAGTGACGGGGTTATATGTGGTGTCGATACAGTAACATCATTGATATATTTATGCTCTGAGAAAAAATTCACGGCTAAAAAAATTAAGCAAATAATGCCACTAATAATAAAAATAGTTTTTTTGTTCATAACAGTATTGCATTTTGTTGTTGCCAAGCTAGCCAGTTTTGTTGATAACTGTGCTTTGCTTTTTGTATTGCAATGGCTTTTTTAGCTTGGTATATAACGGTTTCGTCCGCCGAGGTAAAATATTTATAGTGGTGGTTATTGCTCATTATTACCACCCATAAACCGTCAGGTGATCGAATCACGTGGGATAGTTCATCTTCTTTTTGTGTAAAAGCCAACTGTATGACCCAATTACTTTTATTTTTACGGGTTAGCATATTTTGATACTGAGCATAAATATCATGCTGCTTAAAAGATGTTAATGCCTGAGTGAATGAGCTGTTATGTACCGCTTTTCTAAATTTAATCGCATCTTCTCGGCTTGTAAATTCAACTCCGTAAGCAGTAACGTTATTTAGATATTTAAATCTTTTTTTATTTGCTTGGTAGTAAATTTTAATTTCTTCGTCAGATATTTGCTGCTCAAGGCTATCAAGAATAGGGCTTTGTACGTGCATCATGTTTTTAATACCTAGCCAGCTTTGAATTGAAGGGCGTAAAATTTCGCCTTTAGCTAATTCCTGCAAGTGGTCAATATTTATCCCTTGTTTTAAAAGTAGTGGTGTTGCAGCTAAAAGAGCAGCATTAAATTGCCGCTTTTTAAGCACTTCACTTCTAAATAAATTACTATCACCTTGGTGTAGTCTAAAGCGTACTTGCATAGATAGCGGTGTAATAAAATCATAAAGAGTAATAGGGTTTACAAACAGTTTATTTAAACTAGTTTGCTGTAATTTAATTACTTGTTCGGCAGTATATTTACCATCTGCTGGGTAGTTAGCTAATACTTGAATAAGCCATTGGGTAGTGTATTGCGTAAAATTAACCGTTTTTATATTATGCCCAGATAAACTCAGTTGAGAGTTAAATATGTTCATTAAATAACGCTCAACATGATATTGCGTACTAAAGCCAACCTCTGATTGACGTGCTATCAGTTCAGGCATGTTTTGTTCAGCTTGCTGTAGTAAAAATTGGTTCTCAAATACGCGGGTACGAACCTCTTTGATGCTAATGTTCGTATTATGTTGTTTATATACTTGATGCATAAAGCGAACTTCCGCATTAGTATATTGGTTAAATGATGCCACTGTTAAGGGGTTATAAAGCACCCCTAATAGTAACAACAAGATTGTAGTCAATCCTTTCATTGGCGAGCTACCATCGCATGATTAAGTAAATGTACGACCATTGCAATAGCATGGGGAATAACCTGTTTTGCTGTATCTAAACGGTCGTAGTGATCTTTTGAATTAAGTACAATACCGCCTTGGGAATAAGAAAATGCTCCTCCTTGTGTTAGTAAAGGTCGAACATCTTGGCTGTTAATATCCAGTGCTGAAAATGTTTGCATTGCTTGTGTGATCAAAGCAGTGTCATTCAGTTTTTCTTGATCGTAGTAGTCTTTTACCCAACTTTCCCAGCTTGAATGATTTAGATCTGATGTTGTCCAGGTATGGTGTGGTTGCAGTAAATCAGTGGTATGGAAAACAAAACCTAATACTTGCGGGTTCCCGCTTTGTAAATAACTTTGATACCAATATTGACCTAAGTTATCAATGGGTTGAAATGGCATTTCTTCAAAATCATCATACATGCTATAGGTAGAATCACTGTCGATTCTATAATTGGCTTCAGTAACACCATAGCTATTATATTTTGACGAATCAGCATTAAACCAACCTGTCTCGCCTCCTTTTCCATCGTCAAGGTAGTCACCTTTTAACCACGCTGATGCTAGGTTATCAACAGTGCCCCATACAGTCAGCTTTTGGTAATTATAGCCGCCAAAGTCGTTACCATGTTGATCTGCTCCTTGTGTATGATTTTGAAAGTGCCAATAGCTTGTGTATTTAACAATACTTTCAGCTGCTCCCCAGACAGGAGCTTGTACGCATGAACCTGTGACTGCGCCACAAAAGAACGTATCTTCAAAGTCATCTACATCATAGGCGGCTTGACCGAGTACGTCAGCCAGTTGTGTTATGGTCATATTATTTTGCTGAGCATAGCGACTCAAAGCCAAAAATTCCGTGCTACTTGGGTGCTGCTGCATATAATTTACGGCATCAATAACAATGCGCTTATGTGTTTCTTGGCTAAACGCTTGAGCTTGGCTAGTACTTAAAAGTAATAGTGCTGTTAAAAGCTGTTTTTTCATCGTGTTCTCATAGTGTTGTGAAATAATTACTAATATTAAAAAGTAGAGTAGTTACACTATAATGACAAATTAATTAAACATTAAATTAACAACATTACCTATTTTGATACTTTGGTGCTAGGCCTGTTTATCTTTCGAGGTTGAATTTTCAGCAGTGAGTTTGGTTTTTAGGCAAGGCAGAGTCTATGATGTGTGGTTATTCCCCATAGGCGATAACTCAGTATAAATGCCAAACATGCGCTGCCCAAAGTGTTCTTCCTAGGGGCGATTAACTCTTTGTTACCTACACGGATGTAGGTAAGGGGCGTGAGCAGGACGCACAAGCTTTGCTCGGTTTTTACTTAGCCCACTCGATTACAAACCTCGCGCCGCGATTAAATTGCCCCTAGATTGAACAAATTTCAATCCACAAAGGTCAACAGGCCCTAGAGTTTTTCTATATTAGTTAAGCACCACTGCGCTCTTTTTAAAGTTGCCGATTGTTGAGTTTCGTTTTGCTTTTGCCAATTTTTATAGACCATACCTATGCGTGGGTTACGCGATAAGCGGGCTTCGTGGGTATGCATAAATAGCCAATATAAACTATTAAACGGGCAGGCTGTTTCTTCACTTTTTTGTTTGACGTTATAATGACAACCTTTACAGTAATCACTCATTTTGTTTATGTAGTTTCCGCTCGAAGCATACGGTTTTGTTGCAATTAGCCCACCATCAGCAAACTGGCTCATTCCTCGTGTGTTAGGCATTTCTACCCATTCAATGGCGTCGATATAAATTCCTAAATACCAGTTATCTACGTCATCAGGCTTGATGCCGGTCAATAAGCAGAAGTTGCCTGTGATCATCAATCGTTGAATGTGATGCGCATATGCCGTGTCTAAACTTTGATCGATTGCCTGCTTCATGCAGTTCATTTTTGTGTTACCGTGCCAAAAATAATCGGGCAATGCCCGTTTTGCATTTAGTTCGTTTTTAGTCGCGTAGTCTGGCATATTTTGCCAATAAACACCCCTTACGTATTCTCGCCAACCTAAAATCTGCCTAATAAACCCCTCAACTTGCGCCAAGTTAATTTCATTTTTTCGCTTATCAAATTCACTCAACACTTGGTTAATAACGTGCATTGGATGCAACATTTTTGTGTTAAGAGCAAAAGCGATACGACTGTGATAAAGGCTCCATTTGTGTGATGTTTGACACGTCATGGCATCTTGAAACTGACCAAAATGAGGTAAAAGGTGGGTGCAAAAGTAATCTAGTAGTTGTTTTGCTTGATTGCGACTCGTAGGCCATAAAAGAGTTGAAGAGCAATGACCTAGTGTACTTATTTTATGATTATTAATTCGCCGTAAAATAATTTCAATATCATTACTGAATACTTTAGGTTCAGGGATTGTTGCTAAGTCGGCTTTCTTTAATTTATTACGATTGTCTTGATCAAAGTTCCATTGTCCGCCTTGTGGTGCGCCATCTTTCATTAAGATATTAAAGCGTTTGCGCATCATGCGGTAAAAGAACTCCATTTTCACATGTTTATCTTTTTTAAAGTGGGCGCTAATATCACTGTAAGGTAATAGAAAATGTTCGCTATCACAGGCGCTTACTTTCAAAGATATGTGTGATTCTAACTGCTGCATTTGCTGATATAGCCGATATTCATCTGGATACTGATACTGGATTTCCTGGCATTGGTATTGCTCAGCTAAACGCTTTAAAAGAGTTGTAATGGACTCATCATGTTGGGTGTCATCAAGGGTTAAATGCAACACATTTAATTGTGATTTTTTAAGGGCACTGGCAAAGTTTTCCATAGCTGAAAAAAATGCTGCGACTTTTTGTATATGATGCTTTACATAATTAGTCTCTTGTTTTAATTCAGCAATGACATAAAGGTATTGCGCTTGGTTTTCTTCTTTATACCAAGTGTGATTTGCATTGAGCTGGTCGCCAAAAATAAATCGTAATATTTTATATGCCATAAACTTAACCTAAAACACTTTTATACGATTGACCTCTAAAGTTGGATCTCATTATGTAAGGCGTGCTGGCCAAAGCGTTCTTCCTAGTCTTTGTTGCTCGGTTTTTACTTAGCCCGCTAGGTTACAAACTTCGCGCCGCGATTAAATCGCCCCAATATCTACGCAGATTGGTATTAACCCCCTGTGAAACGCTGAAGTTTGCATCTTGAGGTTGTTTGTATATAAATGTGGTATAAAAAGAAATTCAAACAAAGGAATGTAATCTGTGATTAATCGTCAGTACCATAGTGAAATATTAAAAATTGCTTTATCTTGCCTGATTACCCTTTGTTACGTGGGGCCTTTACATGCCAACGTTTATAAATGTGAGAACAAAGGGGTCGTGGAATTTAGTCAATTTCCATGCGGGGAAAATGCTGAGTTTATTGTTGTAAAAGAACAAAAAAGCGTACCTACACCAAAAGTTATACTGGAGGCAACGGGGGAGTCTGATATTGATAGCTATATTCGTTTGAAACAGATTGACGCGCAGATCCAACAACATCAAGATAAGATCGATACACTTAGCGTTAAAATGAATAAAATAATTGCAGCGTTAGTAAATCAATCTGATGCGCAGCTTAATAACTTATCGGGTGCAAAAAAGGATATTGCAATAGCAAATCAAATGACTAACGCTTCACAACGATTTACTGTGTTAATTGAACGTGAACAGCATGACATTGATCGTTTAGTCAGTGAAAAAAAACATTTAAAAGAAAACCAAAACAGTGATGTTAAAAGTACACAAACGCCACAGAGTAAAGGTATAGATTCATTTATTCGTTTACAGACAATTAAGCGAGAGATGCAAAGGCATCAGGCAAAAATAAATACATATCAAATCAACATGAACCAGCAAATATCAGCGCTTGAGGATGAAGTAAGTGAACAGCCAACGAATATCACGGATGCGACTTATGATGATTCATTATCCAGAAAGATGGAGGCGGTAACATCTAAGTATCATACATTAATAGACGTAGAGCAGCGTCAGATCGATAGACTTCATTCTGAAATGATTAGCTTACAGTAATCACACGGCATCAATTGGTTCGTCATATATATTACTCAACGCTGTGATGATATTTGCTTTTTAATTGTTTATTGAGAGATACGATACTGGGTTTGATTATTGCAATGCTATGCAATAATTGTTGTTTATCGTGAGTGTTTATCCCATGGATTTCGATTGTGTTTTCTTTACTAGTTTTTGGTTGCTAATTACAGCAACCCTCTTTATAATAGGCGTTATTGTTTAGCTTAGCTTACTTTTGCTAAATATGTATCAAGGACACTTGATGCTAGTTGTCGCGGGATGGAGCAGTCTGGTAGCTCGTCGGGCTCATAACCCGAAGGTCGTCGGTTCAAATCCGGCTCCCGCAACCACAACTTTGAGTAGCGATTTTTTGTTACTGATTTGAAATCGCGCATTCTATGTAATGCGCGTTTTGCGTTTAAGCAGTTGTGCTTATTCAGGTGGCCTTTAGCTACCCGCAACCAAGCTTGGCCCATGGCCACACAGTTTTATGCTTTAGGTGTGACGCCCCGCTTGGTTCGGGGCGTTGTTGTATCTGCACCACTTGGTTTTATACCAAGGAATAAGTTAAGTATTTTAGGGCTATAAGCCCTTTTTTTGTTTGTATGGAGGATTTTCGTGACAAAACTTGAGCAAGATTTATTAACCATGCTTTCACCGTCAGTAGAGATGTTAGGCTTTGAATTACATGGTCTTGAGTTTGTGCAAGCCGGTCGCCATTCTACGCTTAGAGTCTACATTGATCATGAAGCGGGGATTTCAGTCGATAATTGTGCTGACGCAAGTCGTCAAATTAGCGCAATTTTAGACGTCGAAGACCCAATTACAAACGAATATGATTTGGAAGTGTCGTCTCCGGGTGTTGATCGTCTATTATTCAAACAAGACCATTACGAGAAGGCGCAAGGAGAGGAAGTACGCGTACGTACTAAACTTCCACAGGATGGTCGTCGTAATTTTAAAGGCGACTTAGTATCAGTTAGCAGTGATATGATCACACTATCAAGTGATGGTGCTGAGCATCTAATCATGCTGAGCAACGTTGAACGTGCGAACATCATCGCAAAGTTTTAATACGAGTGCGAAGGAATAGGGCAAGCGAGGCATTACCCATGGCAAAAGAGATATTATTGGTTGCTGAAGCCGTTTCCAATGAGAAAGCGGTTCCAAAAGAAAAGATTTTCGAAGCGTTAGAGTTCGCATTAGCGACAGCGACTAAGAAAAAACATATTGGCGAAATTGAAGTTCGTGTAGCAATTGACCGTAAAACGGGTGACTACGACACATTTCGTCGTTGGCAGATTGCTCCAGTACTTGAAGATGGTTCACTTGAAAACCCATACAGCGAAATTACATTAGAAGCTGCACAAGTTGAAGATGAAAATCTACAAATGGGTGACTTTGTTGAAGAGCAAATTGAATCAATCAAGTTTGATCGAATCACAACACAAATGGCCAAACAGGTAATCGTACAAAAAGTACGTGAAGCTGAACGCGCATTAGTAGTTGAAGCATATAAAGATCAAGAAGGCGAGTTAGTAACGGGTGTTGTAAAAAAAGCAACGCGTGATGCAATCGTGCTTGATTTAGGTAATAATGCAGAAGCGGTAATTTACCGTGATGACATGTTACCTCGTGAAAACTTCCGTCCAGGCGATCGTATTCGTGGTCTACTTTACGAAGTAAAACCAGAAGCACGCGGCGCACAGTTATTTGTAACGCGCTCTAAGCCTGAAATGCTGATGGAGTTGTTCCGCATTGAGGTGCCAGAAATTGGCGAAGAGATGATTGAATTACGTGCCGCTGCACGTGATCCAGGTTCACGTGCTAAAATCGCTGTAAAATCTAACGACAAACGTATTGATCCAATTGGTGCGTGTGTTGGTATGCGTGGCGCACGTGTACAAGCTGTGTCTACAGAGCTTGGTGGTGAACGTGTTGATATCGTACTATATGACGATAATCCAGCACAGTTTGTTATCAATGCAATGTCACCGGCTGAAGTTGCATCTATCGTAATGGATGAAGATACGCATTCTATGGATATCGCTGTTGAAGCTGATAACCTAGCACAAGCAATTGGTCGTAACGGTCAAAACGTTCGTCTTGCTAGCCAGTTAACTGGTTGGGAATTAAACGTAATGACAGTTGAAGACATGCGTACTAAGAACGAAGCTGAGTCAGACAAGCTAATTAACTTATTTACACAAAACCTTGATATCGATGATGATTTTGCGTCATTGCTTATTAATGAAGGTTTCTCAACACTTGAAGAAGTAGCCTATGTACCAGCTGCTGAGTTTTTAGAAATTGATGGTTTAGATGAAGAAATGGTTGATTTACTTCGTTCGCGTGCAAAAGATGCATTAACAACGAAAGCATTGAAAACAGAAGAAAGCCTTGAAGGTGCAGAGCCTGCTGAAGATTTATTAGCACTTGAAGGGTTAGAACGTCACCTAGCGTTTGTTATGGCAAGCAAAGGGGTTGTTACGTTAGAAGATTTAGCAGAACAAGGTATTGACGAATTAGTAGATATTACAGAGCTTTCTTCTGAGAAAGCGGGTGAGCTAATTATGGCTGCACGTAATATTTGTTGGTTCGCAGACGAGTAATTTATTAACGGAGGTATTAGAGACTATGGCAGAAGTAAATGTTGAAAAACTAGCCGGGGATATTGGTACAACTGTTGATAAATTACTTCAACAACTATCGCAAGCCGGTATCACTAAGCAAGCAGGTGATAATGTAACTGAAGCTGAAAAAGCAACGTTACTTGATCACTTAAGCAAGCAACATGGCGGCACAGGCTCAGATGGCCCTGCACGTATGACTTTACAACGTAAGAGCAAAAGCACACTGAGTGTAACTGGCTCTACAGGTCAAGCAAAGTCTGTACAGGTTGAGGTTCGCAAAACCCGTACTTACGTGAAGAAAAGCGCTATTGAGCAAGAGCAAGAACAAGCACGTATAGCAGCTGAAGAAGCCGCTCGTCGTGAAGTTGAGCAAAAGGCAGCGCAAGAAGCTGCTGAGCTTAAAGCAAAACAAGATGCAGAGCGTAAAGCCAAAGAAGAGGCTGACCGTAAAGCAAAAGAGGAAGCTAAACGTAAAGCAGATGCTGAACGTGCAGCAAAACAGAAGCAGATGACCCCAGAGCAAAGCGCTAAGTCAGAGAAAGATCGCGTTGAAGCTGAGCGTCTGCAAAAAGAAGCAGAAGAGGCCGCATTGAAGAAAGCTGAAGAAGAAGCGAAACGTCAAGCAGAAGAAGCAAGAAAGCTAGCTGAAGAAAACTCAGCACGCTGGAAGAAAGAAGAAGAAGAACGTAAGAAACGCGAAGAGACAGCGGATCACCATCTTACGACTTCAACTTACGCACGTGAAGCAGAAGATGTTGCCGATGCTCGTGATGAGCAAGGTACACGCCGTGCGAAGAAAAAGAAAAAAGCCCCAGCGAAAGAGAAGTTTTCTCCTTCGAGAGGCAAAAAAGGTAAGCTAAAAGCACCAGCATCATTACAGCACGGTTTCCAAAAACCAACTGTTGATGTTAAAAACGAAGTGCGTATTAGTGAAACAATTACAGTCGCTGAGCTTGCATCACGCATGGCAGTTAAAGGCGCTGAAGTTGTTAAAACAATGATGAAAATGGGTGACATGGTTACCATTAACCAAGTGATTGACCAAGAAGCTGCACAGTTAGTTGCAGAAGAAATGGGTCACAAGGTTATCATTGTTAAAGAAAATGAATTAGAGCAAACAGTACTAAATGACCGCCATGAAGATGGTAAGTCTGAGCCTCGTGCTCCAGTAGTAACTGTAATGGGTCATGTTGACCATGGTAAAACATCAACACTTGATTACATTCGCTCAGCGAAAGTGGCATCAGGTGAAGCGGGTGGTATCACACAGCATATTGGTGCTTATCATGTTGATGTTAATGGCAACATGATCACGTTCTTAGATACTCCAGGTCACGCGGCGTTTACATCAATGCGTGCTCGTGGTGCTAAAGCGACTGATATTGTAATCCTAGTGGTAGCAGCAGATGATGGTGTAATGCCACAGACTAAAGAAGCAGTACAGCATGCGCGTGCAGCTGGCGTTCCTTTAATCATTGCTGTTAACAAAATGGATAAAGAAGGCGTAGACCCAGATCGCGTTAAGAATGAGCTTGCTCAACTAGACGTTATTCCTGAAGAGTGGGGCGGTGATACACAGTACGTGCATATTTCTGCTAAAACTGGTTTAGGTATTGATGAGCTTCTAGAAGCGGTATTAAACCAATCTGAACTACTTGAGCTTACAGCCCCAAGTGTTGGTATGGCGGCTGGTGTTGTTATTGAATCTCGTCTTGATAAAGGCCGTGGTCCAGTTGCATCTGTACTTGTTCAATCAGGTACGCTTAACCAAGGTGACATTGTATTATGTGGTCTTGAGTATGGTCGTGTTCGTGCAATGCGCGATGAGAACGGTAAAGACATTCGCTCTGCAGGTCCTTCTATCCCAGTTGAAATCTTAGGTTTATCAGGCATTCCAGCTGCTGGTGATGAAGCAACTGTTGTTAAAGATGAGCGTAAAGCGCGTGAAGTTGCACTTTACCGTCAAGGTAAATTCCGTGATGTTAAGTTAGCGCGTCAGCAAAAAGCGAAGCTTGAAAACATGTTTACTAACATGACTGAAGGCGATGTGTCTGAAGTTAATGTAGTACTTAAAGCAGACGTTCAGGGTTCTATCGAAGCGATTTCTGATTCATTGACTCGATTGTCAACAGATGAAGTTAAAGTGAAGATTGTTGGTTCTGGTGTTGGTGGTATCACTGAGACAGATGCAACACTTGCTGCAGCATCTAACGCAATCGTGGTTGGCTTTAACGTTCGTGCTGATGCATCTGCTCGTAAAGTGATTGAGACTGAAAACTTAGATTTACGTTATTACAGCGTGATCTACAGCTTGATTGACGAAGTTAAACAAGCCATGTCTGGCATGTTAGCACCTGAGTTCAAGCAAGAGATCATTGGTCTTGCTCAAGTACGTGACGTATTTAAGTCACCAAAAATTGGCGCTATCGCTGGTTGTATGGTTACTGAAGGTACGATTAAGCGTAGCGCGCCAATTCGTGTATTACGTGAAAACGTGGTTATCTACGAAGGTGAGCTTGAGTCACTGCGTCGCTTTAAAGACGATGTTGCTGATGTTCGTAACGGCATGGAATGTGGTATCGGCGTTAAGAACTACAACGACGTTCGCGTTGGTGACCAAATCGAAGTATTCGAGACAGTTGAAGTACAACGTACTCTTTAATTGCTCGTAAGCTAAGATTATAAATGGGGGCTTAGCCCCCATTTGTGTATCCATTATTTAAATAACTTATTTATATTTCTCAATGAGTTATAATTTTAGAGTAAAGTATAATGAGAGAATTTTCTCGTACTGATCGTGTTGCTCAGCAAATTCAAAAAGAAATTGCTGTTATATTGCAACGTGAAATAAAAGATCCACGCTTAGGCATGGTGACAGTGTCGGCTGTAGAAGTATCACGCGACTTGTCTTACGCTAAAGTATTCATTACTGTTTTTAATATAGAAGATGAAAATGCAGCGAAGCAAAGTGCTAACGTATTAAACGAAGCAACAGGATACATCCGCTCATTATTGGGTAAACGTATTCGCGCCCGTATTATGCCGGAGCTGAAGTTTGTAGTTGATAACTCACTGATGGAAGGCATGCGCATTTCTAACTTAGTGGATTCAATCATTCGTGAAGACAATGCTAAGCATGTAGATGACGAAGCTGATAGCGTTGATGACGTTAATCAAGTAGATGACGAAACAGATAGCGAAGAAGGCACAAATACAGATGGCAAAGCGCAGTAAAGGCCGTCCTGTTGACGGTATTTTGTTGTTAAACAAACCACACGGTATTTCATCAAATAAAGCATTACAGCAAGCTAAGGGTGCTTATTTTGCACAAAAAGCGGGGCACACAGGTGCTCTTGACCCGCTTGCAACGGGTATGCTGCCGATCTGCTTTGGTGAGGCTACCAAGTTCACGCAGTTTTTACTTGATACTGACAAAACCTATGTTGTGCGCGCCAAATTAGGCGAGCGTACTACAACGTCTGATTCTGATGGTGAAATTGTCAGTACCAAAGATGTCAATGTGACGCGTGAGCAACTGATAAAAGAAATTGCCGCATTTGTTGGCGAGTCTGATCAATACCCGTCAATGTACTCAGCACTTAAGTATCAAGGGCGACCTTTATATAAGTATGCGCGCGAAGGGATTGAAGTACCTCGTAAATGCAGAAAAATAAATGTGTTTAGCTTAACGTTCGATGAGTTTGATGAACAGCGCAATGAAATTCAAATGACGGCCCACGTCTCAAAAGGGACGTATATTCGTACCATCGTAGACGATCTAGGTGAAAATTTAGGCTGTGGCGCACATGTTATTATGCTACACAGAACCGCTGTTGGTCAGTACCCTGCAGATAAAATGGTCTCCTTGGATGAAGTTGAAGCGCTACTTGCAAAAGCGAAAAGTGAAGAAATTGTTCTTTCAACTTATTTAGATGCGTTGCTATTACCAATTGATACTGCGTTAGTTGATTTACCGGTTGTTGAAATAACGAAAGCGCAAGGCTCTGTGTTTAGTCACGGGCAGGCGGTCGAATTACCAATAGCGTTACCTGATGGTTCAATTAAGGTATTGGCTGATGGTGTTTTCATCGGTACAGGCGAAGCGAATGCTAACGGTCACTTAAAAGTGAAGCGTGGACTTGCCAGTCAGCAAGATGATTACGTAAAACCTGAATAGCTGAAGTTGTTATTTAAAGCTGGCTATTAGCCATAGATGGGGATAATTAACTTGTAGTTATCCCCATACTTGGTAGAATACGCCCGCTTAATCGTTTTGGCTGAATTAGTGATCGGCTAAGACACCTTTTAAATTTTATTTTTGGAGTTATTATGTCACTAAGTAATCAAGAAAAGATCGATATCATTGCAAAATTCGCACGCGCTGAAGGCGACACTGGTTCACCTGAAGTACAAGTTGCACTTTTAACTTTTGATATCAACAAGCTTCAAGGTCACTTTGCTGATCACAAGCATGACTTCCACTCACGTCGTGGTCTGCTTCGTAAAGTAAGCACTCGCCGTAAACTGCTTGATTACCTTAAAGGTAAAGACATTGCACGTTATACTGCGTTAATCCAAGAACTTGGCCTACGTCGCTAAGAACTAGATTACATAGAAAGGAGCTTTTTAGCTCCTTTTTTTGTGTCTAAAATTTGTCAAATATTTTGCTGCTTTTATCCTAAAACGCTTGAAAAGTAGGTTGAAATCCCCACCATAACTTCTGGACTATACGTGTAAGCAAAGTGACATCAAGAGTCTGTATTATCTAGTCGCTAGACTCGCATTTTTATGTGGCTTTGGTATATACTACGCGCGTAGATAAAAAGGTTTGTCTACGCTTATTCGCATCATTGCCAATTGTAGTACTTAATTGATTTCCAACTGAATACAATTATGTACTGTAATTGGTACTTTGATGACAACTTATTAGAACACATTTAAGGAACATTTTAAGTGCAAGCAATTATTAAAGAATTCCAACTAGGTCAGCACACAGTGACCATCGAAACAGGTGCTATCGCACGTCAAGCTGACGGCGCAGTACTAGCAAGCATTGGTGATACATCAGTTTTAGTAACTGTTGTTGGTAAGCGTGAAGCGCAACCTGGCCAAGACTTTTTCCCGCTAACAGTTAACTACCAAGAGCGTATGTACGCTGCTGGTCGTATCCCTGGTGGTTTCTTAAAGCGTGAAGGTCGTCCTAACGACGGTGAAACACTTATTGCACGTCTTATTGACCGTCCAATTCGTCCACTTTTCCCAAGCGGTTTCGTAAACGAAGTACAAGTTATTGCTACTGTTGTTTCTGTTAACCCTGAAATCCAACCTGATATGGTTGCGATGATTGGTACTTCAGCAGCGTTAGCTATTTCAGGTATCCCATTCAGTGGTCCAATTGGTGCTGCTCGCGTTGGTTATATCAACGGTGAATATGTACTTAACCCTACATTAAAAGAGCTTGAAGAAAGCCAACTTGATTTAGTGGTAGCAGGTACTGATAAAGCGGTACTTATGGTTGAGTCAGAAGCTAACGTACTTGCAGAAGACGTAATGCTTGGTGCTGTTGTATATGGTCATGAGCAATCTCAAGCGATCATTACTGCAATTGAAGAGTTTAAAGCACAAGCAGGTAAGCCTACATGGGATTGGACTGCACCTGCGAAAAACGTAGCGCTTGAAGATAAAGTAGCCGCTATTGCAGCTGAGAAAGTAGGCGAAGCTTACCGCATCACTGATAAAGTTGCTCGTAAAGAAGCACTTGGCGTAGCTAAAGATGAAGTTGTTGCAGTATTAACAGCCGAACTTGCTGAAGGCGAGTCTCTAGACAAGCAAGAAGTTGGCAAAGTATTCGGTTCATTAGAGAAGAAAATCGTTCGTGGCCGTATCGCTTCTGGCGAGAAACGTATTGATGGTCGTGAACCAGATATGATCCGTGCACTAGACGTAATGACTGGCGTATTGCCACGTACTCACGGCTCTGCAATCTTTACGCGCGGTGAAACTCAAGCACTTGTTACAGCTACACTTGGTACAGAGCGTGATTCACAGTTAATCGATGATTTAACTGGCACGCACAAAAACCACTTTATGCTTAACTATAACTTCCCTCCGTTCTGCGTAGGTGAAACTGGTTTTGTTGGTTCTCCTAAGCGTCGCGAAATCGGCCATGGTAACCTAGCTAAGCGTGGTATTGCAGCTGTAATGCCAACATTGACTGAGTTCCCTTACTCAATCCGTGTTGTATCTGAGATCACTGAATCAAATGGTTCATCTTCAATGGCCTCTGTATGTGGTACTTCACTTGCACTTATGAATGCAGGTGTACCAATCAAAGCTTCTGTTGCGGGTATCGCGATGGGCCTAGTTAAAGAAGATGAGAAGTTCGTTGTTCTTTCTGACATCTTAGGTGATGAAGATCACTTAGGTGACATGGACTTTAAAGTGGCGGGTACTGCTGCAGGTATCACTGCACTACAGATGGATATCAAAATTGAAGGTATCACACAAGAAATCATGCAAATTGCGCTTAAACAAGCAAAAGCTGCACGTTTACACATTCTAGGTGTGATGGACGAAGCAATCTCAGCACCGTCTGAAGAACTTTCAATGTTTGCTCCACGTATCTACACAATGAAGATACCACAGAAGAAAATCGCTGAAGTTATCGGTAAAGGCGGCGCAACTATTCGTCAACTTACTGAAGAAACAGGTACTACGATTGAAATCGGTGATGATGGCACAATCAAAATTGCAGCAACTGACGGCGAAAGCGCAGCAAATGCAATTAGCCGCATTGAGCAATTAACAGCTGAGCTTGAAGTAGGTACTATCTACGAAGGTAAAGTTGTACGTATCGTTGATTTCGGTGCGTTCGTAAACATTCTTCCTGGTAAAGATGGTCTAGTACATATTTCTCAAATTAGTACTGAGCGCGTAAATAACGTTGCTGATCACCTTTCTGAGGGTCAAGAAGTTAAAGTTAAAGTACTAGAAGTAGATCGCCAAGGTCGCGTACGTCTAAGTATCAAAGAAGCAATGGAATCAGCAGCACCTGCAGCTGACGCACCTACTGACGCTTAATTGTTGATATTTAATCCAGATATTCTCTGGATAGCATAAAAAAGGGGCTGTATAGCCTCTTTTTTTATGCTTTAATGAAACCTCTTTGGATAGCACTTGTCTTATCTGTTTGCTACTTATCTAGGTATTAAGGATTTTAATGATACTTAAACACATCGCTTTAGCATCGTTTGCTGTTTTGTCTTTAAGCGCTTGTCAGTCAACGTCTCAAGCTGAACCAACGCCAATTGTAAACGTCCCTTTTACAGCTCCTTTAGCGTCTGATTTTCGTAGTGAAATAGCGATAGCGCGTTACTCAGAGCTATTAAATCGTACTGATTTAGAGCCAGAACAACAAGCTAAGTTATATTACGACCGTGGAGTATTATTCGATAGCTTAGGGATGCCGACGCTGGCACGTATTGATTTTAATCGCGCTGTACAATTAAAGCCCAACTTGGCTGAGGTGTATAACTTTTTAGGTATTCACCACACCTTGATGCAGCAATATGAAAAAGCTTACGAACTTTTTGATTCTGCACTAGAGCTCAATGAACAGCATGAATATGCATATTTGAATCGTGGTATTGCGCTCTATTATGGAAACAGACCTGTATTAGCATCGGCTGATCTGTCTGAGTTTTTAGCCCGTGCACCAAGTGACCCATATCGTGTTTTATGGCTTTATCTTGCGCAAGCTGATGATGAACCAATAAAAGCTCTTGCAAATCTAAAAGCAAATGCACAAGGACTAGACGATAGCCAGTGGGCATATGGGCTAATTTCATTGTATTTAGGTGATATGAGCGAACATTCTTTTTTGGCAACCATCAGCGAAGGTGTAAAGTCAGAGCAAGAATATGCTCAACGTTTATGTGAGGCTTATTTTTATCTTGCAAAAATGTATCAAGCAGAAGGGCTTAATTATCAAGCAGCAGACTTTTTTAGGTTAACACTTGCAACTAATGTCCATGAATTTGTTGAATATAAATATGCACGTTTAGAGCTTGAGTTAATGGCTGGTGATAACGCTAGTTAAATGGCTAATCAGCGTTGTTGTTATACTGAGCTTAGGAGGGTTACCTAGCTCGGTGAATCAGCATCACGCTCTTGCTTTTTGGCATGTAAAACATACCCCGACTTCGATTTTTATAAACTATTACCGCTTTGCTGATGATTTTAAATCCCTGTTGAGTTCTTTGCCCGATCCTACATTATATTTATTAGCTTTGAGCGGTGAAGCTGATGCACAGTTTGTTTGGGCATTACGCTTATTAAAAAATGGTAAGGGGCAATCTGCCTTACCTTTTTGGCGAGCGAGCGCTGCCCAACAAAATGCTGATAAACGCCGTAAACTCAGTGCGTTATTGCTGAAATTAGAGCGTTGGGACGATTTAACCGCATTATCACAGCTGCATTTGTTGCCTGAAAGCGATGCAGCAGAGCAATTAAAATTACAATATAGTGCGGCGCCAGCGAGTATTGATCAACGCTTTGCAAGCCATGAGGGTTTTTTATTATCTTTTGCACAGCAACAAGCACAATCGCATTGTCAGTTTAATGTGCTGATGATGACAGATCATCGCCAAGGCTTAGCACAACTCAATATATTTAAAACCCGCTATCAAATAGAACCTCAACCAAGAGCAGGAAGCTTTTGTTTTAGTAAACCCATTTACTTAGGGGACTCAATAAACTGTCAACAACATCCAGAGCATGCAGCACGATGCGATTGGCGGCCGCTTGTTAACAATAAAGTATGGCCAACTGGATTTGACTTTATTGTGATGATGACACGCAGTGGTTTAGGTAACGTCAGTGGTGGAATCATGCACCTAAATTCAGCGAGTCACTACGGATTATTTTTACATGAGCTCATGCATTTCAGTGGTTTTGAAGATGAGTACGTTTTACCAGCAACTAAGCAAGCATGGTTATGCCAGCAAAAAGGCTTTGTAGCGCCAAACTTATTTATTGCAAATGGAGTGACGCCGCCTATTGGTTGGCAACAAAGTGATAGTTGTCAGACAGCAATAAAAGCGTATAAACCCAGTGAAAATTGGTCAATAATGCAATATCAACAGATCCCACTCTCGCAACAATATCAGCAATTATGGTTAAAGCAAATAGCAAACCCAGCAGAGCAACCGATACGTTTTGGTGATTATTTCACGCAGCTTGAAGAGAAAATTTCTTTTTAGATAAAATGATAAATAAAACGAATAGGCATAAAAGTTGTAAATAATATAAAATCGACGTTAAATTTGTTCAAAATAACGGCGGGTAGGTGCCCTCACTATAGACAAAATGATCCCTGATCAGTATAACTATACCCACTATAATTGTTTTAATAAGCAAAAATAAATAACCATTCACAATGACCAGTACACAACTAAAATTAACTAGCGACGTATTGATATTCTTATGACTTTAAAAGGTTTCTCACTATGACTTTGCTCTGGATACCCTTGCTATCCTTAATTGGCAGTGTTATTTCTTCATGCACCGGCAAATTGACTCGTAACCAATCTACGAGCCTTACTATGATGGCGCCACTGTGCGCTTTAGCAATTGCGATTTATCATACGCCCGCCGTTTTGGCTGGTGAGACAATTCGCTTTACCGCGCAGTGGATCCCCGCTCTTGGCATGGAAATAGCCTTTCGTTTAGATGGTTTAAGCTTACTGTTCATTTTTATGATTCTAGGTATTGGCTTACTCGTTATTTTTTATACCCGTTATTACTTAAGTAGTAATGATTCAATGCCTAAGCTATACAGCTATTTAATGCTGTTTATGACGGCAATGCTGGGTATTGTTATGTCAAATAACGTCATCCAGCTCTGGTTATTTTGGGAATTGACCAGTATCAGCTCATTTTTATTAATTAGTTACTGGTGGCATAAATCTGAAGCGCGAAAAGGTGCTCGTATGGCACTGGCCGTTACAGGTGCCGGTGGCTTAGCGTTACTTGGTGGCTTGTTATTGCTAGGTGATATAGTTGGTAGCTATAATTTAGATGTTATTTTAGCTAGCAAAGCGTTGATCCAATCGCATGATTTATATGAGCTTGCATTAGTACTTGTATTGTTGGGCGCCTTCACTAAATCTGCACAGTTTCCGTTTCATTTTTGGCTGCCACATGCAATGGCTGCGCCGACGCCAGTTAGTGCATATTTACATTCGGCAACAATGGTTAAGGCCGGTATCTTTTTATTAGCACGATTTTACCCTGCACTGGCGGGCACTGATACCTGGTTTATCTTGGTCGCTATGACTGGCTTAGCAACGTTATTAGTCGGTGCTTATATCGCTTTATTTAAGCATGACTTAAAAGGGCTATTGGCGTACTCAACGATTAGTCACTTAGGTCTAATAACGCTGTTACTTGGTTTGGATACTGAGCTTGCCACTGTCGCGGCGATATTTCATATCATTAACCATGCGACCTTTAAAGCGTCATTATTTATGGCCACGGGTATTATCGATCACGAAACTGGCACGCGTGATATGCGCAGGCTCAACGGAATGTGGCGTTTTATGCCTTATACCGCCACTCTTGCGATGGTTGCAGCCGCTGCAATGGCAGGAGTACCGTTATTAAATGGTTTCTTGTCAAAAGAAATGTTTTTTGCAGAAACGCTACACCAACAGATATTAGGCTCAATGTCGTGGCTTATCCCAGTGTTAGCAACGCTAGCGGCTGCTTTCTCTGTGGCTTATTCTGCACGCTTTATTCACGATGTGTTTTTTAATGGTGACCCAATTAATTTACCTAAAACACCGCACGAACCACCGCGTTATATGCGTGTACCAATCGAAATTCTGGTTGTGTTGTGTTTATTGGTCGGTATGTTTCCACACTTTGTGGTTGACGGTATTTTATCAGCGGCGTCATTAGCGGTGCTTGGAGAGGCTACACCAGAGTTTAAATTATCAATTTGGCATGGCTTTAATTTACCATTACTTATGAGCGCGATGGCTGTAGTGGGTGGCGTGTTTATTTATATTCAGCGTAAACATTTGTTTAAATTCCAGGCGTCATTGCCGCCATTAAATGCCAAGAAAACTTTTGAACGTTTTGTTTATAACATTATTAAATGGAGTCGAGATAAAGTACGCAGTGTAGAGAATGGCTCATTACAACGCTACATTGTTGTAATGTTAGGCGTGGTGTTATTGTGCGCGGGTTGGCCATTATTCGAAATGGAAGCACTGGCAGGCACAGCGCCGCGTACTCCGATCGATTTTCATAATGCAATTGGCGCTGGGCTGTTGATTATAGGTGCAATTAGCACCGTAATTTGGCATCGTTCACGCGTGGTATCTTTATTAATGTTGTCAATTGTTGGGTTGATGGTGTCAGTGGCGTTTACACGTTTCTCAGCACCTGATTTAGCACTAACACAGCTAACAGTCGAAGTAGTTACGGTGATTCTGCTGATGCTAGCATTGTTCTTTTTACCACAGCGTACACCAAAAGAATCAAGCTCATTACGTGTAATACGTGATTTAAGTATTGCTTCTGCAATGGGAGTTGTTGTAGCGAGTATTTGTTATGCGTTATTAACAAGGCCGCTTGAGTCAATATCAGACTTTTTTATTGCTAATGCTAAAACTGGCGGTGGTGGTACAAACGTAGTGAACGTAATTCTTGTCGATTTTAGGGGGTTTGATACGCTCGGTGAAATCACGGTATTAGGTATTGCTGCATTAGGTATTTATAAAGTACTTACTAACTTACCTTTATTTATGCCAGCAAGTGATAGCGAAGGTCGCCCATGGGCACGTGAGCGCCATCCACTATTATTAGCAAGTATTTCACAAAGCTTATTACCATTAGCGCTATTAGTGTCAGCATATATCTTTTTACGTGGTCATAACTTACCTGGTGGTGGATTTATCGCAGGCTTGGTAACCGCTATTGCATTTATTTTGCAATATATGGCTCACGGCTCTATTTGGATCACTGAACGCTTTGATGTTAATTACCGTAAAATTATCGCCTCAGGTATTGCTATCGCAATGTTTACTGGATTGGGTAGTTGGGCATTTGATAGGCCTTTTCTAACAACATGGTTTGATTATTTTGACTTCCCATTTGTGGGCAAAACAGAATTGGCAAGTGCCATTATATTTGATTTAGGTGTGTATTTGACGGTTGTGGGCGCGACATTAATGATTCTCGCCAGTTTAGGTAAATTAACAGCCGATACTCCAAAAAATGAGGTAAATATTTAATGGAATTGTTATACGCATCATGCGTTGGTGTATTAGTCGCTTGTGGGGTCTATTTGATCCTACGAGCACGGACTTTTCCGGTTGTATTAGGGCTTACAATGCTTTCATATGCAGTGAACTTGTTTTTATTCTCGTCAGGGCGTTTAACTATTAATAAAGCAGTAGTATTAGGTACCGGTGCTGATTATGCAGATCCGCTGCCACAAGCACTGGTATTAACAGCAATAGTAATAGGTTTTGCAATGACCGCATTTGTTGTGATACTTGCAATTCGTGGCCGTGCAGATTTAGGCAATGATCATGTTGATGGTCACTTAGGAAAAATTGAACATAAGGAGCACAAATGATTCAGCACATTGCTTCTTGGCCCATTTTATTACCTATGTTGGCTGGGGTTATTTTACTGCTACCACCGTGTGGAAAAAGTATTCCAATTCGTCGTGTAGCTTCTGTATTTATGGCTTTTCTAAGTACGTTAGTGAGTGCGTTCTTATTATGGGAAGTGTTGCATTCAGGCATCATTGTTTATGCCATTGGTGATTGGCAAGCGCCATTTGGTATTGTACTTGTTGCTGATTTAGTCTCTGTGTTATTAGTGTGTCTTACTTCACTCTTAGGCTTGGTTGTTACTTTATATAGCTGTGTAGGTGATGACGAGAAAGGAGGCTTTTTTCACCCATTAGTACATTTCCTTGTACTGGGTGTTAATGGCGCTTTCTTAACAGGTGATTTATTTAATCTATTTGTATTTTTTGAAGTGCTATTAATTGCCTCATATTCATTATTGATGCATGACGGTGATAAACATAAGACCCGTTCAGCCATTCAGTACGTTAGCTTAAATCTAATTGGCTCTAGTGTTTTTTTGATTGCACTTGGTATTTTATACGGTGTACTGGGAACATTAAATATTGCCGATATGGCGCAAAAAATGTCTCAGTTGCAAGGTGATGATGTCTACCTAGCCAAGATTGGTGGCTTATTACTACTTGTTGTTTTTGCACTCAAAGGCGCGTTATTGCCATTGCATTTATGGTTACCTAATACTTACGCTAGTGCAATGCCCGTAGTGGCTGCGTTATTTGCGATAATGACGAAAGTAGGCGTGTATACAATGTTACGCGTATATACGGTTATTTTTGGCGATGAAGCAGGGCAACTTGCCCACATGGCACAACCTTGGTTGTGGGGATTAGCTGTGGCAACAATTATTGCGGGTGCAATCGGTGTTATTGCAGCTCAAGATTTGCGTAAACTCACCGCTAACTTGGTGATCGTATCGGTTGGTACGTTGGTGGCTTTAGTGGCAATTCAAAATATTAATGCTACTGCTGCATTATTGTATTACCTTGTACATTCAACGTTAGTGTGTGCAGCATTATTTTTAATCGCTGATTTAATTTCTCATCAACGCGGAAAAGTCGCAGATCGTTTTGCAGCAGGGCGAGCGGTAGGACAACCTCTATTGCTAGGTGCTTGTTTTATTATTGCCGCTTTGAGTGTGATCGGCATGCCGCCACTTTCAGGGTTTGTAGGTAAAGTGTGGATTTTAAAAACAGCATTAGATAGTGAAAAAGCACTGTTGTTTTGGCCTGTTTACTTAATTGCCAGTTTTGCGCTGTTGGTGGCATTATCACGTGCTGGGACTAGTCTGTTTTGGGAACGTAAACACCAAGATAGTGAGTTAACTGAAGGCGTAAAAGCCCAGCCACTACAAATCATTGCGGTAATCGGTTTATTAATATGTTCGCCTTTATTAGTTATATTTGGTGGTCCAGTGAGTGAATATATGATCGCTGCTGCTACGCAGCTACATGATATAACCGGTGGTATTAACACTGTACTTGGGGGAGGTTCATAATGCGTTTAGAATCACGTTTTAGTTGGTTGCCAACGCCTTTTCGTAGTGGTCTATTGTTTGTGGTATGGCTGTTACTTAATAATAGTGTATCTGCTGGGCACTTAGTATTGGCTACGGTTTTTGCTATTTTAATTCCATTGGCGACATTTCCATTTCGTGTCCCACAGCCACTGATCATTAAGCCAGGGTTAGCCCTAAAGCAGCTAATTATTGTGTTATATGACATTATTACTGCTAATCTACAGGTGGCATTACTGATACTAGGGCCGACTAAAAAATTACGTCCTGCGTTTGTTAAAGTTCCTTTAGATTTAAGCCACTCAATGCCTATTACTATTTTGGCAAGCACTGTATCGCTAACCCCGGGAACAGTAAGTGCGGAAGTGTATCCAATTCCAGAATCACTGCCAAAAGGTGAGAAGCCAAAGCAACGTTATTTACTAATACATGTATTAGATTTGAATGACGAACAAGAGCTTATCAATACAATTAAAAAACGTTATGAAGCGCCACTGAAGGAGATATTTCAATGTTAGAAACGGTGTTCTTAATCGTCTTTGCAATGATTGGCCTATCGCTATTACTCAATTTATGGCGTTTGGTTGTTGGTCCGTCAGTACCAGATAGAATTTTAGCGCTTGATACTATGTATATAAATACCATAGCACTGATCATTTTATATGGTATGAGCATGGGCACTGGGCTTTACTTTGAAGCAGCGCTATTGATAGCAATGCTCGGCTTTGTAAGCACCGTAGCGGTATGTAAATATTTGTTACGTGGCGACATCATCGAATAAGGAAAACGTATGTACAGTGAATGGGTAGTGTCTATTTTATTACTTATTGGTGGCGCATTTATTTTAATAGGCTCAATTGGCCTTATTAAAATGCCTGATTTTTTTATGCGTCTACATGGCCCAACAAAAGCGACCACACTCGGTATGGCTGGAGTACTCATTGGAGCTATGGTGTTTTTTAGCAACACTCAAGATGGTATAAGTGTTAAAGAACTGTTGATCACGATATTTTTATTGATCACAGCGCCTATCAGTGGGTATATGCTTATAAAATCCGCGATACATCATAAGCTTAAAGCTAAAGAAGGGACTAAGGGATTAGACAACATTGAAGACGATTAATTACTTATACTAATTGTTATAATAAAAAGCCCGCAAGGTTTAACTTAGCGGGCTTTTTATTGGCTGTTTTTATTTGTACACTCAATAACATGATTTATTACCAACGCTTATAAATGATTAAAGATAAAAAACGCATTATCGCGTATTTACTGATATTAGCTCCTTTAATTGATAGTTTACTTATACCTACCGCCTTTGGCCTGCAATGGCATAGCGCAAAAAGTATGTATTTATTTAGTGCGTATTTAATACCTATCAAGTTAGCCCTTGTGATTATGGGCGGCTTTTTTCTTATACATCATACCCGCCGTCAAATTTATATAGATGCGCCGCGTTCGTGGTTTTTAAAAGTAGTTGATGTCGGTATATTTATTTTGGCAGGTATTCAGTTTATTTTATTTACTGTGATTAGTGTATTGTATGTAGTAGTAGGAACTCAGGCCGACGACTATAAACAACAAGGAAACATTAGTGTTTATACGTCCGATGTAGGCGCGTTTGGCAAAGCGACTCATTACTTTTCATATCAATGTACCGATTCAACCGGTTTTTATACACTTCAACCTATCGTGACGCTCGACTGGCTTGGCACATTTACATTTAAAGAAAAAGCAAATACGTTGATCATCACGCATAACGCCCAAAGTGATAAAGGTGAGAAAATTAAACAAATTGATCTGAGTGGGTTTAGTTGTAACACGTTAAATTTTAAGCGGTAAGCTTTCAGTTGTTCTGAGTTAAATTTAATATCAGCTTGATAAGTTTGCAGGTTTACTGTACAAAATTAATAAGCGAATGATTGTATTTTAGATACTAAAGGAAGCTTTCTAACCGTAATCTCATGTTATTATTTTCATTACCTAAGAGGGGTAATGGGTGCCACCTAATCCTAGCCGCACGTAAAAGACAAACTAGTTAGTTTTAATTGTAGGTCGGGCTTTAGCCCGAGAAAGTGAATTTCACTACCGAGACCATAGAGGCGCTTCGTTGCACCGAGGGCGAAACTTTCGCCACCACTGTTGATTTATTAAGTAAAGGCATAGCCCTTGACGTCGCGGAAGAAGGAATAAGACGGGACAGGCATAAGTTTCTAAAATAGGGTGAGACAAGCATAAATTTTTCTATTTTGTGCCTGTCCTTTTTAGATTCTTCTCGGGTTAACCACTTTTTGCTAGGAATAAGTGTCAGGCCTTTACGCTTTTTGCTAACTAATAGCGATCGCTAGGCTAAAATATGTCTCGCTAACGCGTAAAAGTGCCTTAGGGTGAGCTTCAATGGTCGGTATGATTTATTCAGTTTTCCCTACTTTTTCTAATACATTCTAAATTATAGATTTGACGGTATAGGTTTAAGGAAAAAACTTAAGATATTCAGAGTTAAAAATGTTATCTTTACTTATTTAATTTTTACAAAAAAGATCAATACTTGGCGGGTTAATTGTAATAGATGAAGTTGAATAATAACACTTTTTATGAGTTTAAGGCTCCAAGTGATAATAAAAGTGACCACTCAAAAGAAGTTACTGCCAATGAGCAGTCTATAGATTTAGCTTTGTTAAGCTTCATTACCACTTATAAGCTCACTAAACAGGCAATAGAGGTGGATTTTAGAGAATTAGTTAACTGGGTACCTTATTCAGATTCATATACTCATTATGTACATGCTTACCCTGCTAAGCTATTAAAACATATACCGATATTTTTCTTAAATTCAAATTATTTACTACCAGAGAAAAATAGTTACGTACTTGACCCTTTTTGCGGTTCGGGAACAGTTCTATTAGAAGCTCTATTAAGTGGACATAATGCTTTTGGCTGTGATGCCAACCCCCTAGCTCGCCTGATTGCAAAAGTTAAAACAACAAAACTGAATAGTTCAAAGCTACAAAAAGAATTAGATTCGGTTCTAGCTAGTGCAAAGAGGTTAAGAAAGTTTTTACCTATAAATGTCGTTAATATTAATCACTGGTTTCCGAAAATAACACAAAGAGACTTATCTAGAATCGCTCGCTCCATTGAACAACTTGCAGATAGTCATGAAAAAGACTTCTTAAAAGTTACATTTTCAAATGTTGTCAAAAAAGTAAGCTACGCAGATCCAAATCTAAGTGTTCCCGTAAAACTAAAGCCTGAAAAATACAAAAATCCAGAATATAAAAGTAAGGCTCAAAAAAAGCTAGCCTACATAAATAATCTAAGTGTATTCACCGTTTTCGAAAAACAATTTAAAGATAATTTGAAAAGAATAAAAATATTAGAAGACACGGTAATAGACGCTAAAGCCACAGTTATAAGTAAAGACGCAAGAAAAATAACAGAATCACTGGAGTTACCGAACAAAAAGCTTCCAAATGAAACTGTCGATCTAATTTTGACATCACCACCTTATGCTGGAGCTCAGAAATATATTAGATCATCTTCCTTAAGTTTAGGCTGGCTAGGTTTTTGTGAAAAAAATAGTTTACGTGATTTTGAACGAGAAAATATAGGTCGAGAACATTACTCTAAATCAGAATACGAAACGGTCATTCAAACAGGAATTGCCGACATTGATAATGTGCTAAATGACATATGGCACATAAACCGATTAAGAGCACATATCAACGGGAACTACTTATTAGAAATGCAAAATGCAATATCTGAAATGTATCGAGTTCTTAAGAAAAACAAGTACTGCATAATCATTATTGGAAACAATGAAGTGTGTGGTAAACAATTTGACACTCAAAGATTCATCAGACTTATCGCAGAGAAAATTGGGTTTACCACTGAATTAGTACTAGTGGATGATATTCACTCAAGAGGATTAATGACTAAAAGAAATAAAACTGCCAGTGTTATTAACTCAGAATGGATTTTGGTGTTTAAAAAATGAACGAAACAGAATTTAAAGAAATGTTAGAAATGAAGATCATGAATCTATCCCAGAATGTTTGGGAGCATCGCATTTCAACAATTCACCTAAACGAATGGCTAGATAACTTTCTTCAGGCGGAAAAGCCAGAGAATTGCGAAAGAACACACGCATTATTTCTTCTTAGCAATTTTATGTACTTTGGGGTTCGAGAAATCCGTGAGTTATTAAAATCCATCTACAGAGACAAATTTTTTAATCCGTTAATACAGGAAGTTAGGAAAAGAAACAACGACACTAAGAATATCAAAGATATTGAAAATGAAATAGTATCTGAGTTAGCCTCAACCCGATTTTTAGGGGTTGGAAACCCATCAGAGAGTGGAACCCATTTACTTTATTTCTTTAGGCAAGAAAACGCCTTGGGCAAAGATGATTTTATTCATACGCACGAAATTTTAAATTATAGGCGTGATGAAAATGACTCTCTACAGGTTTCTCTTAAAAATGAAGATATAAAACGTTATATTTTCATAGATGATGTTTGTGGTAGTGGAACGCAAGCAATTGAATATTCAGAAGAATTAATAAAAGAATTAAAGAACTTAAACCCTAACATCAAAGTGTATTATTTTTCCTTATTTTCAACTTCACATGGATTAGAAAATATTAGAAATAATACATTATTTGATAAAGTAGAGTGTGTTTTCGAGCTAGATAACACTTTCAAGTGTTTTTCTGAATCATCTCGGTATTTTAAGGGTTCTCCAAACTCCCCAATATCAAAAGAGTTCACTGAGCAATTTTGTCGGAAATATGGAACTCAATTATTCGGAGCAGATGCTTTAGGATATAAAGATGGCCAACTTTTACTAGGCTTTTCACACAACACACCAGACAACAGTTTACCTATTATTTGGGGGAAAAGTCATACTTGGAACCCCATTTTTAAACGCTATAACAAAGCATACGGAACAACATATTAAATTATAGAGGTTTAAAATGGATTTATTACAACGTAACCCTTTTACTACAATAAAAGCAAATGACCTTGATGATACAGAAATCAATGAACAATGGGTGGATATTCAAGGCACGGGGTTCGTAGATTTTTTCTGTCCAACGCATAAAATTTCACAATACTTGATTGGTGGTAAAGGAAGTGGCAAAACCCACTTAATGAGGTATTTTTCCTACAAGCCCCAAATATTACGTCACGAAGAAAGCCTACTCGAAGGCATAGAAAATGATGGTTATTTTGGCGTTTATTTTCAGGCAAGCGGTTTAAATGGAGCTAGATTTGAAAATTTACCTTATAAAAATGAATTAAAAGAAGCAATGTTTGCGTACTCTTTTGACTTGTGGTGTGCTGGTTTAGTCATTGAATCTATAATAACTTTACAAGGTTTGCATCCAGACGTACTAGATAAAGAACAAGAATTTTGTTCTGATGTGCTTTCATTATTTAGCGCTCTGCCTGCTAACTATCAGGAAATATCCACACTAAAATCACTAAAAGGGCTAATAGTAAAGCTATCCAACGAAGTTGACTTAGTGGTTAATAATGCATTCTTTATAGAGAAACCAGATCTTAATATACTTGCGAGTAGGGGGTCCTTAATTTTTGGAATACCCAAACTATTAAATACTCACTCCACTACATTTAAGGATATAACTTTCCTGTACCTCATTGATGAACTTGAAAATATTAGTGAAGAACAGCAAAAATATTTTAATACATTAATAAGAGAAAAAAAGCTGCCTTGTTCATTTAGGTTTGGTGCCAGAAAACACGGTATAAAAACTTATAAAACATTAGGTTCTGGCGAAGAAAATAGAGAAGGTCATGAGTTTGAAACGACTAAGCTGGACAATGTTTTTAATGAGATAAAGCATTTCGAAGATTTCGCAATTAATTTAATAATGAAAAGGTTAATAAAGGCCGAATTCATAACGAAAGATCAAAGATATTTAAGGACATTTGAGAACAATAGCGACAATAAAAAAGAGTACTTAATCAGTCTATTTGAAAAACCAGATATCAACGCAATCGTACAAAATGTTAAATTAAAAAATAATGGATTAAGTTCTGCATTAAACTCATTTAATGGCCGTATAAACGCTAAAATAGATGCTGAATCAGCACTATCTATATGTAAAAATTTATCATTCCCTGCCGATTCAACAGTAGAGTTAGCAGCTATTCATTTATTTTCTCAGTACTGGTCAAGTAATTCAGTTGATATAGATTTGCTGAAGTTAAAATCAGAAGAAATAGCAAAAGAGATAAAAATCTATGCTTCATCCGATGGTGAAGCTTCTAAAACATCTATTGCTAATAAATTTAAATACTATAAAAACAATTATACAGCATCAGCAATTCGTTCTATTTCCCAGAGTAACTTTGATGAATATTTGGGGTTAGAACAGCTTTTACAATTAACGAAAGGCTTTCCTAGACATATATTAACTGTTTTAAGAAATATTTATAAAATTGAAGTTTTTCATGGTAATAGCCCATTTACTAGCTCTAAACAAATATCATTGAAATCACAAAGGTTGGCACTAAAAGAATCATCAGAGTGGTTTCATAATGATTGTACAAGCGAAGGCAGCCTAGGAAGTAATGTCTCTGAAGCTTTATCAAAATTATGTGAAATATTAAGAATAGAAATGTATTCTGACAAGCCAGTCGAATGTTCAGCATCAGGTTTTACAGTTGACACGGATCGCATTAGTAAAGAAGCAAAAGACATTTTAGACTGGGCGGAATTAATAAGAGTCATTATTGAAGTCGCGCCTAGACAAGACAAAAACTCTCAGAAACTTATTCCTAAATATCACTTAAATGGTCTTTTATGCCCTAAATGGGGCTTATCCCTCTCTAAACGCGGGGCAATTTCATTTACACCTGAGAATTTCAATAAAATTTTTGATCCACAACATCAAGCTGAATTTCAAAGTTATAGATCAGAATTTCATGATGCTAGGCATTCACCGTATGATATTCACCTGTCTGAGCTTGTAGCAAAACCAAAACCAAAACCAAAACCAAAATCCCCTGGGAATGATGATCAAATGGAAATCGGATTCTAATGCATTATTCACTATATTATAGAGATGAACTAAATATTGAAGAGCAATGGGATAAGTGGGACTTATTTATCTCGGCCTTTAATTTAAGTGAACGGTTGAATGCCGTTTATGACAAAGTTAATGCGAATAAAAAATACTGGCTAGTTTTTCCTGAGTATGATTTTGAAGCTGACGAATTGCCGACCGAAGGAAGCTATATTTCTATTGATAAGGGTACTGAGGCACAACAACTTCTACCAGTATTTAAAAACATAAACTTGAGTGATTATAAATCACAAAGCATTTGTATAGATGCAACAGGATTTATGAGAGCACAGCTATTATTTTTACTAGCTTTTTTGAAAAAAAGTGGGTTTACTCATGTAGATTTTATCTATAGTGAGCCTAACCATTATTCAAAAAAAGAACACACTACTTTTTCAAGTGGTTCTATTTATGAAACAAGGCAGGTTCTTGGTTATCAAGGTGTTAATCAACTAATTGATAAAAAAGATTTGTTGATCATAGCAGCTGGCTACGACTCTAGTTTAATCGCGAGAGTAGCCCAGCAGAATGAGAACGCAGAGATAGTACCTCTGCTAGGTTTCCCATCACTTAAAGCCGATATGTTCCAAGAAAATATTTTAAGAACTGTAGCGGCAGAAGAGTCTTTCACTGCAAATTCTCTGAAAGATCCTATATTTGCACCAGCCTCAGACCCATTTGAAACGGCACATTCTATATATGATTACATACATATCAATAAGTGCTTAGATAAGTATAATCATATTTACATTTGTCCTTTATCTACCAAGGCACAAACTCTAGGCATAGGACTCTGCTATCTAAACTCTTTTGAAGGCTTACCTGTCAGTGTTCTTTACCCATTTACAGAAAGGTATTCTAAAGAGACGAGCAAAGGAATTTCAAAAATGTGGCTCTACCGTTTTGAGTTTTAAATGCATTATTCTGTACTGCTTATCAACAAGGCCCAGCGATAATGGGTATATATTTAAGTCGTTTTAATCTTGAGAATTAAATTGCTGGGGCTGATATCACCAAACCCAGCAATTTATTCAAATCAGCTGATCGCTTACGGCTGAAAGCTTACAGCTTTCTCTTAATCGTCTATCGATCTCAACAATGCATTAATCCCTACTTTTTCACGAGTTTGTTGATCTACTTTTTTCACGATGATTGCAGCGTACAAGCTGTGACTACCATCTTTTGATGGTAATGCACCTGGTACAACAACAGCACCTGCTGGAACACGGCCATAGTGGATTTCGCCAGTTTCACGGTCGTAAATACGCGTGCTTTGGCTGATGTAAACGCCCATTGAAATGACTGCACCTTCTTCAACAACAACGCCTTCTACGATTTCAGAACGTGCGCCAATAAAACAGTTGTCTTCAATGATAGTAGGGTTAGCTTGTAACGGCTCTAAAACGCCGCCTATACCCACACCACCAGATAAGTGTACGTTTTTACCAATTTGTGCACACGAGCCAACAGTGGCCCATGTATCAACCATGGTGCCGTCATCAACGTATGCGCCAATGTTTACGTATGATGGCATAAGCACTACATTTTTACCTACAAAACTACCTTTACGCGCGACTGCATTTGGTACTACGCGCATACCACCTTGTTGAAACTGCTCTGGCGTGTAGTCACTAAATTTAAGCGGTACTTTGTCGTAAAACTGGTTTACGCCGTCATGCATTGGTTGGTTATCGCGGATACGGAACGACAGTAACACGGCTTTTTTCA
The DNA here is from genome assembly GCF_012952265.1 of Pseudoalteromonas sp. NEC-BIFX-2020_015. NCBI lineage: Bacteria > Pseudomonadati > Pseudomonadota > Gammaproteobacteria > Alteromonadales > Pseudoalteromonadaceae > Pseudoalteromonas > Pseudoalteromonas sp. NEC-BIFX-2020_015. The sequence continues at coordinate 65,376 of NZ_JABCJL010000016.1, forward strand.
ACCATTGGTGGACAACCCACTCACCACTGATTTTTTCAGCAACGCGTGCAGCGCCGCTATCAAGCAGCTCAAGTGCATCAATAATGGCTTGTTTAACTTCATTTGATACTGTGCTTGGGCTGATGTTATCGCGGTTATCCCAGGCGTTTTCAATCATGGTTTTTAAATCTGACATAAGGTCCTCTTATTCTGTTTCTGCGTTGAGTTTTTTACGCAATGCTTGATGAATTTTTGCTTGTTCTTCGTCCGTAAGGGCTTGGTATTCGTTGTTTGATACTACGAAGAAATCTTCTGCACGCTCACCCACAGTGGTGATCCGTGCGGCGTGTATGTGTAATAAATGTGCTTGAAATACTTCAGCAATTTTGGTCAATAAACCAGGTATATCTACGGCTTGAATTTCAATTAAACTGCGATCTTTACGCGGATGAGGACGCAAAATTATCTTTGGTTTAATATTAAAATCTTTAAAGCGTTGCGAGCGATTCTTTTTAAAACGAATTTTCTTTCTTGGATCAGCAAGTGCCAAATCTAGACCGCGTTTAATTGATTGCGCACGGCCGCTGGCAATGGGCTCACCGCTTACTTCAAGTACTACAAAGCTAAACAAGACATAACCATCGCGGGTGGTAAGTACTTGTGCATGTTGGATCTGTGCCTTTTTTGAGCCAATCACACTCACTAAACGGGCAAATAAACCACCCGAGTAGGGGCTGTAAACAAATACTTGTGTGCCACCATGCATGGCTTCATTAGATACCACAACACTGGGTTGGCTTAAATCAGCTTTTAACAAATGCTCACTGTGCCATGAGATTTGTTGCTCACTGAATGCGGTAAAGTAGTTTGCTTTAAAGCGGGCCCAAATTAAATCTATTTGTTCTTCGCCAAAGCCATGATTAAGTAGGCGTTGTTTTGCTTGATGCTTTTTATCGCGAATTTGGTCGCGCTGATCCATTGGGTTTTCAAGCCCTAATCGCAATGCGCGTTGCGTGTGTAAGTAAAGCTCACGTAGTAGCGTATTTTTCCAGTCATTCCATAAGTTGTCATTGGTCGCACGAATATCAGCCACGGTTAGGCAATAAAGGTAATCAAGTTGACGTTCGTTTTTTATCCGTGTGGCAAATTCTTTTATCACATCAGGATCATTTATATCTTTACGTTGCGCAGTAACCGACATAAGTAAGTGGTTACTTACCAGCCACGCAATTAACTTACCATCTGAGTTTGTGAAGTTATGCAACTTAGCAAAAGCAATGGCATCAACAGCGCCAAGTTCAGAATGATCGCCACCGCGACCTTTGGCAATGTCATGAAAAATTCCTGCGAGATATAACAGCTCGGGTTTATCCATTCGTGTGACAATTTCACAACAAATTGGAAATTTGTTGGCACTTGATTTATCAAAATACTGATAAATATTATTGATAAGTTTATGCGTGTGTTCGTCTACGGTATAAGCGTGGAATAAATCAAACTGCATTTGTCCAAATATGTTACGCCACTGCGGGAGATAAGCCGCTAACATGCCATGTTTGTGCATTAACGTAAATGCACGACCCATGCCATTGGGATGTTTAACAAGGCGCAGAAAGGCTTCTCTACAGGCCGCGTAATCTTGTAAGTCACCTAATAGACGACGACGCACTTGGCGAATTGTTCTTATGGTACTTGGATAAATGTGCGTCATTGTTGGGTTATCGGCAATATGCTCAAATAAGACGAAGAGTTGATCGCGGCGAAAAAATACTGATGGGTTTTTAACTCTTATTTGATGACCAATGCGCTCAAAGTTGCGGTCAAGTTCAATAACCGGTTGCTCGCTTGATTCCGGTAAAATGCTTTGCTCAAAGTACGACAATAGCATTTGATTTAACTCACGAACACGGCTCATTATTCTAAATAAGCGCTTCATCATTCGCTCAACTGACGCTTTGCCATCACTACCAAAACCGAGTAAATCAGCAGCCAGTGGTTGGTGGTCAAATAATAAGCGGTTTTCTGATCGCCCTGCAGCTAAATGCAGTGCAAAACGAATATTCCATAAGTTTTCTAAGCACTCAAGTAGCTCTTGGTATTCTTCGTGAGTCAGGTAACCGTGACTAATAAGCTCTTGTAAGGTTTCAGCCCTAAAGTGCTTTTTTGCAACCCAAATGATAGTTTGTAAATCACGTAAACCACCGGGGTTTTCTTTAATGTTTGGCTCTAGGTTATACGCTGTGCCATGGCATTTTTTATGGCGTAGTTGTTGTTCTTGTACTTTAGCCAAAAAGAATTCATCAGAGTGCCAAACAGGGGTGTCGAGGATATGATTTTTAAGTTTTTCATACTCTATATGATTGCCAAACAATAGCCGGCTTTCAAGCAAGCTTGTGGCAAACGTAACATCTTCACGTTTTTGTTCAATAGCTTGTTCTATGGTACGTACACTGTGGCCAATTTCTAAATTAAGGTCCCACAGCATAGTGACAAACTGACCAATCTTTTCACAAATTGCTTCACTAGGTTGTTGTGTAACAAGTAATAAAAAGTCGATATCAGAATAGGGGTGTAATTCACCGCGGCCATACCCACCAACGGCAATCAGGGCTAAATCTGGCTCATGGGCTAAATCATAAACATGAAAAAGCTTTATTAGTAACCGATCGATAAACTCAGCCCGGGCATTAATTAAATTACCGACTGGTTGTTTTGAAAACTCGTTTTGTAACCATTTATAAAAATAATTAGAGCAGTCTTTGTAATCGGTGAGCAACTCAGCATCGCTGAGTAGCTTTTTAACTTTATTAGGTAATGCCACGTGGGCTGGCTCCTTAGAATACTAATTCGTCCAATTAATTGGGCGAATCAGTATTTATACCAAATTGGTATTAATGCTCAATGATTCTATCGATAGTATCATCTGATCTAAGCGTTAAAATTTCAACACCATTTTCAGTAACTAACAATGTATGTTCCCACTGCGCAGATAAACTACGGTCTTTAGTAACAACCGTCCATTCATCTTTAAGCAGTTTACATTGGCGTTTACCAGCGTTAACCATTGGCTCAATTGTTAAACACATACCCGCTTTTAGGGCTTCACCAGTGCCAGCACGACCATAGTGCATAATTTGAGGCTCTTCGTGAAACTCAGCACCAATGCCATGGCCGCAATATTCGCGCACGATTGAATATTTATGGCTTTCAGCGTATTTTTGAATCGCTTCGCCAATATCACCTAAACGTACACCTGGTTTTACCATTTTAATAGCAAGGTATAAGCTTTGTTGAGTTATCTCAGCAAGGCGTTTGCCTTGAATATCAGGTGTACCAACATGAAACATTTTAGACGTGTCGCCATGGTAACCATCTTTGATGACAGTGATGTCAATATTGACACTGTCGCCATCTTTTAATGCTTTGTCGTTAGGAATACCATGACAAATTACATGGTTTACTGAGGTGCAAATTGATTTAGGGAAGCCATGATAATTTAATGGAGCCGGGATGGCTTTTTGCACATCGACAATATAATTATGACAAATTGTATTTAATTCATCAGTGGTCACACCAGGGACTACATGCGGCTCTATCATTTCTAGAACTTCTGCCGCTAAGCGCCCGGCTACACGCATTTTCTCTATTTCTTCAGGGGTCTTTATCACAGCACTCATGGAGGCTCCATTGTCGAGTTTTAACACATTTATTGTCGCACAAATTTTGCACGCGACGTTGAGTATTTGTTTTTAATATGGTATAAAGCGCGCCGTCTTTTTACAAATAAATTCTTAAATGATTTTTTGTATTTTAAGGCAAACACAATTTTATTTTAACACACACACGTATCGTCACATACACTTGGGTGCATTTCAGTTTCATTTAACTGCGGTGTTGGTGCTATGGGATATGTGGAGGCCTAACCCTAAACTAAACAGAGGAAATACAAAATGGCAAACGTTTCAATGCGCGATATGCTTCAAGCTGGTGTTCACTTCGGTCACCAAGCACGTTACTGGAATCCTAAGATGAAGCCTTTCATCTTCGGCGCACGTAACCGTGTTCATATCATCAACCTTGAGCAAACAGTTCCAATGTTCAACAACGCACTTAAGTTTTTAACTGGTGCTGCGTCAAACAAAGGTAAAGTTCTTTTCGTTGGTACTAAGCGCGCAGCAAGCGAGTCGGTTAAAGAAGCCGCTATCGCAAGTGACCAGTATTACGTAAATCACCGTTGGTTAGGTGGTATGTTGACTAACTGGAAAACAGTTCGTCAATCAATCAAGCGTCTTAAAGACCTTGAAATCCAAAGCCAAGACGGTACTTTCGAGAAATTAACTAAGAAAGAAACGTTAATGCTTAACCGCGAAATGGACAAGCTTGAGAAGAGCCTTGGTGGTATCAAGAACATGGGTGGTCTTCCAGACGCACTTTTCGTTATCGATGCTGACCATGAGCATATCGCTATCCGTGAAGCTAACAACCTAGGTATTCCAGTTGTTGCGATCGTTGATACTAACTCTAACCCAGACGGTGTTGATTTCATCGTACCTGGTAACGATGATGCGATCCGTGCAATCAACCTTTACACTGGTGCAGTTGCAGCAGCTATCACTGAAGGTCGTGAGAGCAATATCGTTGCTCAAGCTGAGAAAGACGACTTCGTAGAAGCTGAGTAATTAGCTGTCATCAAGTCTTCATCTAATTTTAGGTGAAGACTTGCTATTCTTGTAGAGCGGGAACCCGCTTATCTAACCAGATTTCAGATTTGAGGATTTACTAATGGCTGTAACTACTGCCCTAGTTAAAGAATTACGCGAGCGTACAGGCGCTGGCATGATGGATTGTAAAAAAGCGTTGACTGAGACTGATGGTGACATCGAGTTAGCGATTGAAAACATGCGTAAAAGTGGCGCTGCTAAAGCTGCTAAAAAAGCAGGTAACATTGCTGCTGAAGGTACTATCATCATCAAGCAAAATGCCGGTGTTGCTGTACTAGTAGAAGTTAACTGTCAAACAGACTTCGTTGCAAAAGATGTAAGCTTTTTAGCATTTGCTAATAAAGTTGCTGACGCTGCAATTGCTGACACAATGTCTATCGAAGACTTACAAGCTAAGTTTGAAGAAGACCGTGTTGAGCTAGTTACTAAAATTGGCGAAAACATCAACGTACGTCGCCTGCAGTACATCACAGGTGAAAACCTAGTTGAGTACCGCCATGGTGACCGTATTGGTGTTGTTGTTGCGGGTGTTGCTGATGAAGAAACACTTAAGCACGTTGCAATGCACGTTGCTGCTTCACGTCCAGAATACTTATCGCCTTCTGACGTACCAGCTGACGTTGTTGAAAAAGAAAAGCAAGTACAAATCGAAATCGCGATGAATGAAGGCAAGCCTGCTGAAATCGCTGAGAAGATGGTTGTTGGTCGCATGAAGAAGTTCACTGGTGAGGTTTCTCTTACTGGTCAAGCTTTCATCATGGAACCTAAAAAATCTGTTGGCGATATTCTTAAAGAGAAAAACGCAACAGTTACTAGCTTCGTACGTGTAGAAGTTGGTGAAGGTATTGAGAAGAAAGAAGAAGATTTTGCTGCTGAAGTAGCTGCGCAAATTGCTGCAGCTAAAGGTCAGTAAGATTAACTATCTGTGATGAATGAAGTAATTATATGCAATTAATATGCTATTTGCTTTTGCGTCACGGCTAGAAATTCTTTAAAATAACCGCGCTCTTTATGTTTATCATAAGCGCGGTTATTTTTTATCCTTTTTTTAAAAGTTGGCCCAAATACTATGACTATCAATCGTAAACCTATTTTTAGACGCGTTCTTCTCAAATTAAGTGGTGAAGCACTGATGGGAGACGAAGGCTTCGGCATCGACCCAAAAGTACTCGACCGTATGGCGCAAGAAATTAAAGAGCTTGTAGAACTCGACGTAGAAGTGGGTTTAGTTATCGGTGGCGGTAACTTCTTACGCGGTGGTTCGTTAGCTGAAGCAGGTATGAATCGCGTTGTAGGCGATCATATGGGAATGCTCGCGACTGTAATGAATGGCCTTGCAATGAGAGATGCGTTGCATCGTGCATTTGTTAACTGTCGTTTAATGTCAGCTATCCCACTTAACGGCGTGTGTGATGCATACAACTGGGCTGAAGCAATTAGCTTATTAAAAACAGGTCGCGTTGTTATTTTTGCAGCGGGTACAGGTAATCCTTTCTTCACAACTGATTCCGCAGCGTGTTTACGTGGTATCGAAATTGAAGCAGATACCGTTATTAAAGCGACGAAAGTAGACGGTGTTTACAGTGATGATCCTGTTAAAAATCCGGAAGCGACACTTTATCGTCACTTAAGCTACAATGAAATTATTGAAAAAGAATTAAAAGTAATGGATCTTGCGGCATTTACACTTGCGCGAGATCACAATATGCCATTGAGCGTATTTAATATGAATAAGTCAGGCGCATTAAAGCGCGTTATTATGGGCGAAGAAGAAGGCACACTTATCTCTTCACAAGCCTCAGATGAAGTTATTAACTAGATTAGGATTGAACCGTGATTAACGATATTCAAAAAGATGCTGCAGAACGTATGCAGAAAAGTGTAACGGCACTTGGCAGTCAACTATCTAAAATTCGTACTGGCCGTGCTCATCCGGCACTTTTAGATGGCATTATGGTGTCATATTACGGTGCACCAACGCCGTTAAATCAAGTTGCTAATGTGTCGATTGAAGATGCCCGAACACTGGCGATCAGTGTGTTTGATAAATCACTTGCACAAGCAGTAGAAAAAGCAATTATGGCATCTGACTTGGGTTTAAATCCAATGTCAGCAGGTACGGTTATTCGTGTTCCACTTCCTCCACTAACAGAAGAACGTCGTAAAGACTTAATCAAGATCGTTCGTGGTGAAGTTGAAGGCGGTCGTGTTGCTGTTCGTAATATTCGTCGTGATGCAAATGGTGATGTTAAAAGCTTATTGAAAGATAAAGATATTTCTGAAGATGAAGCACGCCAATCTGATGATGCAATTCAAAAGCTTACTGACAAATTTATCAAAGAAATGGATACACTGTTAGCAGCAAAAGAAACTGAATTGATGGAAATCTAAGCAGTTAAATAACCTGAATTTGGGTTATGAAATTTATTAGTTTTGGGACGCCGTCTAGGGTATACTAGGCGGCGTTTTTTTATGGAATACTCGATATTTATGGTTCTTAACGCTGATAAAATTTCCCAGCAATGTTTACCCAAGCATGTCGCTATAATCATGGATGGAAATGGTCGTTGGGCACAGGCGAAGAATAGGCCTCGTGTGTACGGTCATAAGAAAGGCGTTGATGCAGTTCGTCAGTCGGTGCAATTTTGCGCTAAGTTAGGTGTACAATCGTTGACTTTATTCGCTTTTAGTAGTGAAAATTGGCGACGCCCTGATGATGAAGTTAGTACCTTAATGGAATTGTTTTTATTTGTACTGAGCAAGGAAGTTAAAAAGCTTCATAAAAATAATGTTAAATTAACTATTATTGGTGACTTATCTCGGTTTTCAGATACGTTGCGAAAAAAAGTCGATGCAGCACATCAATTGACCGTGGATAATACAGGGCTGCAACTTAATATTGCAGCAAATTATGGCGGACGATGGGATATAGCTAATGCGGCTAAGCAGCTTGGGAAACAAGTCGCTGCTGGAGAGTTAGATCCCAATGATATTACAGAAGAGCACTTAGCCTCGCAGATGAGTATGCAGGATCAGGTTGAACCTGACTTGTTGATCCGCACCGGGGGCGACTTACGCATTAGTAACTTTTTATTATGGCAAGTTGCTTATGCCGAACTTTATTTTACCGATACGCTTTGGCCTGACTTTAATGAAGCTGCTTTTGCTGATGCGATCGCTTGTTACGTTGCCAGAGAGCGACGATTTGGTTGTACTGGCGAACAAATAAAACAATTACTCGCCGAAACCTAATTAAAAGGGTAATACTTTGCTAAAACAACGAATTTTAACCTCTTTAGTGCTAGCCCCTTTAGCATTACTTTTGGTTTTTTATACACCACTTACATTATTTAGTTATATTGCTGGCGCGATAGTTTTATTAAGTGCGTGGGAATGGTCTGCATTTATGGGCTTGTGTGACAAATTAAAGCGTTTTTCATTTGTCGTATTTATTGCGCTGCTACTGGTACTGCTTAACTGGCATTGGCCAATTGAGAGTTTGTGGTTTGACGGCCAATTAGTGGGGGATGCAAATTATATATTTACTCTGTCATTTTCTTGGTGGATTGTGGCTACCTACTTAGTGTGGCGTTACCCAGCCATGGCAAAAGCATGGAATGAAGGCATAGTAATGCGTGCCATTGCAGGTATTTTGACGTTAGTGCCATTGTGGCTTGCGTTGAATACATTACGAAGCGCAAATTATGGTGAGTCAACGCACTTTGGTTCTATGCTTATTTTAGTGGTATTAGGTATCGTATGGAGCGCAGACATTGGTGCGTACTTTACGGGTAAAAACTTTGGTAAACATAAGTTAATGCCAAAAGTGAGCCCCAACAAAACGATTGAAGGTTTAGCTGGGGGGGTAGTCGCTGCAGTAATATTTGTTTTGGCTTTTTGTCATTTTACCAATGTTGATATGTCAGTTTGGCCAATTTACGCTGTTATGACTGTATTTATCGCATTATTTTCAGCGATAGGTGACTTACTCGAAAGTATGTTTAAACGTGAGGCTGGTCTCAAAGACAGTGGATCATGTTTACCTGGGCATGGCGGTATTTTAGATCGCCTTGATAGCTTAACCGCTGCAGCGCCTATTTTCGTTTTATGCTATGCGTGGACGCTTAGTCTATGAGTTGTAAACAGCAACTAGTGATTCTTGGTGCGACGGGGTCAATCGGTTTAAGTACCTTAGATGTTGTCGCTCGAAATCAAGAGCAGTTTTGCGTATTTGCACTTACGGCAGGTAAAAATGCAAAAAAAATGGCGCAGCTATGCGTCGCTTATCGCCCTCGCTTTGCTGTTATGGCGGATGAGCATGCTGCGCAGCAGTTAACTCAGTACTTATCTGGTTCAGAATCTAAAACGATTGTGCTCAGCGGTATTGCTGCAATGAGTGAGCTTGCTGCACACCCAGATGTTGATGCTGTTATGTCGGCGATAGTTGGTGCCGCGGGGCTCATTCCTACACTCAGCGCAGTTGAAGCGGGTAAAAAGGTTTTATTGGCAAATAAAGAATCCTTAGTGATGTCAGGCCAGTTGTTTATCGATAAAGTAAAACAACATAAAGCCACATTGTTGCCAATTGATAGTGAGCATAATGCAATATTCCAATGCCTGCCAAGTGCTCTGCAAGGCTCAAAAACAAACGCACAATTGCATGAGCATGGTGTGAGTAAAATCTTACTGACAGGCTCTGGCGGACCTTTTTTAACTCGTGATATTGACACTTTAAATACTGTCACGGTGCAAGAGGCCGTTACTCACCCTAATTGGTCAATGGGGCAAAAGATTTCAGTCGATTCGGCTACGATGATGAATAAAGGCTTAGAGTTTATTGAGGCTAAATGGCTATTCAACTGCAAGGCAACAGATATTGAAGTGGTTATTCATCCGCAAAGTATTATTCATTCAATGGTGCAGTATCAAGATGGCTCAGTACTAGCACAAATGGGTAATCCTGATATGCGCACACCCATTGCGCATGCTTTAGCATACCCGCAGCGCATTGATGCGGGGGTTACGCCACTTGATTTTTCACAACTCGCCGATTTTACTTTCACTAAACCTGATTTTACTCGTTACCCAAATTTACAGTTAGCAATTGCCGCTTGTAATACAGGGCAGGGGGCAACCACTACGGTTAATGCAGCCAATGAAGTTGCCGTTAATGCATTTTTGCAAGGGATGATTGGCTTTACGGATATTTACCGTATTAATGCACAAACATTAGAAGCAACGGTTGATGTAAACGTGCATACATTGGATGAAATTCTTGAATGTGACCGTTTAGCTCGACTTCAAGCGACGCAACTCATTGCAAAGGTAGTACGCTAATATGTTCGATTTTCTGTGGAATTTAGGGTCTTTTATTTTAGCGCTGGGTATTTTAGTTACAGTGCATGAATATGGGCATTTTTGGGTAGCTCGCAAAGCAGGCGTTAAAGTTCTGCGTTTTTCAATTGGTTTTGGTAAGCCATTGTTAACATGGCGCGATAAGCTCGATACAGAATATGTAATAGCTGCTATTCCACTAGGCGGTTATGTAAAGATGCTCGATGAGCGTGTCGATGATGTACCGTCAGAACAACGTCATTTGTCGTTTAATGCCAAGTCAGTGCAAGCGCGTATTGCGATTGTAGCTGCAGGACCTATGGCAAATTTCATTTTTGCTATTTTTGCACTAGCTGCAATGTATATGATTGGTGTGCAATCAGTTAAGCCAGTTGTTGGTACAATCAATGAGGGGAGTCGCGCTGAACAAGCCGGTATATTACCCAATCAACATATACTCAAAATTGGCGATGAAGATATAGGTACATGGCAAGATGCTACATTTGCATTAATGGCAAACCTTGGCAATAAAAGCGTCGCTGTTACTGTGCGTAATGAGCAATACCAAGAACAAATTAAAACCATAAATATTGATGGCTGGAAACTAGATCAACAAGATGTACCGCCTTTAGCATCTTTAGGCATTGTGCCTTTTCGTCCACAAGCGACATTAACTATCGCAGCAATTACCGTAAACTCAGCTGCGGCTGAGGCTAAATTACAAGTTGGAGATACAATCTTCGCAGTAAATGGTGAAACAATAGGCAGTTGGCAGCAATTAGTTAATGTTATTGAGCAATCCGCTAACAAATCATTACAATTTAGTGTAAAAAGACAAGATAGTATGGAGTTGCTAACAGTGACTCCTAAAGGGCGTGCTGGCAACGAAGGGCAGCTTCAAGGGTTTTTAGGTGTTGCACCGGTTGTTGAAAAATGGCCCGATGGTTATATTGAAACTAGACATTATGGCCCACTCGATAGTATTGTGCGTGGCGTAAATGAAACATGGCGCTTGATTGCCTTAAGTTTCGATATGATTGGTAATTTAATTACAGGCCAAGTGTCAGTAAAGAATTTAAGTGGTCCAGTAGGCATTGCCGTTGGGGCAGGAACTAGCGTAAGCTATGGCTTAGTCGCCTTTTTAGGCTTTTTGGCTTTGATCAGTGTGAACTTGGGTGTATTTAACTTATTACCCTTGCCAGTGCTTGATGGCGGTCACTTAATGTATTACATAATTGAACTTTTTCGTAAAAAGCCGGTCTCTGAAAAGACACAAGAGTTTGGTTTTAAAGTGGGAGCTCTGCTACTCATTTTTCTAACATGTTTCGCTTTGTTCAATGATGTATCGCGATTATAACAATCCCGACAGTCTCGAATTAAAAACACGATTGTAAGACACTGCTAAATTATAATTTTATGGTGTTGAGCGGTAATACAGTTGTAAAGGATAAAGATAATAAAATGGCTATAAAAAAACATTTGGCAGTAACAAGTTTATTAGGCGCCAGCTTTGCAGCCCTAGGCCAAACCTCCTTTATTGTTGAAGATTTAAAAGTTGAAGGCTTACAGCGAGTTGCACTAGGTGCTGCGCTCACACACATCCCAATAAATGTGGGTGACGATGTTGATGAATATACAATTTCAAAAACAATTAAGTCACTGTACAGCTCAGGTCACTTTGACAATATCAAAGCATTACGCGATGGTAACAACGTTATTTTTAAAGTAACTGAGCGCCCAACGATTAGTTTGATCGAATTTGATGGTAACAAAGACATCAAAGATGAGCAGCTAACACAGTCACTTGATCAACAAGATATTCGCCAAGGCGAGCCGCTTGATAAAACCGTGATTGATAACATTGAAAAAGGCTTAATTGAGTTTTTTCATAGTATTGGTAAATACAATGCAAAAATCGATGTAAGCATCACTAAATTGCCACGTAACCGCGTTAAGTTAAAACTTGAATTTGATGAAGGTGATGCAGCATCTATTCGTCAAATTAACTTAGTTGGTAACGAGTTATATTCAGATGAAGAGCTGTTAGCGCTTGCAGAGTCACAACAAGATTTACCTTGGTGGCAGTTTATGGGGAGCGATCGCTATCAGAAACAAACCATTGAAGGTGACCTTGAGAAAATTCGTAGTTTTTATTTAGATCGTGGTTACTTACGCTTTAATATTGATTCAACTCAAGTATCAGTGAGCCCAGAACGTGAATCTGTGTATGTAACAGCGAACATCAATGAAGGTGTTAAATACAAAGTTAAAGGCTTTGACTTTATTGGTGATTTACTCGGTCGCGAAGAATTAATTAAAAGTGTGATACCGCTGCGTGCTGGTGAACTTTATAACGGTTCAGTGGTTACTTCATCTGAAGAGTTTATTAAAAGCTATTTAGCGCGTTTTGGTTATGCGAATGCTGAAGTGCGTACAATCCCTGAAATTGATGACGAAACCAAAGAAGTACAGTTAACGCTATCAGTTAAACCTGGGCAGCGTGTCTATGTTCGTCGTATTATAGTTGGTGGCAACCAAAATACGGCAGATGAAGTACTGCGCCGTGAAATGACACAGCTTGAAGGTGCATGGTTATCAAATCAAAATCTTGAACGTTCAAAATTACAAATCCAACGCTTACCATATATGGAAAAAGTGGATTTTAACGTTATACCTGTGCCAGGCGTTGATGATCAGGTTGATGTAGATTTTACAGTTAAAGAACAGTCAGCTGGTAGCTTTAACGCAGGCCTTGCTTATGGTTCGTACCTAGGTTTACAGTTTAACATTGGTGTAACTGAATCTAACTTTTTGGGTACTGGTAATCAGATTGGTCTGAATATCAATACTTCACGTGGTTCAGAGCGTGTTAGTTTATCGTACACTGACCCTTACTTTACGCCAGATGGTGTGTCACAAGGTAGCAGTATTTTTTACAGTAATTATGATGCTAGTAAATTTAGCCTTATTGATTATAAATCAAAAAGCTATGGTATAGGCACCAACATAGGCTTCCCAATCGATGCAGTGAACCGTATTAATTTTGGGGCACGTTGGATTGAAGAAGAGTTATCTGATATTGCTGTCTACGAACAAACGCGTGTATTACGTGAGACATTCTTAGATCCTGAGAATCCAGATGCAGGTTATAACTTTACTAAATATGAACTAAGCGTTGGTTGGTCACGTGTTACTGTAAACCGAGGTTTATTCCCAACAGCAGGTTCTCGTCAAACGTTAAATTTAACAGGTACTACGCCAAATTCAGATTTGACTTACTTTAAGTTAAATTATGACTCGCGTTTTTACTGGCCAATTAGTGATGATCATCGTTGGGTATTTTCAACGCGTGCAGCATTGGGGTACGGTAATGGTTATGGTAATACAAATGGATATGATCAAACCCTCCCATTTCAAGAGTATTTTCGGATAACTGAAATGGAACTGCGTGGTTTTGATCGTAACACTATTTTGCCGAATGCAATTTCCCGTAGCCCGTTAGTTATACCTGGTACCCCGGATAAAGATGGTACAGGAACAGGAGGTATCGGTGGTGCACCAATTTTTGATAAGCTAAGACCTGCCGGTCGTATTGGTGGTAATGCAAAAGCGGTTGCTGGTATGGAATTAATTGTTCCTACGCCGTTTTTAGACGAAGATAATACCAGTTCAGTGCGTACCAGCTTTTTTGTTGATGCAGCGAACGTGTGGGATACTGAGTTTAACGTAGAACGCTATCAAAACTTAGGGGTCGACGAGCGCGCATTACTTGATGATTATTCAGATCCGATGCGTTTTAGAGTTTCAACGGGTTTATCATTACAGTGGATCTCTCCAATGGGTCCAATGTTGATTAGTTTTGCGTATCCATTACAACAAGAAGAAGATGATAAAACTAAAACTATCAGCTTTAATATTAGTAATACATTCTAAAGGAGTTATTTGTGAAAAAATCAATTAAATCATCGGCGATTGCCATTTTAGCAACACTTATGATGGGTACATCTGCGAGTGCTTTTGCACATAAAGTCGGTATTGTAGACATGCAAGAAATCTACAAACAAATCCCACAAATGGCGTCAGTTGAATTAGCATTGCAAACAGAGTTTGCTGAGCGCCGCCAAGAGCTTGAAAAACTTCAAGGTGACATTCGTTTTGAAGCTGAAAAATTTAAACGTGAAAGCACAACAATGAGCCAAGCTCAAAAAGATGCGCTGCGTACAAAAGTTGAAGGTATGCAAAAAACACTTGCTGAAAAGGGTCGACCTTTAGAGCAAGAAATTAAAACTCGTCAAAATCAAGAGCTAGCTAAAGTACAAGCACTGATCATAAAAGCAATTGAAGACGTTGCTAAAGATGGTAATTTTGATGAAGTTAAAGTAAAAGATACTACAATTTACTTTAACCCTAAAAAAGTATCTGACTTATCAAGCAAAGTTGTTGATAAAGTAAGTAAGCAATAGAACGAATATATGCAAAATTATACGCTTTCGCAGATAGCGGAACTTCTAGGCGCTGAGCTTCATGGTGATGGCGCCTTAGAAATATCAAAAATTGCTACACTTGCAAATGCCCGCTCTGGGCATATTGCATTTTTAGCGAATAAGAAATATCGCCCACAACTCGATAATACGAACGCCAGTGCTGTAATTTTATCTGCCGCAGACGCACAGTATTATTCGGGTAACAAGTTGATTGCAGCTAACCCTTATAATAGTTATGCACAATTAGCACAAATAATGGACACCACACCGGCATCTGCTGCTAAAGGTATCCACGTAAGTGCTGTTGTTCACCCTGAAGCTTGTATTGCTAATACGGCCTCTATTGCAGCTAATGCAGTTATTGAAGCGGGCGCTACGATTGGTGAAAACACACAAATTGGTGCAAATTGCTTTGTTGGTCAAAATGCTAGCATTGGTGATAATACTAAGCTTTGGTCTAATGTTAGTGTGTATCACAGTGTTGAAATTGGGTGTGATTGTTTAGTTCAAGCTAACGCTATTATCGGCAGCGACGGGTTTGGTTACGCAAATGATAAAGGTCAGTGGATTAAAATTCCACAATTAGGCTCAGTGATCATTGGCGATAAAGTTGAAATTGGCGCAGGTGCAACTATTGACCGTGGCGCAATTGACGACACTATTATTCACAGCAATGTAATTATCGATAACCAAGTTCATATTGCCCATAATGTTGAGATTGGTTCTGGTACTGCTATCGCAGGCTGTACGGTAATTGCAGGTAGCACAACCATAGGTAGGAATTGTCAGATTGCTGGACTTGTTGGTATAAATGGTCACATAGAAATATGTGATGGTGTTATACTAACGGGCATGAGTATGGTGACAAAAGCGATTAAGGAAGCCGGTGTTTATTCATCAGGGCTCCCACACTCTTCAAATAAAGAGTGGCGTCGCAATATTGCCCATTTGCGTAATTTGCCAGAGATGAAAGATCGCCTAAAAGCGCTAGAGACTCTGACTAAGTCATTAAACCTTGAGAATGAATAAGGATGCTATTTTGGCAAACGAATTAAATAGCCTTGATATACAAGAAATTTTAAGCTTACTACCACACCGTTACCCAATGTTACTGGTTGACCGTGTACTTGATTACACGCCAGGTGAATCATTACATGCAATTAAGAATGTAACATTTAATGAACCTATTTTTACAGGCCACTTTCCTAATCAGCCAATTTTCCCTGGTGTGCTTATTTTAGAAGCTATGGCACAGGCAACGGGTTTATTAGGTTTCAAAACTGTTGAAAACCGCAGTGAGAATGAACTGTATTTGTTTGCAGCCGTTGATAACGCACGTTTTAAGCAGCCTGTGGTACCTGGTGATACCATGCATTTGCATGTACAGTTTTTAAAAGAGCGCCGCAATATATGGAAGTTTGCAGCAGAAGCTAAAGTTGATGGCAAAGTTGTTTGTGCTGCCGAAATCATGTGTGCGAGAAGAGAGCTTTAATTGTGATCCATCCTACAGCGATAATCGAATCAGGTGCAAAGCTAGGTAATAATGTATCGGTTGGTCCATATAGCTACATTGGTGACAATGTGGTTATTGGTGATGATTGTATTATTGAATCTCACGTTGTGGTCAAAGGGCCATCAACAATAGGTTCTGGCAATCATATATTTCAGTTTGCGTCAGTAGGTGAAGCCTGCCAAGACAAAAAATATAATAATGAGCCAACCACGCTAATTATTGGTGATAACAACATTATTCGTGAATGTGCCACTATTCACCGCGGTACGATTCAAGATCAAGGCGTGACTAAGATTGGTAGCAATAACTTATTTATGGCTTACACTCATGTTGCCCATGATGCAGTAATTGGCGACAACGTTATTTTTGCTAATAATGCATCGGTTGCAGGGCATGTACACATTGGTGATTGGGTTATCTTAGCAGGCAATTCAGGTATTCATCAGTTTTGTAAAGTAGGTGCACATGCGTTTGTTGGCATGTATTCAGGTGTAAATAAAGATGTTCCACCGTTTGTAACAACGATTGGCACCCCTGCAGGCCCTGTAGCGATTAATACCGAGGGTATGAAACGCCGTGGCTTTGAAAGTGATGAAGTAATGGCAACGCGCCGTGCCTATAAAACACTGTATCGTAAGAGTTTAGGTGTTGATGAAGCGCTTGTTGCACTTGCAGATGACGCTGCTAAGTACCCTGCAGTACAGTTGATGGTTGATTTTGTTAAAAATTCAGAGCGTGGTATTGTTCGTTAATAGTTCGCTTTATAAAAAAAGCCACCGATTATGAGTAATAGTCGGTGGCTTTTTCGTATTACTTACCTTGAGTTCAAGCTGTTTCAATTGGTGAAAATGATTAAAACCGTGTGATCAAGTTTACGTACTCTGGTTGCGCTATTAATAGTTGCTGATGAGTTGCAATCGCTTTTACACAACCTTGCTCTAACCAAATTACCTGATCCATATTGGATAGCAAAGCAGGATCGTGAGTAATACTCAGCACGGTACATTGCTGCATGCTGGTCAATATTGCATCCATCACGTGATGCTTAGATTGATTGTCTAGACCTTCTGTAGGTTCATCAAGGATTAAAATAGCCGGTGCGCGCAGTAATGCTTGTGCCAAAGCTAAACGTCGAGATTGCCCGCGAGATAAACTTCTACCACCTGTGCCTAAGCGAGTATTTAACCCTAACTTTAACTCACAGAGCCAGTCTGCTAATTGCACTTGTTGGCAAGCGTTGATCATTTGCTCTTTCGTCGCCGCAGGTGCTGCGTAGCGTAAGTTTTCCGCAATTGTGCCATCAAAAATATGATGTTGTTGTGCGACGATACTTATAAGTTCGCAGCGGTTTTGTTGGCTGGTCATATTAATAGGCATCGTTTTGTGTGCAAATGTTAAGTTTATTTCACCGCTTTGCTGTGGCCATAAGCCACTGAGTAAATTAACCAGGGTACTTTTTCCACTGCCACTTTGGCCCACAATGGCTACTTTTTGTAGTGGCTCAATTACAAAGCTTAAGTTGTTAAGCGCAAAAGTATCGCTGAGATAACAGTAGCTAACGTCTTTAAATTCAAGTCCTAAAGGCTGTACAGGCACTGACTCGTGAGCATTTTTAGCAACAGGGCGTAGTTTGTCTTCTAAATCGAAAATACGGTTTGCAGCGCTTAATGCGACCGGTAGTTGGATAAATGCATTGGGTAGCGTGAGTACCGTTTCAAAACTGGCAAGTACGAATAAACTGAGCATGGCCAATTCAACATTAGCCATTGTACCGTTATAAACCAATGGGGTGATAACTATAATGGCACCTAACATACTTAGTTGTACTATCAGCAGTGATAAGCCATTACTACGTGCCTGTGCACTATGGCGTACAAACAGCTGCTGATTATAATGTTCGCTGGCATCACGGCATTGTTTAACTTGCTGCTCGGTGGCTTGATAAATAGCCAGCTCTCTCAAGCCATTTAGGGTATCAGATAATTCAGCGCGTAAAGTGGCAGAGTACTGCGTTTCGAGGTCTGCAGTGTTCTGTAGTTGCCTGCTCAGTATTAAAGGTAGGGCAACACCCACGAATAACAGCGCAATAAAGCACAGCAGTGCCACATCAGCGTTGTATGCAGCCATAATCGCAATCACAATTGGCACACTTATTATCGCAACAATCATGGGTAATAATACATTTAAGTAGAATTTATCGAGGGCTTCAACATCATTTTGCATACGATTGAATAGATCGGCACTGCGGCTCATAGCCAAGTCAACATTACTTAATTGGCTTAGCGTATTAAAAACACTGACGCGAATTTCACTTAACAGTAAAAATGTGGCGTTGTGAGTGACTAGACGTTCACCATAACGAGACGCTGTTCTCACTATTGCTAAAAAGCGTATGACGCCAGCGGGCGTAAAGTAGTTCATTTGTGTATTAGCTAGACCTGCAGCAGCCATTGCGGCTAAAAACCAGCCAGAAACAGCCAACAAGCCTACATTTGCAAGTACCGTTAATGTAGCTAAAAATGCCCCTAGTAACATTGCCCCAAGGTGTGGCTTGCACAGCTTTAATAAGCGTAAAAAGTTAGTCATGCTGTTGACTCCTTGCATGCACTAAATCAAATAGTGCGCCTTTAGCAGCTATGAGGGTGTTAAAGTTACCCAGCTCAATAACAGCACCGTCTTTCATTACAATAACTTGCTTAGCGTGTTCAATGGTATTTAAGCGATGGGCGATCACTATAACTAAATGCTTTTTTGCATAATCATTAATAGCTGTTTGGACAAGTTGCTCGGTTTGACTATCAAGGTGAGCTGTTGGCTCATCAAGAACTAAAATGGGAGCTTCTTTTAAAAAAGCCCGTGCTAACGCGATGCGCTGTTTTTGTCCGCCGGAAAGTCCTTCGCCTTGCTCGCCAATAGGGGTGTCAAAACCTTGAGGTAAAGCAAGAATAAACTCAAGCGCACCCGCTTGCGCTGCAGCATTTTCGAGTTCTTGCATACTGGCATCTGGTTTTGCTAATAGTAAATTGGCTTTTATGCTATTAAATAGCAAGGTGGGTTGCTGTGGGATCCAAGCAATATGCTGTTGCCACTGTTTAATTTGCGAGACTGATAATGAGCGTTGATTGACCGCGATGGAATTTATTACTTGTGGATGAAAGCCCAATAGACAGTCAAGTAGGGTACTTTTCCCCGCGCCACTTTGGCCAACAATGGCATACATACCAGAGCTTGAAAATGTCAGGTTTATATTGCTAACGCCTTCATTACTATTTGGATAGTGAAAACTTAAATTACCAATACTGAGCTGCTTTATGTTCGGCACGTCTAATCTACTTTGAATATTTGTTTTTGTGCTTATAAGGCTCTCATCTGGTAATGGTTCATTTAATATCTTGAGCATATCAGCAGCAGCACTTATGCCTTCTAATCGTGCATGATAATGACTACCAAGTTGACGCAGCGGTAAATAAAACTCTGGTGCGAGTAATAACACTACAAAGCCGGTCGAGAAATCTAAGGTACCAAAAAATAACCGAAAACCGATTATTACGGCGACTAATGCGACGCTAAGAGTTGCAAAAAACTCTAATGCAAAAGAGGATAAAAATGCTATTTTTAATACGCTTAAAGTGGCATGGCGAAAATCATCTGAAATTTTGGCAATTTGTTTTAACTCACGTGCTGTGGCGTTAAACAATTTAAGTTGAGTGAGTCCTTGTAAACGATCAAAAAAGTAATTACCTAACACTGCTAATTGTTGCCAGCGTTGCTGGTTTAGCTGTTCGGCTTTGTGACCAACTAAAATCATAAATAAAGGAATTAAAGGCGCTGTAAATAAAAAAATCAATCCCGCTTTCCAGTCAGTAGGAAAAATCACCATCAGAATCGCTAAAGGGATAAGTGCGCTATACGCCACACTGGGTAAGTAATTAGCATAATAGTCGTGCAGTGCTTCAACACCATTATGCAAGGTATTTAAAGTTGCACCATGGCCTTGTTGTTCAATATAACTTGGGCCAAGGAGTGTCAGTTTTTCAAGTAAAGTGTGGCGCATCGCAGTTTTAATTTTTAGTGCCGCTTGCGCGCTAATACGTTCAGATAAACTCAGTAATAGGCCGCGCCCTAAAATCAATATAGATAATGGCCAAAGTAAAGGAGTAACTGTTGCTAAATCAGCATGTTCAAACATTACTAGATGAATTGAACGTGCTACCAAATAAGCACTAGCAATCATGAGTATTGCATTTAAAGTACCTAACGCAATACTCAGTTTTAGCAGACTACCAGCGTGGTTGGAGTGTATTTTTAAGAACGCGCGCAGGGTAGTTTGCTGCGCGCGATCTGGTCGGGGGTTAGTCGTCATTTTGGCGATTAAGCCTATCGTGAAGATCTTTTTCGTCGTCAGCAATACTGTCTTTATTTTGTTGAAATTCGTACCACATAACGTTGATAACTCCTAGCGTACAGGCTAAAAGCACACCGAGTATCCAAGCAAAATACCACATAGTTTATGTCTCCTTAGTAGCTGCCATGGCTGTTATTTTCAATTTCTTCAACGGTTACCTTGCGCCACATTTTCACATAACACCATGTTGTGTAAGTTAAAATAAGTGGTACAAAAATAACAACCGCAATAAACATGACATTTAGCGTCATATGACTTGATACTGCATCCCATAATGTGAGGCTAATGTTCATGTTATTACTCGATGGCATCACAAATGGAAACAGTGAAATACCTGCGGTCATTATTACGCCAATTAACATCAAGCTTGTGCATATTAAAGCAAGGCCTGATTTATTCACTTTTGATAGCACCCATGCAAGCGCAGCCATAACAAACGCTAAAGTAGGAAAAATAACGGTCCATGGCATTAACGTATAGTTATTCAGCCATGCGCCAGCTGAGGTTGTCACTACTTTACCAAGAGGGTTAGCAAAACTTTGTTTGTCAGGCATCGACACAATTTGGTAGCCATCAATATTAGCAACCCAAAACCCAGCTATAGCAAATAGCACAATAAAAACTAATAATGCGTAGCGGCCATACTGCGCTGATCTTCGAGCAACATGGCTATCGGTTCTAAGTTGCAGCCACATGCCAGCATGTGCAATCAGCATAATGACACTTATCAAACCTGTTAATAATGCAAATGGGTTGAGTAGGGCAAAAAATGAACCTTGATAGCTCGCTCTTAAATACTCATCTAAATTAAAAGGCACACCTAAGAATAAGTTACCAAATGCCACACCAAACACCAATGCGGGGATCACACTGCCACCAAATAATGCCCAATCCCAATTGTTACGCCAGCGCTTAGAATCAATCTTAGAACGATAATCAAAACCAAGCGGCCTAAAAAACAAGGCGAATAACACGAGCATCATAGCGAAATAAAAGCCTGAAAACGCAGCCGCATACACCATCGGCCATGCTGCAAATAAAGCGCCACCAGCAGTAATAAACCACACTTGATTGCCATCCCAATGCGGGCCTACAGTATTAATTACAACGCGGCGTTCAGAATCTGTTTTACCAACAAGGCGTAATAATATCGCTACGCCCATGTCCATGCCGTCAGTGATTGCAAAGCCGATAAATAACACACCGATGATCACCCACCACAATAGCTTTAATGTTTCATAATCAAAAATCATCAGTTTGCTCCTCGGTCATCACTTAATTGTTCATTATGCGAGTTGTCATTTTGGTGTTCAAAATGATATTTACCTGTGTGTAATGAGCTTGGACCAATTTTAATAAATCGGAGCAATAACCAGCCCTCTACAATAGCTAAGCCAATATAGAACAAGATAAACCCAGTTAAACTTATTAAAATATCATTCACAGTCAGTGACGAGGTAGCTAAAAAAGTCGGCAATATTTCTGATATAGCCCAAGGTTGGCGGCCATATTCTGCAACAATCCAGCCAAATTCAATAGCAATCCATGGTAGAGGAATACTCCATACGGCAGCCCATAACAGCCAGCGTTTTTGCTCAATTACACGCTGTGCATTGTAGTAAAAGGCTAATATAAACACGATAAGCATGATCATGCCGCAGCCAACCATAATCCTAAATGACCAAAACATCGGGCCCACTTTGGGAAATGAGTCTTTTACTGCTTTTTGAATTTGCTCCTCAGTCGCATCCACCACATTTGGGGTGTAACGTTTTAGTAATAAGCCATAGCCTAAATCGTCTTTTAAGGTATCAAATTTTGCTATGTTTTCGGGTGTGTCCTGACCATTTCTTAGTTTTTCTAGGTATTGGTAAGCAATCATACCGTTACGAATTCGCACTTCATGCTGTTTTTCTAAATCGTTAATACCTGTAACTTGCTCATCAATAGAACGAGTAGCAATTAAGCCTAAAGCGTAAGGGATCTTAACTGCGCCGTAGGTAACTTGCTTCTGTGAGTCAGGTATGCCGACTAACGTAAATGCAGCAGGTGCTTCTTCGGTATGCCATTCAGCTTCAATGGTGGCGAGTTTTACTTTTTGTACTTCGCCCACTTCATACCCTGATTCATCACCTAGCAAAATAACACACAGTATTGACGCTAAACCAAAGCCACTGGCAACAGAGAAAGATCGTTTAGCAAAGGCTAAATCGCGGCCTTTTAGAATGTACCAACTGCTGATCCCCAGTACGAACATCGATGCGGCTACATAACCGGCAGAGACGGTATGAATAAATTTAACCTGCGCAACAGGATTAAATACCAGCTCGGCAAAACTGGTCATTTCCATACGCATTGTTTGGTAGTTAAATTCAGCGCCAACAGGATTTTGCATCCACGCGTTAGCAATCAAAATCCATAATGCTGACATGCTAGTACCAAAGGCCATTAGAAAAGTAACGGCTAAGTGTTGGCGTTTGGTTAGTCGTTCCCACCCTAAAAAGAACATACCCACAAAGGTAGACTCTAAAAAGAATGCCATTAAGCCTTCAATAGCAAGGGGAGCGCCAAACACATCGCCCACATAATGAGAGTAATAAGACCAGTTAGTACCAAATTCAAACTCCATGGTCAGGCCTGTAGCCACACCAATAGCGAAGTTGATACCAAATAATTTACCCCAAAACTTGGTCATATCTCGGTATATCTCACGACCAGTCATAACGTAGACCGATTCCATGATCACCAAAATCCAAGTCATACCTAGGGTCAGTGGTACAAATAAAAAGTGAAATAGGGCGGTGACAGCAAACTGTAATCGCGATAGATCCACAAAGGTTTCATCTATCATTTTTTATAGCTCCTAGTATGTGATGACGAATCACACAACAGATTAAAGTAGCAAACATTTAACGCACGAAGTTTCAGTAATTACTGAAACTTCGTACATTATTTACTTTTGATGAAATATTGTCAATATATATTAGAAAAACATAATATATATAATAAATGCTACATTAGAATTATGAAGATGCAAATCAGGTGGGCTATTTATATTATAAAAAATGAGATCTCTTAAACGTTTATAGAAACCTTAAAACACGGTAAACTACTCCTTTTATACACTCGAGTTATTTGCGAAATAAATTCATATGAATAAACATAAACAGCCACTGCGTATAGCGATTGTCGTTGGGGAACTCTCTGGTGACATTTTAGGCGAAGGCTTAATTAAAGCACTTAAAAAGCGCTACCCTAATGCCACTTTTGAAGGCATAGCAGGGCCTAAAATGCAGGCGCAAGGCTGCAAAAGCTTATTTGATATGGAAGAATTAGCCGTTATGGGCTTAGTTGAAGTGCTAGGTAGATTACCGCGGTTATTAAAAATTCGTAAGCAACTGGTACAGCATTTCATTGATAATAAACCGGATGTTTATATTGGTATTGATGCTCCTGACTTTAACCTTCGAGTTGAAAAACCGCTTAAAGACGCCGGCATTAAAACAATTCAATATGTGAGCCCATCAGTATGGGCGTGGCGTGAAAAACGCATTCATAAAATTAGCGCAGCAACTAACATGGTGTTGGCTTTATTACCGTTTGAAAAAGCGTTTTATGATAAACATAACGTCCCCTGTACTTTTGTTGGGCATACACTTGCTGATGATATCGCTCTTGAGCATGATGATAGCGCAGCACGTCAGCAGTTAGGTTTAAACCTCGATGATAAAGTATTGGCATTATTGCCCGGTAGTCGAGGCTCAGAAGTGGGCTTGCTTAGCGAAACGTATATAAAAACAGCTGCAGGGCTACAAGCAAAAAACCCGCTTTTAAAAGTTGTAGTGCCATTAGTGAACCCGCAACGTAAAGCGCAGTTTTCTACTATTTTAGCCGCCACAGCACCTAACTTAAACGTACAAATGCTCGATGGTCAATCTGATCTTGCTATGCAGGCAGCAGATGTAATACTTATAGCCTCTGGTACAGCAACCCTTGAGGGCATGTTGTATAAAAAGCCGATGGTTGTTGGGTATAAAATAAAAGCGATGAGTTACTGGATTTTTAAAACGCTGTTTACCTTCAATATCAAATATTTTTCCTTACCAAATTTACTCGCTGATGAAGCACTTGTGCCTGAGTTTATGCAACAAGACTGCACCATTGAAAACTTAACTAACGCGCTAGAGCCGATGCTAAACAGTGACAATAGCGAACTCAAAGCACGCTTTTTAGCCATTCATCAACAAATACGCTTAAACGCCAGTGAGCAAGCTGCCACGGCTGTTGCGGAGATTATAAATGCAAATTGAACGACCAAACCTAGCGCTTATCGCGGGCGTTGATGAAGTAGGGCGCGGCCCATTGGTAGGAGATGTAGTCACTGCAGCGGTGATCCTCGATCCTACTAAACCGATTGCAGGTTTAGCTGATTCAAAAAAATTAACGGATAAAAAACGCCAAGCGCTTGCTATTGAGATTAAAGAAAAAGCGTTGTGTTGGTCAATTGGCCGTTGCAGTCCCACAGAGATTGACGAATTGAATATTCTCCAAGCCACGATGCTTGCCATGACGCGTGCGGTAGAGGGTTTAAGCACCGCACCTGAATTTGTGTTTGTTGATGGTAATCGCCTGCCAGCATTGGCTATGCCAGCGCAAGCGGTTGTCAAAGGAGATAGTTTAGTTGCCGAGATTTCCGCGGCGTCTATTATCGCTAAAGTAGCGCGCGATGACGAAATGATAGCGCTCGATAAACGCCACCCAGAGTATGGTTTTGCGGGACATAAAGGCTATCCAACCAAGGCGCACTTTGCCGCGCTTGAGCAATACGGTGCAATTGAAGAGCATCGAAAAAGTTTTAAACCAGTGCAACGTGTACTGGCAATGCAGGAGAAATAATGGCCGCTCCAGATTTTGTGCATTTACGGGTTCACTCAGACTTTTCGATGGTTGATGGTTTAGCCAAAACCAAACCAATTGTCGCCAAAGCGCAAGAGTTGCAACTACCCGCATTGGCAATAACTGATCAAATGAACTTGTGTGGCTTAGTGCGTTTTTATGAAACATCGCACAACGCAGGCATTAAGCCCATCGTCGGTGCTGATTTTTGGCTACATAGCCCAGAGTTCCCTGAAGGACCATGTCGGTTGGTTATCTTAGCGAAAGATAATACCGGCTATAAAAACTTAACCTTATTAATATCTAAAGCGTATCAGCGCGGGCATTTATTTCACCGTCCAGTGATTGACCGTGACTGGCTTATTGAACACAAAGAAGGGCTTATATTACTTTCAGGTGCTAAAGATGGCGATTTAGGTAAGGCGCTATTAAAGGGTAACCCCGCGATTGTAGAATCGGTGGTGAGCTTTTATAAGCAGCATTTTAGTGATAACTATTACATTGAATTAGTGCGCACTAAGCGCGCACAAGAGGAAGAGTACCTCCATTTAGCGGTTGAGCTTGCCAGCATTGAGCAATTACCTGTTGTTGCTACTAACGAGGTGGTCTTTTTAAAGCCTGAAAACTTTGAAGCGCACGAAATACGCGTGGCCATTTTTGATGGCTATACGCTGGATGATAAACGCAGGCCAAAGCGCTTCTCCGAAGAGCAGTATTTAAAAACGCCTGAACAAATGGCTGAGATTTTTAGCGATATTCCAGAAGCACTACAAAATACGGTAGAAATTGCAAAACGTTGCAATGTAACAGTACAACTAGGCACGTATTTCTTACCTGATTACCCAACAGGTTCACTGAAAATTGACGAGTTCTTAGTTAAAGTATCGCAAGATGGCCTAGAAGAACGGCTACTGTTTTTATTTCCTGATGAAGCAGAGCGCGTAGGAAAACGCGTTGAATACGACGAACGTTTGCAAATCGAACTTGATGTAATCAACCAAATGGGGTTCCCAGGCTACTTCTTGATCGTAATGGAATTCATCCAGTGGAGTAAAGATAATAACATCCCTGTAGGCCCTGGGCGTGGTTCAGGTGCCGGTTCATTAGTGGCCTACGCACTAAAAATCACCGATCTTGATCCACTCGAATTTGACTTACTGTTCGAACGATTCTTAAATCCAGAACGTATTTCAATGCCAGATTTCGACGTCGATTTCTGTATGGATAGACGAGATGAAGTAATCGATCACGTATCAGCCTTATATGGGCGCGATGCGGTATCGCAAATTATTACTTTTGGTACCATGGCGGCCAAAGCGGTTATACGCGACGTTGGACGTGTGCTCGGTCATCCATATGGTTTTGTTGACCGTATATCGAAAATGATCCCAGGTGATCCAGGGATGACGCTCGCTAAAGCGTTTGATGTCGAGCCACGTTTACAAGAAGCCTACGATGGTGACTCTGAGGTAAAAGATCTCATTGATATGTGTCGCATCCTTGAAGGCTGTACGCGTAACGCCGGTAAGCATGCCGGTGGTGTTGTTATATCACCAACCACCATTACCGACTTTGCTGCACTGTATTGTGATGACGAAGGTAAGTTTCCGGTTACTCAGTTTGATAAAAATGACGTAGAAACCGCAGGCTTGGTAAAATTTGACTTCTTAGGCCTTCGTACGCTCACCATTTTGCAATGGGCGGTTGATATGACCAATGTGCGCTTAGCCCGAGAGGGCAAAGAGCCAATAGATATCAACACCATAGAACTCAATGATAAAAAGAGCATTGAGTTATTGCTAAGAGCTGAAACGACCGCAGTATTCCAGCTTGAATCGCGCGGTATGAAAGACTTAGTTAGGCGTTTAAAACCAGATTGCTTTGAAGATATGATAGCCTTGGTTGCTTTATTCCGCCCAGGGCCATTGCAATCGGGCATGGTAGATAACTTTATCGACCGAAAGCTCGGACGCGAAGAAATATCTTACCCTGATGCGCAATATCAGCACGAAAGTTTAAAGCCTATTTTGGAGCCAACTTACGGCATTATCTTGTATCAAGAACAAGTTATGCAAATTGCACAGGTA
The DNA here is from genome assembly GCF_012952265.1 of Pseudoalteromonas sp. NEC-BIFX-2020_015. Lineage (NCBI taxonomy): Bacteria > Pseudomonadati > Pseudomonadota > Gammaproteobacteria > Alteromonadales > Pseudoalteromonadaceae > Pseudoalteromonas > Pseudoalteromonas sp. NEC-BIFX-2020_015. The sequence goes on from NZ_JABCJL010000016.1 coordinate 92,795, forward strand.
TTGGCAGGTTACACCCTTGGTGGCGCCGATATGCTACGTCGTGCAATGGGTAAGAAAAAACCCGAAGAGATGGCCAAGCAGCGTTCAACCTTTGAAGATGGTGCACGAAATAACGGCATTGACGGCGAACTAGCGATTAAAATCTTCGATCTGGTAGAAAAATTCGCAGGTTATGGCTTCAATAAATCTCACTCTGCAGCTTATGCACTCGTGTCGTATCAAACGCTTTGGATGAAAACCCATTTCCCAGCTGAATTTATGGCAGCGGTTATGTCAGCGGATATGGACAACACTGAAAAAATTGTCACCTTGGTGGATGAGTGTGAGAACATGAAACTCACTTTATTACCGCCAGATGTTAATGCAGGCGAATACAAATTTACGGTTAACCTCAAAGGGGAAATTGTTTATGGTATCGGTGCGATTAAAGGAGTGGGCGAGGCGCCAGTTGATGCGATATTAGAAGCGCGCGCTGAAGGCGGTCCATTTAAAGATCTTTTTGATTTTTGCGCACGTGTAGATTTAAAGCGTATAAATAAGCGTGTTACTGAAAAACTTATTTATGCTGGCGCTTTGGATCAACTTGGCCCGGAGAAAACACAGCCAGCACGCGCCACTTTATTAGCCAGCTTAAAAGACGCTATGCGCGCTGCTGATCAGCACAATAAAGCGGAGTCGTTAGGGCAAACTGATTTATTTGGCCTGCTAGCCACAGAGCCTGATGAAGTGGAGCAAGCGTTTATAAAAGCGATACCACTGACTGATAATCAGTGGCTTGATGGAGAAAAGGAAACTCTAGGGCTTTATTTAACGGGTCATCCGATTAATCAGTACCGTAAAGAGCTAAAATACTACACCAGTGGTCGATTAGTAGACTTACAACCAACAAATCGAGACGTGCAATCAACCGCCGCAGGCCTAGTGATTGCAGCAAGAGTACTGGTAAATAAAAAGGGAAATCGCTGGGGACTTATAACTTTAGATGACAAGAGTGCCCGTATTGATGTACGCTTATTCCCAGAACAGTTTGAAATGTACCAAGATATGCTGCAAATCAACAATATCTTGGTAATATCCGGACAGGTCAGCTTTGATAACTTCTCCGGTGGCATTACAATGACCGCCAGAGATATATGCACGATAGCGCAAGCGCGAGAAAAACGTATAAAAGCGATTAAAATGACGCTGAATATGGTGCAAATCGACGCAAACTTTTTCGATAAGTTACAAAAAGTACTCGAACCTTATAAGTTTGGTACTTGTCCGATTAAGGTTTTCTATCAGCGTCCAGATGCGTTGGCCCAGTTAACCCTCGGGACAGAATGGTGTGTTACGCCAAGTGATGACTTAATTCATAAGTTATCGTTAATGGCGGCGCAAGATGTAGAACTAGAATTTAACTAATTAGGTAGTTTAGAGCATGAGCCTCAATTATCTTGATTTTGAGCTTCCAATTGCAGAATTAGAAGCAAAAATTGAAGAGTTACAAAATATAAGCCGCGCTGGCGAATTAAACCTTGAGTTAGAAGAGGAAGTCAGCCGATTAAAAGAGAAAAGTGCCCAGCAAAAAGAGGAAATATTCTCTAAGTTAGGTGCTTGGCAGGTTTCTCAGTTAGCCCGTCATCCGTTGCGTCCTTATACTCGTGATTATATCGAGCGTATTTTCACGGAATTTGATGAGTTTTCTGGCGATCGCACTTTTGCTAATGATCCCGCTATTCTTGGTGGTATTGCGCGTTTTGAAGGCCAACCAGTCATGGTTATTGGTCAACAAAAAGGACGAGATACTGCAGAGAAAATAAAGCGCAACTTTGGCATGCCAAAGCCTGAAGGTTACCGTAAAGCATTACGCTTAATGGAAATGGCTGAGCGTTTTAAAATGCCAATCATGACTTTCATTGATACGCCAGGCGCATACCCAGGTGTAGGCGCTGAAGAGCGAGGTCAATCAGAAGCAATTGCACGTAACCTTAAAGTAATGGCAGCATTAAAAGTGCCTACTATTTGTACGGTTATAGGTGAAGGCGGCTCAGGTGGTGCACTGGCAATTGGTGTTGGCGATCGTGTTAACATGTTGCAGTACAGCACTTACTCGGTTATTTCACCAGAGGGCTGCGCATCAATTCTATGGAAAAGTGCCGATAAAGCACCTCTTGCTGCAGAAGCGATGGGCGTAACCGCTGCACGTGTTAAAGAGCTTGATTTAATTAATAGTGTGGTAGATGAACCTCTTGGTGGTGCACATCGTAACTATGAAGCGATGGCTCGTAACCTTAAAGCTCAGCTTAAGCGTGATTTAAGTGATTTACAGGCATTGAGCCTTGATGAAATGCTTGATCAACGTTACAAACGTTTAATGTCATTTGGTTATTGTTAATTAATACCAAATTACTGAAAAAAGCCGCTTTTGCGGCTTTTTTGTTTTAAAATGTTTATCAGCTATCAGCTATCAGCTATCAGCTATCAGCTATCAGCTATCAGTAGCAAAGTAATCATTAACTTAGGCAGCGGTTTAATTCATGCATTCAACGTCTTTATATCAACATGTAAAAAACGTCATAACACCTTATGTAGTTGAGCATAAAATCTCATTTACGGTGGCACTTTCTGGTGGCGTGGATTCAGTGGTATTACTGCATGTAATGAATGCGCTGAAAGCTGAAGTACCGCAATTGCAATTAAATGCCGTATATGTAAATCATGGTTTAAGTGAGTATGCTAATAACTGGCAGTCTTTCTGTAAAAAATTATGTGCAACACTGAATATTACTTTTTATCCAGCGCAAGTAAATATCGAAAACAAAGCCCGCACTAGTTTAGAAGAGCTCGCGCGTGATGCTCGCTATCAAGCACTTGATCACCATAGTCCCACAGGCAGTATTATTTTACTTGGGCAACATTTAAATGATCAAATAGAGACGTTCTTACTAAGATTAAAACGCGGCTCAGGGTTACAAGGTTTAGCCTCTATGCGACAAACTAGAACGCTTAATTCTGGTCGCATGTGCTTACGACCCTTGTTAAATGTTACGCGCCAGAATATTGAGCAATTTGCAGATGATTTTAACCTATCACACATTACAGATGATTCAAATTCAGATGAACGCTTCGATCGAAATTTTTTAAGAGGGAAAGTTGTACCCGTTTTATCGGAAAAATTTACAGGATTTGAAAAAAGCGCATCTCGTAGTATTTCGCTTTTGCAGCAACAGCAAGATGTGTTAGATGAATATACCCAATTAGATTTAGCACAATCTCAAAATGAGCATCGAGGATTAAGCTGTGAAAAGATGGGTGTATTTAGCCTGCCTCGTCAAGCGAACGTATTACGGTGTTGGCTTGGGCAGTTCACCCGTTTAATGCCTTCGCAAAAACAAACCCAGCAAATATTATTACAAGGTTTAACGGCGCAACGCGATGCGCAGCTATTGATTCAACTTGCAGAAGGTCAAGTACGTCGTCATCAAGGCTATTTGTACTTTGTTAATGAAAGTGTAACGGCCCAAAAAGAACAGTCAGTCACGAGTGATAATCAAAAGTTGTCTGACGGGTGTTATTTAATGTCATTTTGCGGAGAGGGAGTGAGATCACCATTTGCAGATGAGCAAGTAACTGTACGTTTTAATTGTCCGCAAGCGCGTATTAAGCCATTAAAAAAACCGGGCCATAATACGCTTAAGCATTGGTTTAAAGATGCTAAAGTTGCCCCTTGGTTACGTGCAAATATACCGCTTATTTTTTATAATGAACAATTAGTTTTTGTAGTTGGGCACTTTGTAAGTGCAGAACACTATGAACAAGAAGGTATATTTTGGAAGATAAAAATATGACGACACAACAGCCACACGTTGGCTTATCGTTAGTAAATAAAGCGCCGTTAGGACTTATAGTAACAGCAGTGATTGCAATTATTGCTACAGTTATGTTTGAACTAGACATCATAACGTTGGCTTACTCTATTGCTGGTGGCTTGATCTGCGCAATGATTTTAATTGCCTATTGGTTGGGCAAAGGCGGGTTATTCTTTATTGCGGGAGTGAGTATACCTTTGTTAATGGTGATAGTTATACCACTGACAACGATGGCCGCACTATTATATTTAATTAGTGGTTTCTTTTTTGGTTTTTGCTTAGCGTTATTAGGCTACAAAACATTCACTAAATAGTAAATTAAAGCCTAGAGGGGGAAGCTAGGCTTTTGGTTAGTTAATAGGCTTTAGCGCAATTTCGACCAGATGCTTTCGCTTTGTATAAGCCCTTATCTGCGCGTGCAAAAATTTCATTTTCGCAGTCTTGGCTATTGGCTAAAGTGAAACCAATACTGGTTGTTACTTCATATTGCTTCATTAAATTTGACTCAGTGACTAGGCGCATTACTCGCTGGGCAATGACTTTGTTGGTCGTAAACTCAGGGTCATCAATTAAAACTGCAAATTCATCGCCGCCAAAACGAAATACGCAATCAGTACCACGAATACTACTGCATAACACGCTAGAAAATTCTTGTAGCACATCGTCACCGGTTTTATGACCAAAATTATCATTTACTTGTTTAAAGTTATCTAAATCAAGCAACATTAAACTAAATGGGCGATGGTGACGGCGACAACGCTCTAACTTTTGCGCCAAAACATCATTAAATTGGCTGCGATTATTTAACCCTGTCAATGCATCTTTGGTTGCTAGCTTTAGTACGCGGTTATACATCAATGCATTACGTAAAGGATAAATTAATACGCTGTGTAAGCCTGCGAGTTTTTTTTCAATATTGCCAGTGAGTGGATATTGGCAAAAGTAAATTAACTGGCCTAAATGTTCGTTGTTAATATCTAAATCAAACGAATAAGGCGGTTTGCTATTATCACTGCTAGCGATTTGAGCAACCCCAAGAGAGGATTGAAACTGTAAGCCCGAAAAATTGATAATTTGCTTAGCGTAGTTTGCATAAATCGTCAAAAGCTCTTCTACATTTAGAGTCGTTTGTAATTTCTCTAGTAAACTGTGTAGAGCCGCGGGTTCATTTTTACGGTAGTGCTCTGCCGAAAACGGCAAAAACTCGCCCCGCGCTGAGACTCGTTGTGTCAAAATATGGACGTTTTCCATTGAATTCTCCCCCCAGGAGTTAGTTACTCACTTAACTAAGCTATTTTTGTGCCACAATTTCAAACTGGCTGAAAAACAGATAGTTGCTATAGTTAGAATAAGAACTGATGGATTTTTGACAGCAGCATCGCGAGGAGGCCTCATTGCAAACAGTATTAGCCCAAATATTTGGTTTGCTCCTTGGCGCTGTGGTGCTGGTTTGGCTATTTAAACGCGTAGGTTTACCGCCAATATTAGCTTATCTCGCTACGGGCGTGCTTGCAGGCAGTCATGGCATTGGCTGGATGGCACAAAGCCATGAGATACACTTTATTGCAGAGCTTGGTATTGTTTTTTTATTATTTAGTTTAGGTCTAGAATTTTCACTGGGCCGATTAATGGCAATGCGCAATATTGTATTTGGTCTAGGAACCTTACAAGTTATTGTGACAAGTATTGTTCTGATGCTTATTTTACTCTTACTGAATCTTTCGCTACTCACCAGTTTTACCATCGCGACATTAATGGCGCTTTCATCAACAGCTGTTGTTGTTAAGCTATTAAAAGAATCTGGCGATTTAAAAGAGCGGCGCGGGCAGCTTGCAATCGGTATGTTATTGTTTCAAGACATAGCCGTAGTCCCCCTTTTAATTATTTTACCTCTTTTGGCGCAAAGCAGCGGCTCAGAAGGCATTGCATTTGCGCTAATCATCGCACTTACTAAAGGAGCTTTTGTATGTGCATTATTATGGGCCATAGGCAAATGGATATTACCTAAGGTATTTAATGAAGTCGCTTTAATGCGTACGGACGAGCTATTTGTATTAACCACACTCGTGGTCGCTTTATTTGCTGCAGGGCTAACCTACCTATTTGGTTTATCGATGGCTTTAGGAGCATTTTTAGCAGGTATGATGCTGGGTGAAAGCCAATATCGACATCAATTAGAAGCCGATATTCGACCATTTCGCGATATTTTAATGGGATTGTTTTTTGTTACCGTGGGCATGCAGCTTGATATTTTATTTGTGCTTGGCGTGTGGTATTGGATCATTGCAGCATTGGCTTTAATGTTAGTGCTAAAAATAGGGGTGATCACATTACTTGCCCAACTAATGGGGGAGCGCAAACAAGATGCAATAGCCGCTGGCATTATGCTTTGGCAAATGGGGGAGTTTGGCTTTGTATTAATTGCACTGGCTACTAAGCATCAATTATTAGCTTTGGAGCATGCCTCATTTTTAATCGCAATAGCAGTGATGTCGATGGGTTTAACCCCGTATTTAATAGAACGCACACCATGGTTATTAAAGCAATTTGGTTTCTTAAAAATGCCTCGTAATAAATGGCAGCAAGAGCCGACGAGTAGTATTTTATATCGTAATCACGTAGTTATTTGCGGGTTTTCTCGGGTTGGCCAAACAATAGCACGATTTTTAAAGCCTGAAGCGATCGAATATGTTGCCATCGAACGCAACCCAATACTCGTACAAGAAACTAAAGTAGCAGGCGAACCAATTATATTTGGTCATGTAAAACAAAAAGATATTTTAAAATCAGCAGGAGTAGAGCATGCACGTTTAGTGATTATAACATTCACTGATTTTGAACAAACCCAAGTAGTTATTGATGCGATTAAACAAATAGCGCCTACGGTAAAAATTTTAGTCCGCATGCGAGATGACAGCCAGCTAGAGGCACTTAAAGAGCTAGGTGTAACAGAAGTTGTGCCCGAAACGCTCGAAGCCAGCTTAATGTTAGTATCGCATGTTTTGTACATGTCAGGTGTGCCGATGACACGAATTGTGCGCCGAGTGAGTAAAGAACGACGTAATCGTTATCAGTTTTTACATGGTTTTTTTGCAGGTGATAAATTTGATAGCGAAGAAACTAATGCAGATCGCTTAGAATACCTGCATGTTATTGCGTTACCTGAAAACGCCTTTGCGGTAGATAAAAACATCAGCGAACTTAAACTCGAAAAGCGCAAAGTGTCGGTACGTGCATTACGCCGTCAAGACCGAGAAATAGACACGCCGTCAGTAAAAACGATTTTACTCGCAGGCGATATATTAGTGTTACAAGGCAAGCCACGCAGGGTGGAACGAGTTGAACGTTATATTCTAGACGGCAGTGAGTAGCTAAGCGTATAGAGCAGCTATAATACCCAAATATTAAGCCCCGCGAACGCTGAGTCCTGCATCATGAGGTGACTTGGGTATAAGTTGTAGCCTGAATAGAGAGTCGTGAGCTAATCTAATTCTAAAAACTCACGTATTTGTGGTAACTTTTCTAAACCGTCTTTATAACCAATATCAATTAAGTGTTGGGTATAGCGTTTTTCAAAAAGTAAGTAGCTGGTTAAACTCGATTGTGAGCGTTTTTTAACCCCGATCATACGCAATAAAATCTTAATAGGCAGTGGCATATCGTCATAATATTGCGCTGCAATCGCATTAAAGTTTTCTGATGGATTGATCACGTAAGAATCAATTTGTTTTAGTTCTTGATGTTTATCACGCCCGGGTAAAAGCCCCAAAGTACGATTGATCCGTTCAAGTCGCTCAAGGTCCGATTGCAATGTATCGGTAAATACACTATCGAGTAAGTGGCCAGCAATAGACGACAACCCCGGATAGTGTGGTAAATAACCCGGAGGGTGCAACTCTTTCGGTTGATCAACACCAATAATAAATATTTTTTCAGCGCCAAGGTGTACGCATGGACTCAGAGGTGAAAGCTGGTGGATAGAGCCATCACCAAAGTAATGGTTTTGTACATTTACACTCGGGAACACCATAGGTATAGCACTCGACGCCATTAAATGCTCAACATTTATGCGCGTAGCTTTACCTTCACGCTTAGCACGTTGCCAAGGTAATTGCGTATTAGATTGAAAAAATGCAACAGAATCGCCCGTTGTATAACTTGATGCTGTAATAGATAAAGCATCTAAATAATTGCGGTGTAAGTTACGTTCAATACGGTTTAAATCTAAAATATCGTTAAGTAAATTACGTAAAGGCTGACTGTTTAATAAGCTCGCAGGGGGATGATTTATATGCTCAGACTGAAAACTAGTGAGCATGTTGCGTGTTATATGCCCAAAAACACTGATAAAGTCACTTTTATACACCATAGAAGTAGAAAAGTTTTTCCATACAGAATCAAGCTTTCGTACCGCCAAGTGTGCACATGAAGCATAACTAGCTAAAGCTGCAGAATTAATAGCCCCTGCAGAGGTGCCATTTATAATCGTAAAAGGCAAAGGCGCTGTACGAGGCATGCTTTGCGCGAGCGCTTTAAGCACGCCCACTTGGTACGCTGCGCGTGCGCCACCACCGGTTAATAATAGTGCGATTTTAGGTTTATCTTTATTGACTTGCTTGATTCTCATAATTGCAATTAAACTGTTGACCGTCTTTACTTTATTTATTAACTGTAAGTCTTTAAGCTAGAAGAATCAAAGGATACCTTAGTGATAGTAAATTTTTTATCATTAAGTTGTGAATTATAATCACTTAGGTAACTCTAAGTGAGATAAACGTGCATTTTAATTTTTATGGAGTTCGTATGTCAGATCAATCAACACCGCCAGATATCGAAAAACGTCCACCAAACAATAACTTACTCTTTGCTGCTGTAATACTGGTTATTATTTTATGCGCCGGAGCATTTGTATTATTGAGCTCTGATGAGCAGCCTCAACCCATTGTAGAAGTCGCTCCCACAGCACAGCCTATACAAGAATATCAAACAGTTGAGGAACCACAGCCTCAAATTGAACAAATTGAACCGCCAGCAGCTCAGCCGCAGGTAGAGCGTCCACCAACACGTAATGTTGAACCCGCGCCAGTAGTAGCACCTCTTCCATCATTAAATGAAAGTGACGCTGTAGTGGTCGCGCGCATAGATGATTACTTAAGTGATCAAGCAATGGGCTTACTACTAACAGACGATGTAATACGTCGTGCTGTTGTATTTATAGATAACTTAGCAAAAGGCAAAGTAGCGGTTAAACATGCGCCAGTAGAGCGTCCACAAGATGGTTTTAGCGTGATGGAAGGTGACATTCTCACTATCGACCCAAACAGTTACGAGCGATACACGCCGTATGTAAAAGTATTTACCAGTATGAGTGCGGCACAAATTGTGCGTTTGTATGATGAATATAAACCACTCATTAATGACGCGTACACCGAAATTGGCTATTCAGGTGATGCATTTAATCAAACACTTCAAGAAGCCATTGATTTATTACTAGATACACCAGAGCCAAAAGGTGACATGCCGTTACTGAGAAATTCAGTAACGTACCAGTACGCTTATTCTGAATGGGAACGTTTACCCGCAGCGCAAAAGCAATTATTGCGCATGGGCCCTGAAAACATGAAAAAGGTAAAAGCAGTATTACGTAACGTTCAAAAAGAGCTAGATAACCAGTAATCTTGATAAAGTAGCTTAAAAAACAGTGCGATTGTATGTTTAACACGCAATCGCACTTTCTTTTTGTGTTTACCCTTGAATAACACAGCAAAAGTAGCGATAATCTCTCCCGCGCCAACCAAGGCCCTCAATGGTAGTCTTATTGGTCCTCTCGCAACACTAGCAGGCGAATCTGGTCAGGCCCGGAAGGGAGCAGCCACAGTTTGTGACGTGTGTGCCGAGATGTGGCTGGTAAGACTGCCACCCAAATTCCTCATTTGGGTGTTGTTTGAAGTATAAGTTGACATATTTGTACTAAAAGATGGCATAAATTGGAAGTATAAGGTGGCATAGTCTAGTATTTAACCAAGTGGTTAGATGGTTGACTCACATGTACAGAAGAAAACTCAAACACTCCCGTGTTAAAAACCTCCATAAATTTGCTAGTCAAAAAAATAAATCTACCTGTTTAGTTGAATCCTCTTTAGAGTTTGATGCTTGCTTTCATTTTGAATTTTCACCATCAATAGCCGCATTTGAAGCACAGCCACTAGGTTACGAATATCAGTTTGATAACCGTACTTGCCCTTACACGCCTGACTTTTTACTTACCCACACAGATGGCACGCAAAAATTTATTGAAGTAAAACCGCAAAGCAAAATTGCTGATGAAGATTTTCGTGCACGTTTTATTGAAAAGCAATCTATCGCTAAGCAAGGTGGACGCGATTTAATACTGGTTACTGATAAGCAAATCCGTGTATACCCAACACTCAATAACTTAAAGCTTTTGCATCGCTACTCTGGATTTCAGTCTTTAACAGAGTTGCAAGCATCGGTGCTAAAGCTTGTTAAGCAATACGGCTCTATTAAAGTAGGGCAGTTAGTTAGCTTTTTAAAAGTAACTGCCGGTGAGCTACTTGCTACGGTGCTACGCTTATTATCACTAGGGCAGTTATTTGCCGACTTAACTACAAATGAAATATCAATAGAAACAGCAATTTGGTCTAACAATGTTTAATGACGGGCTGTTTGAAGATGAATTTAACCAGCCATTACCAAAAGTAGAAACCAAACCACCTCAAAATTACGCCAAAGATTTACAAGCCCTTCCTGAAAAAATAAAAACAACAACATTTGCTAAACTTAAATATATTCAATGGCTTGAGGCTGATATTCAAGGCGGTTGGACACAAAAAAACCTTGAGCCTTTATTAAAAGTAATGCCTGAAGTTGAGGGAGAAAAAAAGCCCAGTTGGAGAACCGCTGCACGATGGTATAGCGCTTATACCAATGCAGATAAAAATATCATGGCGCTAATACCAAGCCACCAAAAAAAGGGAAACAGGGAGCGCGATACAGCCACCGATAAGTTTTTTGAAAAGGCACTTGAGCGTTATTTAGTAAAAGAAAAACCATCGGTGGCTTCGGCTTATAAGTATTATGCAGACTTAGTTGTTATTGAAAACGACAGTGTTGTAGGCAGTGTTTTAAAGCCTTTAACATACAAAGCGTTTAAAAACAGAATAGATAACTTACCGCAATACGAAGTAATGATTGCTCGTTATGGTAAGCGCCTTGCTGATATTGCTTTTAATAAAGTAGAAGGGCATACACGGCCTACCCGAGTACTCGAAAAAGTTGAAATTGACCATACGCCACTTGATCTTATCTTATTAGATGATGAGCTGCATATCCCACTTGGTCGGCCAACACTCACTATGTTAGTAGATGTGTATAGCCATTGTATTGTTGGCTATTACTTTAGTTTCAGTGAGCCCAGCTATGATGCAGTAAGGCGAGCAATGCTAAATGCAATGAAACCTAAAAGTGATGTGGCAAAACTATACCCAGATACGATAAATGAGTGGAAATGTGCTGGCAAAATTGAAACTCTCGTTGTTGATAATGGCGCTGAATTTTGGAGTAACAGCCTTGAACTTGCTTGTGAAGAAATAGGCATTAATACTCAATATAACCCTGTCGCAAAGCCTTGGTTAAAACCCTTTGTAGAGCGTATGTTCGGCACCATTAACACTGAATTATTAGACCCTGTTCCTGGTAAAACCTTTTCTAACATTTTACAAAAGCATGAATACAATCCCAAAAAAGATGCAATCATGCGCTTTACGACCTTTATGCAGCTATTTCATAAATGGGTAGTAGACGTTTTCCATCAAGATGCCGACAGCCGCTTTAAGTACATACCAAGCCAATTATGGGATCAAGGCTTTAATAAGTTACCACCAACAATGCTGAGTGATGCTGACCTTCAACAACTAGATGTTGTACTCAGTATTTCAAACCATCGGGTGCTTCGTAAAGGTGGAATAAGGCTAGAAAACTTAAGCTACGACAGTACTGAACTAGCAAACTATAGAAAACAGTTTAGCCACAAAGTATCTCAAGAAGTTTTAATTAAATTAAACCCCGATGATATTTCTTATATATACGTTTACCTCGATAAGCTAGAGCATTACATAAAAGTGCCATGCATAGACCCAAACGGTTACACCCAAAATTTAAGTTTGAATCAGCATAAAATAAATATACGTATTCATCGCGATTTTATTTCGGGCTCTATCGATAATGTAGGCTTAGCAAAAGCGCGTATGTTTATTCATAATAAAATTCAAAATGAGTTTGAAGAGTTAAAAAATGCGCCAAAACACTCAAAAGTAAAAGGGGGTAAAGCATTAGCTAAGCATCAAAATGTAAATAGTGACTCACAAAAATCAATAGCTCAGAGCGAGCCAGTAGAACCCAAAAAGGTTACACCTAAAGAGCAACCAGCTGATAGTTGGGATGACTTTATCTCAGACCTAGATGGATTTTAACTATGCTGACCGATAAACAAAAAGAAAAGCTGAATGAATTTCGTGATGTATTTATTGAATACCCAATAATAACCACTGTATTTAACGACTTTGACAGATTAAGACTTGGTAAAGGGTTAACAGGTGAAAAGCCTTGCATGCTGTTAAATGGAGATACAGGCACAGGTAAAACAGCACTAATAAAACAGTATAAAGAACGTCACTTACCGCAATTTATTAATGGAGTGATGAATCACCCCGTATTAGTCAGCCGCATACCTAGTAACCCAACATTAGAATCTACTTTAGCCGAGCTTCTTAAAGACTTAGGTCAAGTAGGCAGTACAGAGCGCAAGCTACGAATAAACGGTACTCGGTTAACGACATCATTAATAAAATGCCTAAAAACGTGTGGCACAGAGCTTATAATTATTGATGAGTTTCAAGAGCTAATTGAACACAACCAAGGTAAAAAACGCCGCGAGATTGCCAATCGATTAAAATACATTAACGACGAAGCGGGTGTATCAATTGTATTGGTAGGTATGCCGTGGGCAGAAAAAATAGCAGACGAACCGCAGTGGTCATCGCGTTTATTAGTAAGGCGGCAGCTGCCTTATTTTAAACTATCAGAAAACCCAAAGCACTTTGTGCAGTTAATAATTGGCCTAGCCAACCGTATGCCATTTACCGAAAAGCCAAACCTAAGTGAACAAGCAATAGTATTTGCTTTGTTCTCACTATCAAAAGGCTGTTTTAGAACGCTTAAATACTTTTTAGATGATGCCGTACTTTATGCACTAATGGATAACGCGAAAACCCTCACAACCAAGCATCTAGTTAAAGCATTTGGAGTACTGTTTCCTGATGTACCAAACCTATTTACCTTGCCTGTTGCAGAAATAACAGCAAGTGAAGTCGAGCGCTATTCACTTTATAAACCTGAAAGCGCCAAAGATGAAGATCCGTTCATAGCGACTAAGTTTACTGACCGGATGCCGATCAGTCAGTTGTTGAGGAAATAGGTTATACGGAGTCATGAATCTAGATTACTATTATTCTAATATTAAAAAGTTAAATTATTAGGGAAAATATGAACAACACATTTGAAAGTCGTGATGAGTTTCATCGCAAGCCTGTAGCAGAAAACATAATTAAACTTTTGAGTTCATCTTTGGATATATCTCCTATGATGCTTGATGGGAGTTGGGGAACGGGGAAGTCTGAATTTTGTCAAAAAACAATTAATTTATTCAAATTAAAGGACACTCACCATTTAATCTATGTAGATGCATTTAAAGCTGATCATGTAGGTGAACCACTTGTCACGCTTCTATCAGAGATAATTAAGTTACTGCCAGAAAAAGAGCAGCCAGGCTTTATTAAAAAGATTATACCAGCTACAAAATTTGGACTTAAAACAGGAGGAAAAGCTTTTATTGGACATATTCTTAGGCAAGATTTTGCTAGTGTCGCTGATGACTATGACAAAGATATTCAAAAAGCCGCAGATAAAGCCATTGATGCTACAGTTGAGTCAATTATAAAAGATCAGGTACAAGCTGATAAAAATCTAACTTCCCTTAAAGATGCGATATCCAAAGTAGCAGAAGAAAAAGCTATAGTGTTTTTTGTTGATGAGCTAGATAGGTGTAAGCCTAGCTTTGCTGTAGATGTTCTAGAGCTTATTAAACACGTATTTGATATCGACAATGTTCAATTTGTATTGATTACTAACTCCCAACAATTGAGAGCATCTATAAATCATTGTTATGGTACTGATGTTGACTCTCAAAAGTATTTAGATAAGTTTTTAAAATTCACTATTAAACTCAGTAATAAAACTATACCAAATAGACTTGAACCAATTTTTGCTTCCATGACCTTATTTGAAAAGTTGGTTCGGGAAAATCAGCATTTACCAACAAACCTTTACTCACCTGCATTACCTAAAAAATTTATTGAGTCGATAATTATTAACCTAGAGCTATCTTTACGAGAAGTCGAAACGCTTGTTAGGTATCTGGAAGTGTTGCAAGTCTTAACCGAGGGAAAGGCATTTTCAGAAAACAATCATTTGGGGTATTTATTGTTAAATACACTAGCTGTTGTTATCTATTGTTTCAAGCCCGATTTAGCTAATGAAATAAGCAACTCTAAGTATGATGCTAAAGAGATTGCTAATATCTTAGGAATAAAGAAAGTTAACCCATATCCTGAAGGTCATAATAGACCTTCGGTTCATGAAGTTCTAATGGTCGTTTTAGCTAAAGATTGTGATGTTAATACCGCTGAATTTATTCCTAAAGAAGATCAGGAACGTTGGGACAAAACAATAAATGGCGGCTTTTTTAATTGGGGCATAGACCCTGGCTACGCCATTCTAGAGCTTAAAAATACATTCGAAGTATTAGGGCTGCAACCTTCCGGTGCTTAATTTATTTGATTGAAGGGGACATTTGCAATCTCAAGTTGTAATTTCTAAAAAAAACACCAGAGATTTTTTCAACAGCAAGTGTCTCCTCAAAAAATGATAAGCAAGTATTTATAATACTTTCAGGCTTTAGTAAGTGATCTAATTTATATGAAACATTCATTTTATCTGCTTGCTCGACAAAAAATTTGTAATTATGGGAAAGTGGAAATTCATTTTTTAGTAGCTCAAATATGTATTTTGTATCTATGGGTGTACCTATTGGGTAGCTGTCAATAAACTCTGTTAATTTACTAAATATTAATATGTACCAGCGATCAAACATCCAAAGCTGAGGGTGTGAATTATTTGTTTTTAATAGAGCTGGATACTTGGGATTTTTAACATTAAAATTTTCGTTGGGAGCCATATCACTTTGTGAAGTTAGCCACATTTTCCATTTAGGGTAATCATTTGAAAAATATCTATCTTGTTCTAATGCATAAATGTCAGCATAGTTTGTTACATGATCTATAAACTTATATTTTTCTAGCTGCTCTTCTTTTTCAGAAATAGCTATAAATTTTGCTCTTTCTAAAGCCGAACCTGGAGGTGTAAAGTTTAGCCATTCGAACTTAAATTGTTTTGATTTTTTTATTCGACCTACGATTATTTGGCCTGAATCTTTTTTGAGGATATCGGGGGTATCATTTTGAAATAAAAGAGCAATATTTAACACTCGTTCTTGGTTAGAATTATTAAGAGCTACGCACTTCAATAGTAAAAAATTTTCATGCTCTACTTCAAGTGAAACTTTTTCGAACTTTATACTTTTACTTTTTACTACTTGGGCAGATAAATCGTAATTTTCACCTTTGATATTATGGTTAAATCCAATGTTGTGGCTGGGTATTTTTAGTTGTTGTCGTTTTTTAAGTTATCAAATTTACGTAGAGCTTGTTTTCTTGACTCTTCAATTTGTTGTCTAATTTTTTTATTCATTTCTATTTGGTTGAGTTCAACTTTTTGATTAATCTCTTCTCTTAATTGATCCTCACACCAACCAAATAACCAATTAGACGTATCATCATTATGCTTAAGCGCACAATTTACATCGGTATAATCAGAATCAATATAAGCAGATAAATCATACTCTAAGGAAGCGATTGTTTCGTCACGGTAAAAGTTAATTTTTTCTGCGGAGCAAGGCGATGTTACCTTGATTTCCACTAATAAATCACCAATATCAGTTTCTAACTTCACATCGGCGATGTATTTGTTATGAATGCTATATTCAAGTTTTACAGAGTTAATTAAGGCTTTTCTACTAGTTTCAGTTTTACTGTAACCTCGATGATAAATAGTAACTTCTGGAAGGTTTATTGTTTTAGCCGTTAAAAAATATTCTTGAGCGTACCGATGCAAAGCGGTCATTAAGCATGTTCTAGACTCTTCTTTTGTAGTGTGAGCAAATGAGTGTGCTTTTATTTTCCCTCCATTGCGTGCAATTAAAGGGTCATTACATGCGATACAAAAACAGTTACATGCTTTACCATTTTTGACGTTATTTATTGAAACAATCTTACCAGAAGCTTCACTAGCAAAAACAAGCATAAAATCCCTTTTAACTCATGAATTTATAGTTTAAGACATTACTAATTAAGTGTATATTTAAAAACTAAAATATCCTTAGTACACTTATGGGTTAGATACTAAGAGAATCTTAGCAATATATGTTTTATAGCTAAGGTTCACATGGAAACTCCAACACCTTCACGCCTAAAATCTGCAAGAAAAGCAGCAGGCCTTACTCAGCAACAGCTAGGTATGGCATTAGGCATGGAGCCAAACACGGCTAGTGCTCGCATGAACCAATACGAAAAAGGCAAACATGCCCCTGATTTTTTAACCATGAAACGCATCGCTAAAGAGCTAGATGTACCAGTAGCTTACTTTTATTGTGAAGAGGATAAACTGGCCGAGCTAATACGTGTGTGGAGTAATATGAGTGAAGATGTGAGAAATCAAATTATTCAAATAACGAAAGATAACTCTAGTGAGTCAGATCTATAGTGATGAACTTCATGGCTAACACTCAAATTGAGTTGCAAGAGGTAATCGAGGAGCTAAAAGTCGAAGTTTTGCCACGAGGAAAAGGCAGGACGTCAGAGCAATGTGAGCAATGGGTTTTTCGTGAATCATTAAATCTATTTTTTTGCTCTAACGAGGTGGAATTACCATTCAAAGTGACAAAAAGAGAAAAACCGGATTTTCACGTTGAGATGGCTGGAACTAATTATGGAGTTGAATTAACTGAAATAATCCACTCAGATCACGCTAAGGCCTTGACTTTGCATCAAGCAAACGTGGTAGACCCTTCACTCTTCAAGTTGAAACAGCCGCACAGAACGAAGCAAGAATTAAAGGAAGTTGCCTCTAGGAATAAGCTGACAGGTACCCCTTGGATGGGAGATAGTAGTGTTGAGCATGAGTTTGCCCAATCTGTTTACGATACCACTTTGAAGAAGCATAAAAAACTCAAGTCACATTATACTCAGTACCCTGTAAACTGCTTGCTAGCTTATCATAATCATTCAAGCCCATGCCTAAACTACGAAAAAGCCCTAAAATTTACCGAAGAAAAGCTGAGCCTATACTGGGGGAATGGTTTTGATTTCGTTCTAGTTTTGAAGCATGGAAGCTTATTTGTTTTTTCCAAAAGAAAAGTGTTCATATTGAAGCCAAATGAATTTGACGAAGTAATAAATACGAACTAAACCTAAACTAAGATTTTCTTAGTTTAGGTTGGCGATGCATTTTTTAGTTCAAACAAAACCTTATCCTGATGAGGCGCTTGAAAGCTATTTGCTAAGGCTTGCAAGGAATAACTCATACGATGGCTATAGTGAGCTTGCTGATATTTTGTGGCAATGGCTTGCAGAGCAAGATCATGAGCTTGAAGGTGCGTTGCCGTTGGAGCTAAGTAAGGTTGATGTTTATCATGCTAGGCAAGCGAGCAGCTTTAGAATAAGAGCGCTTAAGTTGGTAGCTCAATTAGCAGATGTTAACGCTGGTGATATTCTTGCGCTTGCATGGCGGCGCAGTAATTTTAAATTTGGCAACCTTGCCGCAGTAAGCCGAAATGAGCTAACAATTCCCCTTGAGCTACTTCATACTGATAACATACCTGTTTGCATTGAATGCTTGTCTGAATCTTCATATATTCCTTTTTACTGGCATTTAAAGCCCTATAAAGCGTGTCATAAGCATAAAACACAATTAACCTCACAATGTAGAGAATGCCATAACTTAATTGATTACAGAGCTTATGAGGGGTTTTTAGAGTGCAGTTGCGGTTGTAAACTAACCAATAGTGAACAGTTAAACGATGCAGACTTTAAAATTGCATTTGCTCTTGCAGGTAATAACAGCCAAAAAATAGTGGGGTTAATATCTTGGTTTGCTAAGGTTAAACAACTTGATGTATGCGATGCTGACTTTAACAGTACTTTTGTTAATTACTTTAGTACTTGGCCTAATGGTCTTACAGCTGAATTTGATTTACTTACAAACAATGCGCGACTCAAACAACTTAACCCTTTTAATAAAACTAAGTTCAACTCTGTCTATGGCAATATGATCCGTGATGGTCAAATAGCTGCAACAAGTAACCGTAAGAACAAAGTAATTGATGAGATTATTAATTATTTTGTCGAATTAGTTGATAGTAACCCTAAAGCTAAACACCCAAATATTGCAGACTTACTACTTTGTACTTTTGATACCGCAGTATTGTTAAACACTACCACAGAGCAAGTTTACAGGCTTCATCAAGAAGGCTTTTTAAACTGTGCTTATCCACAAAAAAAGCACGAACAGCTCAGAGCTGATAGCCATGTATTTTATTTACGCCAGGTAATTGAGCTACAGCAAGCATTCGCAGCTGAAAAGCCTCAAACAAAAAAACAATTTATAGCGCCGTGGTAATTTATGAACTTACAAAACGCACTCGTAATTGAATCACTAAAAGAAAAAACCACAACACTTAGAAAGTTGTTTGCCTCATATACGCCTTGCATTGCGGTAGATGGCTTTGAAGAACAAGCGCTGACTGTGCTCATTAACCTAGTTTATAAGCGAAGTGAGATTGATGATTTAACAAGTGTAAGAACTGCTAAAAGTGTATTACGCGATGAAGTGTTATTGAGTAAGTGCATTAACGAAGTGAAATGGTTTCATACTCATAATTTAAAATACCCTGATATACGAGTAAGCCATCAACGTTTAATTAGTGAAGTTGTAAGTGAAGATATTGCGGGTATTTGTAGCCGGTCATTACCTTTAAGTTTTGGCTGGTCGCACAACAGTGCTGAAATTAATCATGCAAAGTTATTTTTAACCTCATTTAGTTGGCAGGGCGAAGTGACTTGTTTAGCAAAGTTATTAATAACTGAAGAGCCTGTTTGGATTGATTTAATCAGAGCCTACGAGTTTACTAAAAAGGCGGTTTTAGAAATCGCGGGTAAAATAAAACAGCAGTTGCCAGTGGTAGAGCTCCCATTAGAAGTAAGCTCTTTTTCACCACAATTACAAATGCCATTTCAGCAAAGCTACCTTGCGGTTACGCCTGTAGTAAGCCACGCAATGCTGGCTAAAATTCAGCAATTAACAACAGATCGTAAGTTAAATTTTGCTTTAGTTGAGCAGTCAAGACCTGCCAATGTTGGCGATTTAGCAAGCTCAGTAGGTGGTAATATAAGAGTCCTGCGTTACTTTCCTAAAACATATTCAAAGGCTGTTAACCGCTCTAAAGTAGCCGATAATGATATAGAGAAAGCATTTAAAATTCGTGCGCTATTAAGTAGTCAATTTCAACAGGCGCTTTTGGTATTGGTTGGTATTAAACAGTTTAGTACGTTGAGGCAAAAGCGATTAGCGCGAGTAGCGGCTATTAGGCAGGTACGTGTTAGTTTGCAGTTATGGCTTGATAACATTCTGGAAGCTAAAAATAACGTGCAAGAGCAAGCTTACCCTGAGTGGGCAAAGCATTACTTAGATCAGAGTATTACTAACTGCATTAGCCAATTTAGTAACGTACTAAATGAGAGCCTTGGTAATTTAAGTAAGCTCAAACGCTTTGCGTATCACCCTAATTTAATGGGGCTGTTTAAAACGCAGTTAAACTATGTATTTACTCATTGTACAACTGAAGAAGAAACATTAAATGATGAGCAAATAGTGTATGTACATTGCCAAGATATGCGAGTGTTTGATGCTGAGGCAATGGCTAACCCATATATTCAAGGTATGCCGTCACTTACAGCTTTAAATGGGCTTGCTCATAACTTTGAGCGTAAGCTAAAAAACTTTATAGACCATTCAATTAAGTGTATTGGCAGTGCTATTTACATTGAAAACTATCAATTACATACAGGTAAACCATTACCTGAGCCAAGCAAGTTAAAACAAGTTGCTGGCCGTAGTCATGTAATAAGAACTGGTATTATCGATAAACCCAAATGCGACATAACACTCGATTTAGTATTTAGGCTTTTTGTACCAAATACTGAGCTTTTAGATAAGTTAAATAGTCAGCTTATAAAGCCCGCACTACCATCTATGTTTGCGGGCGGGACTATGCATCCACCTTCGTTATATCAAAATATAGACTGGTGCCATGTGCATACTAAACCGAGTGAACTTTTTAAAAACCTTAAAGCAAAATCGTCAAATGGCAGTTGGTTATATCCTACAAAAAAAGTAGTTAAAAGTTTTGAACAATTAATTGATGCCCTTAACGGTAACTTTAATTTAAGACCCGCTGCAATTGGCTTTGCTGCGCTTGAAGAACCCGTAAAGCGAGATGCAGCATTACATGAATACCATTGTTATGCTGAACCCGTAATTGGTTTGTTAGAGTGTGTTAGTAATACATCAGTAAAGTACGCTGGGGCTAAGCAGTTCTTTCATGACGCATTTTGGGTTATGGATGTTCAAAAAGAGTCTATGCTTATGAAAAAGTCTAAGTTTGAGTATGAATAATGCAATTACCTCGGCACTTAAGTTACACGCGTTCGCTTTCACCCAGTAAAGCGGTGTTTTTTTATAAAACACCAGCGTCTGATTTTGAACCGCTACAAATAGAGCAAAATAAATTAGTTGGGCAAAAGTCAGGGTTTGGTGATGCGTATCAAAAGCAAAATGAGGCTAAAAACTTAGCGCCACAAGATCTCGCTTTTGGGAACCCACAAACAATTGATGTGTGCTACGTGCCTCCAACAGTAAATGAGCTAGTTTGCCGTTTTTCACTCAGGGTTGAGGCCAATAGCAATGAGCCACATGTTTGTGATGACCCTAAAGTTATTTATTGGTTAAAACGTTTTTTTGAAACCTATAAAAAGCACAATGGCCTTAATGAAGTGGCAACTCGCTACGCTAAAAATATACTGATGGGCAACTGGCTTTGGCGCAACCGCCAATCACCAAATGTTGATATTGAAATCCTCGCAGAACATTTAGACCCAATAATTGTTGAAGGTGCACAAAAATTAAAGTGGCAGGGCAATTGGCAAAATAATCAAACAGCACTAACAACATTAGCAGAAGTTATTCAAGAAGGGCTTAGCAACCCTCAAAGCTACTGTTATTTAGATATAACCGCCAAAATTAAAAATGCATTTAGCCAAGAGGTTCACCCTAGTCAAAAGTTTGTAGATGCTGTTGAACAGGGCATGTCATCTAAGCAACTTGCATATACTCAAGTCGGCGATAAAAAAGCAGCAAGTTTAAACTCGCAAAAAGTAGGCGCTGCTATTCAAACTATCGATGATTGGTATGACGGAGGTTACAAACCATTACGAACTCACGAGTATGGTGCAGATAAGCAAATATTAGTTGCACACAGAACACCTAAGACCCATTCAGACTTTTATTCATTACTCCCGCGTATTGCTTTGCATATTAAGTACATGGAAAAGCATGGTTTAGAGCAAAGTGAAGATTCAAACGCAGTTCACTTTATTGCGGCAGTGTTGATCAAAGGTGGCTTGTTCCAAAGGAGTAAAGCTTGAAGCGCTATTATTTTACCATTACCTATTTACCTAAAAATTGTGATGTAAGCCTTCTAGCTGGCCGTTGTATCGGTATTTTGCATGGGTTTATGAGCTCACGTGAAATAAGTAATATTGGTGTGTGCTTCCCTAAATGGAATGAGCAAACAATAGGTAATGAATTAGCGTTCGTATCAACAGATAAAAAGCAATTAACCAATTTATCTCAGCAAAGCTATTTTGAGATGATGGCTCATGACAAGTTATTTGGCTTATCAATAATACTCGAAGTACCAACAAACCAAAGTGAAGTCATGTTTGTTCGCAACCAATCGGTAGCTAAAGCATTTGTGGGTGAAAAGCAAAGGCGATTAAAACGCGCTAAAAAACGAGCTGAAGCTAGAGGCGAGATTTACAACCCTAAATACCAATTTGAGGCAAAAGTCATAGGTCACTTTCATTCAATACCTGTATCAAGCAAAAGCAACGGGGAGAATTTTATACTTCACATACAAAAAATTGAAAATACTGAGTCCATAAAAAATCAATTCAATAATTATGGCCTTGCTACAAATCAAACATTTCAAGGCACTGTTCCCTCTTTGAATACCCTTTTTTAATAGTTATAAAACACTCTTTTAATTTTCAATGGGTTATCTGGTTGATTAAAAAGGGGGAATCATTTAAAAATGATTTAACATTTTGGTATTTATAGAAATTTAAACTAACCTTTATAGTGAACTGCCGAGTAGGCAGCTGGAAATTATGTTAACTTGATTACCCTTTATATCCAGAAGTGAACTGCCGAGTAGGCAGCTGGAAATATACACAAGCGCTCTCGATTTTCTAAATCACCGTGAACTGCCGAGTAGGCAGCTGAAATTAGGCCAGGAATTGAACAACCACAAATTGTGACTCTTAACTGCCGAAAAGGCAGAGGCTAAATAAAAAGACCCCAGCAAACGCTGGGGTCTTTTTATTCAACTTTAATTAAGGTATGAGCTATTTGTGTTTATTCATACTTGATCTATTTCTTGTTTCACAGATCTAAGCCATAAAGTTTTTCGTTACTGCTCAGTTTTTCAAAATGCTTAGAAAAATCCTGTTCTAAATTAGAGTTTATAGCTTCGTCAAAATTATTCATAAATACAACTTGTTCAGCTGCGCTAAGATCATCTACGGACAGCCGACCATCTAATGCAGCTTTACATTTTCGTAATCGAAACTCGCCAATTTATCAATGGTGTTGCTGGTTTTTATTGTTTTAGCCATATGAAACTCTAAAGTATAAGTAGGTGTCATCTTCTAATAATATTATTAAGTTGCTTATAAATACAACTATTCTTCTTCAAATCCATCGAAGTATGGAGCCATGTTTAGTCCTCCGACTCCATATAAAGAGAGCCTGTTTTTTAACCTTAATCGAAAATGTTTGTCTGCTGTTGGAATTCTCGCACAATCGACGTAGAGGTTTTTTAAAAAATACCCGGCTGATGAAGCTCTAATCCTCTTTTTTAATACACCGTCGATCATATTGAATTCATTTGTTACACCTCGAGTGTCTTCCAAGCTAGGGTGAGGAATTATTTCAAGATCAATTTGTCTGTTCCATTGAATATCTTCCGTTTTAAGCTCAAGCTTATTAGGTGTCTCTTTTTCAATTATCTTTGCGCCGAGAAACCGAGATATAACAAAGTCCCCAAACCTATTTTTACATCTATCAAATGCTCGCACATGCCATCTTGAACCATTATACATATATGAATGCGGAACTAAGTTCTTGGTACTAGAGCCGCTAGAATTGGAAAAGTATTCGGCTTCTAAAGCTCTTTGCGAAAGAATTGCTTTTGTTATTTCAGTAACAATCCTAAGATCCGGCTCGTCAATGATATCAAGGG
This sequence comes from Pseudoalteromonas sp. NEC-BIFX-2020_015, assembly GCF_012952265.1. NCBI lineage: Bacteria > Pseudomonadati > Pseudomonadota > Gammaproteobacteria > Alteromonadales > Pseudoalteromonadaceae > Pseudoalteromonas > Pseudoalteromonas sp. NEC-BIFX-2020_015. Next base: position 116,477 of record NZ_JABCJL010000016.1, read on the forward strand.
TTTCATTTGAAACATATGAATGGGTGAAGCTTTGGATTTCTTTACCAGTTAGTTGAGCTAAGACTTCAGAGGATTTAAATTTAAACAGTGGCTGCCAACTATCGCTAAGTACATAACTTTTAGAACTTGATGTATCCGAGATATTATTAGGCATTAGCTTCTTATACTCCGCTATATCTCTACTTGCAGCAGCTGTTCCTACTCCAAATTTCTTAACAAGATCCGCTCGAGAAAAACTACCTAAAAATCTTAAACAAAATTCTATATAAGTTAATCTTGAAACTTGTGCGGCTGGTAAGTGCTTGAGGCTAATCATACTAAAATGACTCCAACATTTGTGTTCCCCTACAAATATCACAGAGTAATCAATGGTACAACATTGAGATTCAATATGAACCTTTAAAGAACAAAAAACAAACCACAAAAATATATTGACCGAATCATAATGATACTGTAGTTTATAAATCATACTGTTTGTGGTTGTGTTTTGACCGCGCCTTAATTACAGAATTCTAACGATTTGTTTAAGTCATAGCTGGATTGACTCATCAGGTCAGTAGTGAGTACTGGGTTAATAGTATTGATGATACGAGAGATCACTATCGCTTTAGAGCTATTTATTTAAATCAGGAATATATGAAAAGATGTGGAAAAATATATTAGTCGCAGCATTGAGTGCATTATTTACGTTTGCAGGTAGTTACTACTTTTATTCTGAGAGCTTAGCAATATCAAAGTTAGATTTACACAAAGATTATGACGATAACTACTTCTCAAAACCTAAATTCCCTTCCGATGATATAATTCTCACTGTGAATAAGATAGAAAAAGAAAAGATTGGTTTATTGCAAATCTCACTACTTAACTATACGGCTAAAGATTACTTGGATATTCCCATAAATTTTAAATTAACACCTAAAGAACTATCTAATTTTAAGGTATTAGCTTATTCAGTTGTAGGGCATGGTGATGTAAATGACCTCGTTAAAGAGCCAAAAAAAATGGAATTTGATGGTAACTCGTTTAATTTCTCCTTCAAAGTTTCAGCCATCAATCGGACTGAAAAATCAGACTACGGTATTCAACTTAGAATTTTATTTGAAGGTACAGAGGAACCAAACATTAGAGCTTTTGCTAAAGGAGTTGGAATAAGAGATTTCGATATAAATAATAGCCCATATCAAGAGACTATAAGTAAGAAATCATTATTGATATTCATAGGAGCTTTAGTTTGTTTCTGTTTAGTAATGTTTATTCTGATGATTTTTATTTTAAATCCCGTGATGTCTATTCTGACTCGAAAATCGGACATAAAAAGTCGTCAAAAATATGCAGAATCTCTCTTTTTAGCGATCAAAAACGAAAATTTACTACCTGGTAAAACTGATCCTCAAATTGCAGAGTTTATTGCTGATATGCTCCACAGAAGACAATGTGAATGGTGGGATAAAAGATCCCCTATTGCTAAGTGGAGTTTAGGATTAATGGCTCCTGAGCGAAAAGAACATTTATTTTAATTTATTACCTGTTGTTATTTATGTTTTTGGTTGGTGGTCGAGATGTAATTCTATAATTGGAAGTAAATTAAATCAGTTTAAATTTACCTTAAATACAATTGAGAATAAAAAAGAAGAGAGTTGAAAGATGCTTAAAATAATTAAAGTAACAACATTATCTGTACTTATTGCAGTCACGGGGTGTGTATCAATTCCTTCAGAAGCTCCAGAATTATCGGTTGAGTTAGGTAAGCGAATTGCTGCAATTGAAGAATCAAATATCACACTTTTAAATAGATTCTTTGATCAGAAGCGAAAAGAAGTGGATAAGTTTATAGAGGAAGAGTGGGTTCCTGAATTTGCAAATCACTTCTTTTCCAATAAAACAATTTCTGATGCTTGGGAAACGATTGTTAGTGAAGATGATAAAAAGCAAAGATTACTGTTTTTAGTAAAAACTGGCCCAAGACTTATAAAGAAAATCAATGAAAAAAGACTAGAGCTAATTCAGCCCCTTGATGCCCTTGAAAGACGTATTGAGCTAAAAATTAGAGAGGAATATACGCAGGCTAGATCGATCAATAATAGTATTACTAGTTTTTTATTATCCGCATCTAAGGTCGCAGATAATAGGAATCGATACTTAGAAATGGTTAATACAACCGATGCGAGCATAGGAAGGTTGATTGACGAAACAGATGATGCGGTTTCTGTTCTTATTGAAAAGAAAGATATTTTGGAAGATAAATCAGAACGTTCACAAAAATTTTTAGGTAAAGTCCGAGAAATACGAGATTCTATTTAATTAAGGGGAGAGATTAAAATGACGATAAATTGGGATGAATTTGATAGTGAGATCGATTTAATAATCGAAAATTCTGCTGAGGCTACAGATGAAAAATTAGCATCAAGTATTTCTTCAATTACTCGAATGACTGATGAAGAAGTTAAGGAGTTATTTCCTAGCCCAGCAGATGTAAAAAAACTTACCGAATTAATGAAAATAGTTAAATCTTCGCAAAATAGAAACGAGAAGATTAATCATATCGTTGCTAAATCTGAAGAGTTGGGCGGTGTGATTTTATCCCTTTTACAAAAATTTGCTTAAGTGAATCAAAAGTAGAAGGTTAAGTTTAGCCTAAAAACACTCTTAGACAGCAGCAGTCTTGTTCTAATTACAGTTTAAAACAAGTTGTACCAAGAAGTTAATTTAGATATTAATAGGAATTGAGATAATGTCAAAACCAATGATAAGTACTACTGAGGAATTAGAACAAGCTAAAAGCTTATTAAGTAAAACAGTGCCTATGTACCGTAGGGCCTATAGTGATAGAACAGCATGGTTAATGGCATGTTTTGCTGAGCTGGCTTATGTTAGGTTTAACCCTCCAGTTATTAATGATGTTCTCAGACTTAAACTAGAAAAAATTTTTTCTTCAAGTAAAAATAGCGACAGTCTTCTAAAAGGTGCAATCCAATTAGCTGTTGATAAGTTTACTTATGATCACAATGAAGAAAAAATCTTACTCGAAAATCAGCTAAAACTTATAGATGCTGAGCTTGTATCAACTTTTAATGCTCAAGGAAGCCAAGCAGTTCTAATTAAAACTAATGAATTTGTTGTGCTATCCTTTCGTGGTACTGAGCCAACAGAGTTAAAAGATATAAAATCGGATGCAAATGCTGTTTTGACGAGGTGTGTGACTGAAGGAAGGGTGCACTCTGGCTTCCATGATGCTTACAACCTCATTGAGATGGAAATTAATAAATCACTTGAGCAATTCAAAGAGTTACCTCTTTTTATTACAGGTCATTCACTTGGCGGCGCGCTTGCGACAATAGCTGCAAAGAGGATTAACCACAAAGGAGGTAATGCTGCGTGTTATACATTTGGCTCTCCTAGAGTATCGGATGATCATTGGCTTATGACAATGAAAACACCTATCTATAGAATTGTAAATTCGTCAGATGGTGTAACTATGGTCCCGCCCGCAGATGTTTTTATCACAACTACCTCTTGGTTTTTAGGGTTTATTCCCGCCATAGGAGATAAGCTTAAGTCTGGTCTTCGCGAAAAGTTTGGTCAATATATTCATGGTGGCGATATGCGCTTTCTAACCAACGTTAAGCCTGGAGAGTATTATAAAACTCGCTTGTTAACTCACGTAGATATTTGGTATCGGCTGAAAGGTTGGATGAGAAAACAGTTTACTTGGAAGAAATTTGGTACTGATCACAGCATGAGAGTATACCGCTCAAAGCTTGCATTTGTTGCTTTAGATAGAAATTAATTTCGAAGCGTAATTATATATTTTTGGCTTCAATTAAAGGGTCTGAAACGACCCTTTAATTAATAACGTACGATCTCTTTAAACATGAATTTACTCCTACTTTTGTTCAAAAATATCTACGCTTGATGTCGGACTCTCTAGCGAAATTTATTACAGCTCAAAATGACACATCGCAAGTCAGTATGCTTTACTTTATTAATCTCGTTGCTTGAGCTAAATTCGGAAACTTTATGCCATTATAAGCTTCAATTTTATGTCAACTTATACTTCACTTGCAATGCTGTAGGTCAGTAAAAGCATATGTTGTTATGCCAACTTATACTTCAAACAACATTGGGTGTTGTAAATTTCCTTTTTCATACTATCTAAAATTACCAATACTATTTTCTCATATTGCGCTTTTGGTAAATCCTCGTCAAAATTGTAATGGCATCATTTTTAATCAAATAGGCGTGCTTTTTCATCATACCTTTGCCGTGAAGTGAACATTGATAAAGTTTAAAATATTTTACTTAATGGACTAATTACACCGTTCGCTCCTTGCTGTAAAACATGGGTATATATTTGCGTTGTTTTGACATCTGAATGGCCAAGCTGAGCTTGAACTGTTCTGATATCGGCACCACTTTGCAATAGATGCGTTGCAAATGAATGGCGTAAGGTATGCGGTGTTATTATTTTTGTTAATCCCGATTTTTGAACGGCTTTTTTTATTTCTTTTCTTATACACGAATGATGAAAATGATGTCGTCTTATTTCACCACTTTGAGGATCTGTGCTTAATATATGTGAGGGAAATAAATACTGCCACGCAAGTGATTTTGAGGCAGAAGGATATTTTTTTGTTAAAGCATAAGGCATCCATACGCCAGTATATTCCGTATTATTTAAATCAAGTTTTAGATAGTCATCAACCTGCAGAATTTGATTTCTCAGCATAGGAATTAGCTCGGTGGCCAATGTTACAATACGGTGTTTATTACCTTTGCCATTCCATACTTGAATACACTTGTAATCAAAATCAATATCTTTCACTCTTAATTGTACCGCTTCCATTACTCTTAAACCACTCCCGTACATAAGGCTTGCAATAAGGTAATAACGCTTATTTAAATGAGTCATAAGCAGCTTAACTTCTTCTGGCGTCATAACTACAGGTAGTTTTGCTTGTTTTTTACTGCGAGCAAAATTTAAGTTTAACGACAGCTCTTTTTTTATTATGTGCTTGTATAGAAATGACAATGAATTGAGTGCCGTGGCTTGCGTTCGTGGTGCAACGTTTTGTTTTAACACTAAGTACTCTAGATAGCGCTCGACTTCATTGTCTCCCATTGAGGCGGGGTGGCGCTTATCATGAAAATGGATATAAGATGCAATCCATCTCAGGTACGTGTCCACGGTACGTAATGAATACTGACGTACCAACATATAATCAGCGATATAATTTAAAAATGGAGAGCGCGTTTTCATGTCATCACCAATATCGATTACTGTATAAATATACAGTCTAGTTGTTTTACTCCCATATTCAAGAAAAAGAGCGTCGAGCGTATTTTCTTTTTCTGATTATATTTAGTACCAAGAAATAATTATAGCTAGCAATGGGTTAAGTTATTTGTTAAAAAAGACTTATTAAATACATGAGCGTGACTTCGGCAGAAATATGCGCGACGCGCGCACTATAAAATTGTTAGGTATCGCAATGAAGTTTGCCATCACTTTAATATCTTTATTTTGTATATCCACAAGTGTTTGGTCTTGCTCTTTTCCCATGAGCGGGGAAAAATATAATAAGCAAATAGAAATTATCAGCACTAAAGATGCAGGTGTTTATAAGTTCATTATTCCATCCGAAATGGAAGGATTAAATGAGCTTGAAGTTAATTTGGGTTACTCACCTAAAAATACTGAGGGTTTCAAGTTTATGCAAGAATCTCTAAAACTTGATTTTAAGGTTATTGATGGTAACGCCGTAGGAACTTTTACAGTGGTGCATAAAGAAAATCTATTACCATTCTTGCATGTTATGTGGTGGCCTGAAACTGCTGGATTATGTGGAGTGGCGGCAAGTAGTGACATTATTGGTGTAAGCAATACCTAACAACACGCCCTGAGGTGGACAACTAGTAAAATTTAGCTATTTATTGCAAATTTTAACAGCGGCGAACCTCTTCTTTTTAGTGCTTCTAAATATGTTGATTCGTTGTAAGGTGTATGTGTCTTCC
>NZ_JABCJL010000017.1:0-106678 GCF_012952265.1 Pseudoalteromonas sp. NEC-BIFX-2020_015
GCGGCGTCTACTATTGTGCTTGTTGATGAATTGCAGTTTATCCAAGCAACATGTTGATTTCCCTATTTGGTTACTAAATTTAGTAATGATTGAGCCAGCCCACTTTGAGCTGGCTTTTTTTATGCCCGTAGCTTAGAGACTAAATTAAATTTTAATTATTTTGAACTTAATCAGTAAGGCGGCGTCTACTATTGTGCTTGTTGTTAAATTGCAGTTTGCACAAGCATCATGTTGATTTCCCCCCTATTGGTTACTAAATTTAGTAATGATTGAACCAGCTTTTTAAGCTGGTTTTTTTTGTTTTAATTTTATCCATATCCATATCCATATCCATTAACCTAACTTTGATTAAGAGATTTACGAACCTGTTGATTTAATTTATAAAAAATAACTAATCTATTTAGTTGAAAATAGTCACTTTACTGGAGTGTAATAGATAAGAAATGAGTTCATATACTTAGGATAGTTTTGTTTTTTATGATATTGGGCACAATTACCTTAAAAAAGTACATATTATTTACTTTTCAAAGTGTAATCTTCACTAATTATCAATATACTCAGTAATGTAAATCTCTTGCATTTAGCTTTAAAATGTAAGGAATTTTTACTGATACATTTGGCTTCTTTATTCAACGATAGAACAAGGTGCAATTATGGCTCACTTAATTGATAAACGTACAAACGATTATTGTTTTTTATACGCACATCATACCTTTGGTCGTTATCAATACTCAGTCGATACTTTGATAAGTGATCCGAGTGTATCTAAAATCCATACTATTATTGAATGGGTAAACGGTAAATGGTTTATTAGAGATTTGAGCCTAAATGGAACGTGGCTAAACAATAAACGCCTTGTAAAAGATGAGCCCAAGTTACTTTGCATTGGTGACAAAATATATTTTTCAGGTAACTCAGAAACAACGTATGTTGTAAAAAACCTAGCAGCACCTGCAGATCAATTAATTCGACTTGATGAGTATAATAAAAAAACAACAGACGTCATTTCGCTTAGTCATTATCATCTAGTACCTGAGCACAATCCTGATCATGTTGTTGTTTTTGAAAACAGCAGCGGTCAGTGGCACTTAGAATCATTAGATGACGCCACACAAGATGACCCTGAAGTGTTGCAAGATAATCATATAATTACCCTTGGCGATTCTCGTTGGATGTTTCTATCTAGTCATATAGACGATGTAACACAAATGAGCAGTGTGCCACAGTTGTATATTAATGATTTGGAGTTTCATTTTAACCTGAGCCTTGATGAAGAAATCTCTGAACTTACAATAAAGTACAATAACAAAGAAATTGATTTACATGCTCGCTGTCATCACTATCTAACACTTAATTTAGCGCGATATCGTGCTGAAGACGCACAGCGTGGTGTTACACCCGCTAACCAAGGCTGGGTAGAAACAGATCGGTTAGTTAAAGACTTAGGGGTTGATATGCGATATTTAAATATTCAGATTCATCGTGCCCGCAAACAGTTTTCTGAAGTTTTAACGCATGTTCATGATGCTGAAAATATTATTGAGCGACAATTACGCAGAGTTCGCTTTGCAGGTAAAACCTTTGAAATATACAAAGGGCATGAGTTAGAGAGAACCTCGAATGTCGCAACCGCATAACAGCGTGGAAAAATTTAATACAACAATCGTTAATTACAAATTAATAAAATTACTTAATCAAGGCGGAATGGGCTCTGTCTATCTTGCTGAAGATACCCGTTTGAAGCGCTATGTGGCAATTAAACTTATTAAAGTTAATTCCACACAATCGGCGGCAGATATCAACGTTCTTAATGAAGCACAATTATTAGCTCGTCTTAATCATCCACATATTGTGCAAATACATGATGTACTGATGTTTGAAGACCAACTATGCATTGTTATGGAGTATTTGAAAGGCAAAACCTTACAACAGTTCCAGCAACAGCATATTTGTTGTTTGTTGGATAAACTGAACATACTTTTACAGCTATGTGCAGGCTTGTCTCATGCACATAGTCAGCAAGTAATTCATTGCGATTTAAAGCCCGCAAATATCATAATTGATACCGATAAAAACATATTAAAAATTACAGACTTTGGCATTGCTGCTTTACATAATACAGAATCAGATGAGTCTGTTCAGGACCTGAGTTTTGGCAGTGCAAGTGCGATGTCACCTGAACAGATAAGAAAAGAGCCTGTTGATTTTAAAAGCGATTTATTTTCATTTGGTATACTAGCATATATGTTTATTAGTGGCCGTCATCCCTTTGGTGAAGGGGCCGCGCAAGCATTAGCTAATAATATTGCAAATGGAAAAGCCAGCAATGCACACGAGATAATTCCCGCACTACCCAATGAATTATGTGATTTACTCAATCAATTACTACAGCGAAAAAAATCACGTCGTCCCGTAAATGCTCAAAGCGTCGAACGCAGGTTACAAGACATTATTATTGCTATTAAACAGCAAGAAATTTTAGCGCAAGAGACAATTCCACTTGATCAATTAGTCGTAAAAACAAAATCACCTAAAAAGTGGAGGATTTTAGCTGCAGTGATGGGGATTGCAGCCATAACCACAGGCTTAATGTATAAGTTTGAAGTACATAAACCAGAAGAACATTATGTTGTATTTTTAGCCCCTGAAATAAAAATGCCTCCGCTTTTCGAAGCTGATATAAATATGGTAAAAGCTACGATAGATGATGCAGTTAGACAAGGTATTATTAATAGTAAACACTTACACCTTATCTCAGAAGATGAAATAAAAGTTATTGAAGATAGTAACAACCAACAAACTTTAACACAGAGGTTAAAACAGTTAAGTATTGCAACTGGTATGCAAGAAGCTGTAAGAGCTGAACTCAATTGTATGCAGCCACAATGTTATTTAACGTTAGTTCGTTTAGAAGCACCTAATTGGACGGTCAAAGCACGTAAGCAATGGCCTATTATTATTGATAATTATAGTCAAATGCACCATTCAAGCAGTCAGCAATTAACTGCACTTTACCCTGATTTTGATAATAAATATGTTGTAATGTCGCAGTTGAGCGACAAAGTACAAATTGAACATATCGAGTTGTATCAAAAAGTGCAGCATGTAGGCGATTACAGTGAACAGCTATTCATGCAAATTAGTAGCGCGATTGAACAAACCCCGCAGTTATACGCTAACTATGAGTTATTACGTGAGGTTGCACTGAGTTTATACCAGCAGTCTCAACAGGATGAGTATTTAAATATTGCCAGTAAGTTGCTTTTTAACTCGCCGTTGGCATATCAAAATACCCCTGCATTTGCTAAAAATGCCATGTTAATAGCGGTTGCTAGACAAGATTGGTCTGCGGCTATACAGTATTTGGCCAAAGCTGAACAAGTAGGCGCTAGCACCTTAACTCTTTATGAACTAAAGGGAATGCTGTATTTACATCAAGATAAGTTATCTGAGGCTCAAAGTGCGTTTGAACTTGCATTAAAAATACGGACGAATCCTATAATTAAGCAAAATTTAGCTTTAGTTATGTGGTGGCAAGGTGATATTGAAAAAGCAAAGCAGTTACTTAATGAGGTGATAAGTGTCAGCCCACAAAATTATATGGCCAATCAATTATTGGCTGATATAGCACTTACCGAAGGTGATTTAGTAATTGCTATAAAGCAATATAAACAGGCTATAAATATTAAGGCTGATAGTACAGATTTGAGTAACTTAAGTATTGCTTATTCATTGCAAGGTGAGTTTGAACAAGCATTAATAGTTGCCCAGCAAGCAGTTGATATAAACCCCGAACATGTTAGCTTTAGGCTTAATTTAGCGGATACACAAAAGGCGCTTAGCCTGATTGAATCATACCCAGCTAATTACCTAAAAGTCATTGAATTGACGCAAGATAAACAGACTCTTGATGGTTATTTAGAGGTGGCGCAAGCGCATAGCCAATTAGGCGAGGCTAAACTTGCATTACAGGCACTAAATAAAGCAATTAGTATCTCGTCAGAGCACTATGAGTATGTGTTTACTGCGGCACTTGTTTACAGCGTTATTGGTGAATACCAATCAGCGATAATGTATATAGAGAAGTCATTAACAATTGGTTACCACCCGATGTGGTTTAAGTTACCTTGGTTTAAACCTTGGTGCAAAAAAGAAGAGTTTATTACATTAATGCAGCAATATGACTCTTCTTTTAGTTGTGGCTTTACTTTAAATTAAAGAGTTGCCCCTGGTCTACGTACAACAATCTTAGGATCTTGCGACATATAAATTTGACCTGAATTATGTTTTGCAACATATCTAAAGCTAATAGGTAAGTAAGCTGTATCTTCACCTTGCGTTACTTCGATTACTTTATCCAAGTTACCTGTATCGACCCCTGCAAACGCATAGGTCGCTCCAACATCTGTTACTTTTAAAGTAAGCACCTTACCTGAAGCATCTATTGAGGTTGAAATGTTATACTGGCAGTTACTGCCAGCACCACAGTATTCAACACCATTACCATAAAACACCCATTCATCAGCAACAGATTGATCAAGTGTTACAACAAGCTCAGCAAATTGTTTTACTGCAAGCCCGGCTGGGGTTGTGCCTTTTGGGTTTTGAAACTCGATACTTAAGGTTTCAGTTAAAAGTGTGCTACTTTCTGTGTTTACATGGAAGGTAAGCCAACTTTCACTTGTATGCGGAAGCAGCGTAAAGTGGGCTGTTTGCGAAAAATTGTCTTCATTACATGGAACTTGAATATCAGGGTGTTGAGCAATCGTCATTTTATCTTTCCTTGTTACAGTTGGTGGAGTCGGTACTTATTTGGTACGAGTTTTATTGTAGGTGATACTTTTTACTAATAAAAGCTATTACGTTTATTTGTAATAGCGTGTAATATTTTTAATGGGGGAAGCGCGTAATACAAACGTGTTTTTGGTTATTCGTTTGAATTAAATCATCTATGTTTACCTGTATCTTAGAGCCAAATATGGCTATCTTGCTTGTTTGATCTTCGTTATTATTAAGTGTCTTTAGGCTAATGAAGTTTATTTATGTATATACAGCTACTTACAAGCATCGATTGGGTGAGTGTTGGGGTCGGTTTTACCACTGGTGCCGTACTTCTAGGTCTCGTTTACTCAAATAAAGGTAAACGCTTATCGCAGCAAATGAGTGAGCATCAACAGCAACTGCTACTAATACAAAATCAACTAAGTGAAAAGCAACAACAATACAGCACCTTATTAGATGAACACGATTTGCTCGAGCGAAGCCATCAAGAGCAACGTGATGAAACCCAACATTTTAAAACACGTTTTACCGAGCAAGAAAAACAAAGCCAACAGTACAACCATTATTGGCGTAAAGCGGAAAGCGAACTAACAGCCCTGCGTGGCGAACACAATGCCCGCGGCATAGAGCTTAGTACAATGCGCACTGTACTTGAACAAAAGCAAACACACTTTGAAGAGCAGCTTGAACACATCAAACAAAGTAAAGAGCAGCTAAAAAAAGAGTTTGAAAATTTAGCGAATCAAATCCTTGAAGAAAAATCGCAAAAGTTTAAAGCCTTAAATCAAGAGAGCATTGAACAACTATTAAAACCTGTGCAAGGCGAGTTAAAAGGCTTTAGAGATAAGTTAGAGTCTATTCACGTTGAAGATGTAAAACAGCGCGAGGCACTTAAAATAGAGCTACTGCATTTACAAGCCAAAAGCCAAGCAATAACAGATCAAGCAGATAGGCTCAGTAACGCACTCCAAGGGCAAAAGAAAACCCAAGGTAATTGGGGAGAACTTATGCTTGAAAACGTGTTAGATAGCGCGGGCCTGCGCGCTGGAACTGATTACAAACGCGAGGTGTCGTTTAATACTGACGATGGCCGCCTTCGTCCCGATGTAGTGGTATATTTACCGCAAGGTCGCCATTTGGTTATAGATGCTAAAACGTCACTCAATGCTTACACCCGCTATGTAAATGCAGATAACGAACTTCAAGCGCAACAAGCGATTAAAGAGCATGTAGAGGCTGTTAAAGCGCGTATTAATGAATTGGCGAGTAAATCATATGATCGCCTCCCAGGAATTAATTCACCAGAGGTTGTGGTGATGTTTGTGCCAATAGAGTCTGCTTTTGTTGAAGCACTTAAATACCAAAGTGATATCTACCAACAAGCAATTGAAAAAAACATTCTAGTTGCGACTCCCACTACCCTACTCACAAGTTTAAATATTGTTAAACAGTTATGGCGCTTTGAAGAGCAAACCAAATACTCTAAAGAGTTAGCTAATCGTGCTGAGCGTTTTTATAATAAGCTCAATGGTTTTTTAACCAGTATGGAAGGTGTTGGTAAACAATTAGATAAAGCCAAAGAAAGCTACGACAAAGCATTTTCTCAGCTATATCGTGGTAAAGGTAACTTAATTAAACAAGCCTCTGAGTTTAAAGAGCTTGGTGTCTCAGTGCAAAAAGACTTACCCGCTGAAAGTGTTGAACGAGCCCAACTAGAATTGGATTAATAAAGAGAATGAAACAGTTTTTAAACAAAGGAATTGCTACGCTAAAATTAGCATCAGATAAACTCACCGATGAGTTTAGTAAAGGCTATGTTTTAGCAAAAGAAAAGGTCAATGGACTCCCTATTTTCATGTCGTTAGAGCACTGTGGAAAAGTAAGCCCGCTATCGTTTGACGAAAAACATTATTTTGTAATCCCTTTCGAATTATCAGAGTATAAATTTGCTCTACACACCATGCGCTGCCTGCCTAAAGGTGTCCCCGAAGTGAATAACTTGCCTAAACGACGAGTGTTTCATTTCCCAAACGAACACGCTGAAGCCGGACTTAGGCTCTACATGCTAAACAGCACTGATGAGATAATGCGAGCACAAGCGACTGGGCAAACGAATACCTTGCAGTCACTAGCAAATGATATAGACGCGTTAGATCAAAAGCTTACTTACGGTATGCTATTAGTTGGTGGCCTTGCTGCCATAGCAAATCCTTTATTAGGGGCAGGTATAGCAGCTAAAGCAGTGTTGCCAAGCGTCACAGGCCTATTGAACAAATATGGTTTGCGTGCTTCTGCGGATAAATTTTCCCAATATCAACTTGAAAAAGAAATCAAAACAGCTCAAAACAATATCATTCAAGAATTTGAGGCTGCTAATACACTGCAAGTAATAAACCCTATTTTGCAAGAGTTGGAGCTCACACTTAGAACAACCGAAGCAGAGCATGACCCTTTAACCAGCTTTAACTTAGGTGAATGTTCTATACCTGAGTTAGGAGATGAAACGTGGCGTGAGCTTACCGATGTTGCAATTTGTCATGTTTATAAAGATGTATACGATGATGAATCACTGCATGAACAAGCACATCTAACGACTAAAAATTTAAGGTGGTTAAAACTAATTTTTGACGTAAATGATACTAAAGCATAAGGAAAACAAGTGATGAACATTGGTATATATATTTACAATGATGCAGAAGTGCTGGATTTTTCAGGCCCATTTGAAGTGTTTAGCACGGCAAAACGCTTAGCTGATAATGATTGGCAGGTATTTTTTGTAGCCGAGCAAAACAAACCAGTACTTGCGCGTGCAGGCTTTAGTGTAAACCCCCATTACAGTTTTGATAATCATCCGGCGATAGACTTGCTAATAGTTGTTGGTGGTGTACATACCTATGAACTTGAAAAAAGGGCCGTAATTAACTGGATACGAGAAGCCGCTGACGCTGCTGCTAAAGTAGCCTCGGTTTGCACTGGTGCTTTTTTATTAGCCAAAGCTGATTTACTTGATTGCTTAACGGTTACCACACATTGGGAAGATCAAGCAGATCTTGCTGCTATGTTCCCAGGCCTAAATGTGATCACCAATAAACGCTGGGTATCGCAAGGTAAATTTACCACTTCAGGCGGAATTTCTGCGGGAATTGATATGTGTTTAGCGCTAGTTGCAGAGTTAATAAGCCCAGAACATGCTGAGCTTACGGCGAAGCAAATGGAATATCGGTGGCACACAAACACTTAGCCCTCTGGTAGTTGCTGTTGTATAAATATATGCATGTAATCACGTAAACAAACCGATTTTTTACTAAGTAAACGCCCGCTTGGCCAAATAGCAAAAATCTCCCTTGGTAGACTTTGCCATTCAGGTAAAACCCTTACTAACTCGCCTGTTTTAAGCTCATTTATAATTTCAAATCGCGGTAGTAATCCTATCCCTTGATGATCGCATATTTGATATTTCATAAAACTTGTATCGTTATAAATGCTATTAAAGCGGCACATATGCGTGTAACTGGCGCGAGTTTTGGTATTGGTCAGCGGCCATTTATTTCTAAGCGTAGTGCCAATTAAGCGGTGCTGTTTAAGATCATTTGGCTCTTTAAGTTCAGCGGTGCTAGTTAAATAGTTAGGGGTCGCCACCAAAATAGAATCTGCTTGTCCGAGCTTTTTTTGTTGTAGCAGCGAATCTTCCTGTGGGCCTATTCTTAGGGCTAAATCGGCTTGGTTTTTTATGATGTCTTCAAGCTGGTTACCCAAAACAAGCTCTAATTGAATATCAGGGTACGCTTTAGTGAACGACAACCACATGGGTCGTAAAAAACCATGGCAAATATTAAGCGGCGCAAGCACTTTGAGTTTACCGCTTAGTTGTTCTTTTTGTTGATTAAGTTGATGACTGGTTTGTTCAAATTGCTCAACTAAATTTGCATAACTTTGATAGTACACCTGCCCTTGCTGTGTCAGCGTACATTGGCGCGCAGAACGGTGTAGTAACTTTTGGCCAAGGCGAGACTCAAGACGTTGTAAACGCCGGGTGACCGTCGCACCAGGCAGCGATAAATACTGCCCAGCTTGCGATAACCCACCTTGCTGCACTATATGCACAAATAACACTATATCATCTAACATGATTCCACTTTTGCAATTTAAGTTTGATTAAAGCTTTGTATTTAGCGTTTGTGTAAGTGTATATCATGATTACTAAGTTTTCTTAGTAAAGAGTATTTTTATGTTTGAAGGTATTGATTGGGTTACTGTTATAGCGATTGGTGTAGGTGCTACAGCTGTGCTCGACGTATGGGCGCTATTACTTGCCAAGGTGTTTGGTATTAGTGCTTTAAATTTTTGCATGGTAGGCCGTTGGGTAAGTTTAATGCGAAAAGGCCAATTTAATCATGCTGCGATTGCTCAGGCACCCACTCAAAAATACGAATGTGTTATTGGCTGGTTTATTCACTATGTAATAGGCATCGTTTTTAGCTTAGTCTTCTTACTGCTTGTATCATCCAGCTGGCTGGCATCACCAAGCTTAGTACCTGCGTTTTTATTCGGTTTAGCGACCGTGTGTATGCCGCTTTTTATTATGCAACCGGCGCTAGGCTTGGGGATTGCTGCTAGTAAAACTCCTAAACCTGCTTTAGCCAGAGTCAAAAGTTGTGTATCGCACTGCGTGTTTGGTGTGGGGATTTATATCAGTTCAATTGTTTTACTACTATTTTAGAGGATCGTTATGTCAGCTAATTATTGGTTAAAGCGATGGAAAGATGACGATATTGGTTTTCATGAAAACAATGTAAATCCTTACTTAGATCGTTATTTTACTAACTTAGTCCCATCTATTGATAGCCGTATTTTTGTGCCTTTGTGTGGTAAAACAAAGGATATTGCTTGGCTGCTTAATAAAGGAATGCATGTTGTGGGTGTTGAGCTTAGTGTAAGTGCGATTAAGGCGTTATTTATCGATTTAGGTTTAGCACCCACCCTAACTCAGTATGGTCAACTGACGCAGTATTGCGCGGGTAATGTGACTATTTGGGTCGGCGATATTTTTGCTTTAACAACTGAGTTACTTGGATCAGTCGATGCTATATATGATCGCGGTGCCTTGGTTGCTTTGCCTTTCAAATTACGTAAAAAATACACTGCACATATCACTAATATTACAAAGAGTGCCCCGCAATTGCTTATTTGTTGTGTGTATGACCAATCTAAGCATGATGGCACACCATACAGCGTTAGCGCTCAGGAAGTGTTTGATCATTATCATCGCATCTATTCGCTAAAGTTAATAACGTGTGATGCCATTACCAATGGCGTTAAAGGTGTTAAGCCTGCCAATGCAGTCGTTTGGCTATTAAGCAGAAAAAATTGCTAGTATTGCATGCAATAATTGAGTTCAATGCGTGAATGCTTGCGATAAGTGTTCTGATATTAAGTACAAAATTTGCTAAAGTAAAAGTTGTTTAACATTATTTTTGTATCGGATAAATGTGTTAGACAACCCTTAAAAATAACGACAATAAGCAAATACTCCACTTTAGGAACTTACATGAAATTATTCAAATCCACCGCTATAGTACTGTCGGTACTCGCTGGGTTATCGTTATCTGGCTGCTCAATGACCGAAAGTGGCAGCACACAAGCTGCTACAAGCCAAATAAGTAACCCTCTGAGCTTTGAACAAATCTATAAAAATAAATATTTTAAAGCGCAGCGTAGCACTTACTTTAAATGGTTAGACGATGGCACTGGCTACACAGTGCTTGAAGCGCGTGAGAGCGAAAAAGATAAAAAAGACGACGCTGATAATACTAAAGCGGATGACGAAAAAGCTGATGATGACAAAGACAATGGCATAAAAGGTAACGACATTGTGTTCTACAATGCCGATGGTACTGACCGTAAGGTATTAGTTGAGTTTGAAAAGCTACACCCAGAAGGCGCTGAAGAGCCGTTGGCAATAGAAAGCTACCAGTGGTCAAAAGATGGTAAATGGCTCATGGTATTTACCAATAGCGAGCAAGTTTGGCGCTCACGCAGCCGCGGAGACTTTTGGTTACTCAACCTTGAGACTAACCAATTACAGCAATTAGGTGGCGCAGACGTTGAGCCTACTAAGCTCATGTTTGCTAAATTTTCGCCAGATAGCTCAAAAGTGGCTTACGTGCGCGATAACAACATTTATATGCAAGCGGTTGGCAGTAACGATGTAACTGCGCTCACAATCGATGGCAGCGCCACCATTGTTAACGGCAACTTTGATTGGGTTTACGAAGAAGAGTTCACCATTGCTGATGGCTTTCGTTGGAGCCCCGATAACAAATCAATCGCTTATTGGCAGCTTGATACCAGCGGTGTTAAATTTTTCACTATGATCAACAACACCGATGAGCTCTACCCTACTCTCAAAACGTTTCCGTATCCTAAAGCCGGTGAAACTAACTCAGCAGTTCGTGTTGGTGTGGTAAGCCTTAGCGACAAACAAACCCGCTGGGCAAAGCTCGAAGGTGATAATCGCGATCGCTACATTCCGCGTATTAGCTGGGCAGGCACAGGGGATGAGTTAATGATCCAAGATTTAAATCGTCCACAAAGCCACAACAAAGTGTGGTTATTTGACTGGCAAAAGCAGCAACTGACTAAAATTTTAGAAGATAAAGACGATGCGTTTATCGAATGGTTTTATAAAGCCAATTGGTCAAAAGACGGCAAATTCTTTATTTGGCACAGCGAACGTGACGGCTGGCGTCATCTTTACCGTGTATCGCGCGATGGCAAAACCATTATTGACCTAACGCCTGGCGATTACGATATTGTTGATATGCTCACGATCAATGAAGACAAAAACGTCATGTATTTTATTGCTTCACCAAACGATCCAGGTCAGCGCTATTTATATAGCACGCCACTTGATGGCAGTAGCAAACCTGTGCGTGTAACCCCTGCTGAGTTTGAAGGCTCAAACAGCTATTACATGTCTAAAGATGCCTCATGGGCGATGCACACGTATTCTAAATTTGGCACACCGCCAACAAAAGAAATCATTAAAGTGGCAGACCACAGTAATGTAAAAACGTTAGTTGAAAATAAAGAACTAAAAGAAAAACTGGCTGAGCAAAGCTTACCAAGCCATGAGTTTTTTAAAGTGAATGCGCAAGACGGCACTGAGCTTGACGGCTACATTATGTTCCCAGAGAACATGGATAAAAATAAAAAATACCCGATTGTTTTTTACGTATACGGTGAACCGTGGGGCTCAACAGTGCAAGACCGCTATGAAGGCAATAGCTATTTGTACAAATCACTGTTAACCCAAAAAGGCTTTATTGTCGCATCGGTTGATAACCGAGGTACTCGCGCACCCAAAGGCCGTGATTGGCGCAAATCGATTTATAAAAAAATTGGCTCAATTACCGTGCAAGATCAAGTGGATGCACTTGATGCCATGGCTAAACGTTGGGATGTAATAGACACCGATCGTGTTGGCGTGTGGGGTCACTCAGGGGGCGGTAGCTCAACACTTAACTTATTGTTCCGCCATGGTGATAAATTCAAAGTGGGTATTGCCTCAGCACCCGTGCCGGACATTCGTTTGTACGACACCATTTACCAAGAGCGTTATGCGGGCAACCCAAATACCGATCCTGAGAGTTACGATAACACCTCGCCTATTACCTTTGCTAAAAACCTAACCGGTAAGCTATTGCTGATTCACGGCACCGGCGATGACAACGTGCATTACCAAGGCTCAGAGCGCTTAATTGACGAGCTTGTAAAGCACAACAAACAGTTTGAGTTTTTCTCATACCCAAACCGCTCACACAGCCTGCGTGAAGGCAAAGGCACTGCCCTGCACTACCACACTATGATGGCCGAGTTTTTTGAAAAGAACTTATTGAATCAGTAATTTGATTAGTTAGTTTAGAGACTAAAAAGCCACATACTAACAAGTAGTTTGTGGCTTTTTTAATCAAAATGTAACGGGGGTTTACAAAGGTTGGGTAGAGTGCAACGAAACTCAAAAAATCCATAATCGAACAGATTAATATCCACTATTCTTCTCTCTTCTTATAGGTATTTCGACTAAAATCACTACTTATGCTGTTAATAACCAAGAGGTTATCATTTGTTGGTGTTTTTGTTGATGATGACTGTAATTCAAACGTTAAACTACAATCAAATTGAGGGGTAATCTTTTGTTCAGGTTCGGACCAGGTAATAAGTAATACCGAAGTATCATCAACCAAATATTTATCAGTAAAACATACGTTAGGTTTATTGATGAAGCTTTTCTGCTGCGCCTCATTCAATTCCATCCAAAAACCATCTGTAGCTAGAACCAAGACATCGTCGGTTGAAGAGTCTAATTCAAACGTTTCAGGCTCAAATTTCCGTCTTAAATTTAAACTTTTAGTTAATATATGACGCTCAGGTGCTTGACTCATTGAGTTCTCAAAGTTTTTGCCTGATGGGTTAGCCCCTGTATGAACAGGAGATAACCATTCAATACCTTTATTATTGATTAAACCTAAGCGGCAATCACCTGCACTGAAACCATAAACTTTATTGGAGCTATAATTACGATACAGTGACAAAAAGCTGGCGACACCGATTTTCAATTCTTTTTTAGTTGCGCTAAAAGCTTTTTGGATAATCTGTTTACGTTTTACAGGATCTTCAAAATAACTCTCAAGTTGAGGCTTAGCTTGTGTTACTTTTTCTGAAAAAAGTTCAGCACTATTTATAAGTAAATCTTGGAGACAATTATGAAAATTTTCACTAAACCTTTTAGCTAGGTTTGTTGTAGCGATAGATGAGGTTGATATATCAATCACGAATACCCAAGTGCCAAAATCAGAATTTATAATCGAAAAGCAATCCTTGTTTTCTTCTCGTTCAGCTCCTTGCTGTGTTCGGTGTATCAATTTTATTGAGGAAGGATCAGTCATACGCAATACATCCCTCAATGCGTTCAAAGATCAACTGCTCTCTATCATAACTATTTCTAGAAGTTCCTTGAACCGCATACTCAAAATTCTCATCTTCCATTAAGCTCTTAAGTTGTTCACTAACATAATTTTTTAAATCATCTGAGGCTGATGAGATATCATTAACTATTGACGATCTGCCATCAAAAATATTAAGTAGGTCTTCAATATCATGGCTAGAAAGAGCATCTCCCTTTCCTCTGCCTAAATAGGCTTCAAGCTTTGTGGCTACAAAATACTCTGGCGTTATTAATTTAATGGTCAGTGTATCATTAAGTACATAGTCTTCTGCGGTTGCTACCGCGCCTTTATAC
Organism: Pseudoalteromonas sp. NEC-BIFX-2020_015; assembly: GCF_012952265.1. NCBI lineage: Bacteria > Pseudomonadati > Pseudomonadota > Gammaproteobacteria > Alteromonadales > Pseudoalteromonadaceae > Pseudoalteromonas > Pseudoalteromonas sp. NEC-BIFX-2020_015. Next base: position 14,084 of record NZ_JABCJL010000017.1, read on the forward strand.
CATATATTGGTAAAACCAAGTGCATTCTCATCAACAGGCATAAAATCAACTTTCAGGTTATCAAGTATCATACGGCACATAACTTCTTCACCCATATCAATTGAAAACCCTTTCGTTTTAAGATGCTCTTGTAAATCGGTCCAAGCTGCATACCCCATGATATCAACAATGAGGTCAACATCGTCAGTGTATCTTATTTGTTCTTTAGTAAACTCATCTGTGACCAACAACCCAGTTGTGCAACCACCAACAAATACCATTGATCTGATCAGGTCCTCTCCAAGTGCTGTAGCAACTTTTATTAACATCTCTTTTTGCAGATTGATTGTATTCATTTTGCTACCTTAAATATGTTATTGAGCATTTCCAATGCTAAATTTCGTTCTCGCGGATGACCTATTCTTATAGCATCAACTAATGCTAACATGGCGTATAACTGTGCATCTTGTTGTACTGCTATAAATATTTTTGGATGTAATGGTTCAACTAATAAGCCTTTTGTATTACCTCTTGGATTTGACCACACAGGCTGAAGTTCTCCAGATGTCATTAGCTTACCTCTGAGAACAGGAGCAGCTATTGACGTAGCGATCCCTCTGCCAATCACCCCCTCTTTTGCAGGAAAAACGTATCGAATACCATAGGCAATAAATTCTAAAAAGGCTTTAATATTTGTTTTTGGTACATTGAGTTTACGGTCTACTTTGGCAAGTCCTACGTTGTACATGCGATTAAGACTAAGACTAATCTGAGATTTACTTATACCCGTTAAGCTTTCTAAGTTTCTTAATGAAAACTGGCTTTCAATTTGATCCATTTCTGTAAAAGTAGGTGTTAACCCCTTATCATCCCAATCCGCCCAAGTATCATCAATTTGAATAATATCTGTATCAACATCTTTACCATCAAGATCTGCATGCATTGAAATTATTTTAAGTAACAATAAAACATCTTGACTTTTCATTTCATCTCCAACCTTTCGTCCCAAGTCCTAGGAATTAGGACGAGTATCCCTTTGAATATTTTAATAGTCAATAGTGAAAGCAGATAAGTGTGTTTTGTTTATTGTGAATTCTCTTGTAATAATTTAATTAATGTATTGTATTTAAATACTTATTTCTGGCGAAGTGAATTAATGGTAGGGCTAAAAGGGCTATTAACTTTAGATCGTTATTCATCTAAAACTATCGAATAATACCTAAATTAACTTCTACCACTAACCTCCATGTCTATTTTATTGTGGCTTTGAGTACCAATCCAAAATCCACAGTATTCTGTGAATTAATGTCTAAACAGACTCAAAATCACCTAAATTCACAATAAACTGTGAATTTAGGTGGCTGCAAATCTAACTAACCTTACAAGCCCAGTAACCCTTCTACCCATTCTAAAACTAGGCGGGTATCTCGGGTTTGAAAACGCTGTTTATCCGGTATGTAGTAGCAAAACTCTGATTCAACTGCGTGGGTATCAAAGCTTTTAAGTAACTCGGTATTTAATAATCGTTGTACCAGCGTGGTTGAGCAAAACACCAGTCCTGAGCCTGCCATGGCTTCTTGGATGCCAAATAGTTCTTGGTCAAAGGTTTTAATAATAAATAACGCAGGATCTAAGTTGTTTTGAGTAAGCCATTGTTTAAGTGGTGGCTCACTCAGTGCTTTGTTTTTCCATTTTGTGGTATAGAGCGTAACAGGGCCATTTTGCCATGGAGTATCTGTTGCTTTATATGAGCCAAATACATTAAATTGCTCGGTTTTTATAATGTCGTCAGCGTTTATATGCAGACGTTCCCCAAAGCGAATGGGCAAGGTGTGCAATTGTTTATCAACGGCTTCACTGGTTGATATATCCACCTCAAGATTAGGCTGGCTGACCGATAGCTCCTGTAATGCGGGTATTAAGCGCAGTGCGGCCAGTGACGAGGTGGTGGTTATTTTAACGGTTGCCCCTGTAGCTTGCACAGTTGCTAATGCTTGGTCTATGCGGTTAAAGCCGTCGCTCGTTGCGGCACTTAAATATTCACCAGTCGGTGTGAGGGTGATTTTTCTGACTTGGCGGTAAAATAAATCGACGTTTAAACGGCTTTCAAGATTATTAATATGGTGCGAAATTGCGGTTGGCGTCAGTGATAGCTCATTCGCTGCGGCTTTAAAGCTGCCTAAACGTGCCGCAGCTTCAAAGGCTTTAAGTGCTTGTAGTGAGACTTGCATAAAGTGATACCTGCGAAAAAGTGGAATAACTATAGGTGATTATAACTCATTTATAGGTGAGGTTAACTCGTTTGTGAAATAGCGCTTTAAGTTAGATGATTGTCCCATGTTCATTAACAGGATAAACACTATGACTACCCTATTACACATTGATGCAAGCGTAAGAGCTGCCAAAAATGATAACCCAGATCACGATTCAATCTCTAAAAATATTGCTAGGCGTTTTATTAATACCTTTAGAGAGCAACAAGATATAGGTGAGTATATTTATCGTGATGTAGGTGTGAACCCACCCTCTTTTATTACCCAAGAGTGGATTGGCGCAGTATTTACACCAGAGCACAAAAAGTCAGCACAGCAAAAGCACATACTTTTAGAGTCAGACCAATTTATTGCTGAAGTGAGTAAGGCTGATATTATTGTGATTTCGTCGCCTATGTACAACTATGGCATGCCAGCGCAACTAAAAGCGTGGTTTGATCAAGTTATTCGGATCAACAAAACCTTTGATTTTGATCTGGCCCGTGGTGACTTCCCGCTACAGCCTTTGCTGGGCGGAAAAACATTGATTGTGATCACATCAACTGGTGAATTTGGTTTTGAGCAAGGCGGTATTCGTGAGCACATGAGCCACTTAGTGCCGCATTTACGTAGTTTAAGCAAATATTTAGGTGTTACAACGATTCATGAGATAGCGTCAGAGTATCAGGAGTTTGCTGATGCTCGTCATCAACAATCGTTAAGCAAAGCCTATAGCCAAGCAACTGAGCTTGCACAACAACTTTCCAATATGGCTGCTGAGTAATTGTAATATGCATAAACCTTTGAACAATTTAACAGACTAAATAACACACGCTTTACTGTGGTATTTTTAGTCAAACCGTAATGGGGGTTTACAGTTTATATTGTTTTACAAATTCAGATTTAAGGTTTCTGATATAAAAAAGCGCGAGGGTTAATACCCTCGCGCTCTTGGTTTTTGTGCTTTAATTAATAATCGATGTTTTGATTAAATATCAAAGCGGTCTGCGTTCATTACTTTTACCCATGCATTAACGAAGTCTTTTACAAAACGTTGTTTGTTATCGTCTTGAGCATAAAACTCCGCAAGCGCTCGTAGAATGGAGTTTGAGCCAAACACTAAATCAACACGAGTGGCGGTCCACTTTGTATTGCCAGAGCTGCGCTCAACAATGTTATAGGTGCTTTTGCTGGCAGGTTCCCAGCGATTATTCATATCGGTTAAGTTAACAAAAAAGTCATTGCTTAATGTGCCCACGCTATCAGTGAACACACCATGGTGACTGCCACCGTGGTTAGTGCCCAATACACGCATACCGCCAATTAATACCGTGACTTCTGGTGCGGTTAAACCCATGAGTTGGCTGCGCTCTAACAGCAACTCTTCAGCTGATACGGTGTAGTCTTTTTTCTGCCAGTTTCTAAAACCATCGTGAATTGGCTCAAGCACATCGAATGACTCTGCATCGGTCATTTCGTCAGTTGCATCACCTCGTCCTGGCGAAAACGGTACAGTTACATTTACCCCAGCTGCTTTTGCAGCTTGTTCCACCGCGGCTGTACCACCGAGTACAATTAAGTCCGCTAAACTAACTGGTTTGCTTAAACCCGCTTGTACTTTTTTAAGTGTACTTAATACGTTGGTCAAGCGTTCAGGCTCGTTACCTAGCCACTCTTTTTGTGGGCTTAAGCGAATGCGTGCGCCATTGGCTCCGCCGCGATGATCAGAGCCTCGATAAGTACGTGCGCTATCCCATGCGGTGCTGATCAAGTCACTGGCACTGATGCCACTATTTAACAGCTTAACTTTTAGATCGCTGATTTCAGTATCACATAAGGTGTAATCGACACTTGGGATTGGGTCTTGCCAGATCAGATCTTCGCTTGGCACATCAGCACCAAGGTAGCGTGATTTTGGGCCTAAGTCGCGATGGGTAAGCTTAAACCAAGCACGTGCAAATACATCGCTAAAATACTCAAAATCATCATTAAAGCGTTCGATAATTTTACGATACGCAGGGTCCATCTTCATTGCCATATCGGCGTCGGTCATGATTGGGTTCAAACGAATTGACGGGTCTTCAACATCAACAGGTCTATCTTCTTCTTTAATGTTTACAGGTTCCCACTGGTTTGCGCCCGCAGGACTTTTGGTAAGCTCCCACTCATAATTTAGAAGTAAGTAACAGTAGCCATTATCCCACTTAGTTGGGTGTGTGGTCCACGCGCCTTCGATGCCTGAAGTCATGGTATCGCGGCCTATGCCACGTGTTTTATGGTTATTCCAACCAAGTCCTTGCTCAAAGACGTCGGCTGCTTCTGGTTCTGGGCCAAGGTTTTCTTCGCTGCCATTACCATGCGTTTTACCTACCGTATGACCACCTACAGTAAGTGCTGCGGTTTCTTCATCATCCATTGCCATTCGAGCAAAGGTTTCGCGCACTTGCTCAGCGGTTTTAAGCGGATCAGGTTGGCCGTTTACGCCCTCAGGATTGACATAAATTAAGCCCATTTGGACGGCCGCTAAGGGGTTTTCCATGGTGTCTGGTTTTGCTACGTTGGCGTAACGTTCATCACTTGGTGCAAGCCACTCTTTTTCAGCGCCCCAATATACGTCTTTTTCTGGGTGCCAGATATCTGCACGGCCACCGGCAAAGCCAAAAGTTTTTAAACCCATTGATTCATATGCCATATTACCGGCTAGAATGATTAAATCAGCCCACGATAATTTGTTTCCGTATTTTTTCTTTATAGGCCAAAGTAAACGGCGGGCTTTATCAAGATTGGCGTTATCAGGCCAAGAGTTTAAAGGCGCAAAGCGTTGGTTAGCTGTGCCACCACCGCCACGGCCATCAGCTAAACGGTATGAACCAGCTGAGTGCCATGCCATACGGATCATCAAACCACCGTAATGCCCCCAATCGGCAGGCCACCAATCTTGGCTTTGTGTCATTAGGTTTTTTAAATCGGTTTTAACGGCTTCAAGATCTAACTTTTTGAATTCTTCGGCGTAATTAAATTCATTTCCATAGGGGTTTGTTTTAGTGTCGTGTTGATGGAGAATGTCTAAATTTAATGTATTGGGCCACCAATCAGTATTGGAATTAGACGTTTGTGTGTTGCTACCGTGCATGACGGGGCATTTCCCAGCACCTGAATTGCTCATTTCTAGCTCCTTTATTGATAAATAAAACTCAAACTATTACTTGCTACAGTTACAGTTTAGTTTAGTTGATTGCAACATACTTGCTTAAATCAATGATAGGGTATTAACGATTAAAAACTAGATCCCGATCAGTGCTTTAAAACGATTGCAACCATCGATTATTTAGATTCCACTCGTAGAAAACCTATTAGGTTGTAGTACATATACCTAAGCTACCAAAAATATTGGATTTAACGCTTCATAGAAGCTTAATATCAATATGTTCGTTTATAACAATGCCAATCTCTTTGAATGTCAAAATTAGCGTCTATCGTAAGGGATTAAGTTTAACCCCTATTCTACTTTGCAGAAATCAGAGCCAAACTGTAAAGGGGGATTACATTTTGTTTGTGTCATCAGTGATCAACATAATTGTGGTATGAATTTAGTTGACCCTTAAATATCAGTTTTAGTACTGGGTGTGATTAAGGCATAAGTCGATTGAAAATTGTTTGTTGCTAGGGCGTGCTGACCTTTCGTAATTGATTTTGCAGCAGTATAAATACCAAACATGCGCTGCCTTAAGGGTTCTTCCTGAGGCGATTAACTCTTTGTTGCCTACACGGATATAGGTAAGGGGCGTGAGCAGGACGTGGAAGCTTTGCTCGATTCTTACTTAGCCCACTCGGTTACAAACCTCGCGCCGCGATTAAACTGCCCCTGGGTTGAACAAATATCAATCAATAAAGGTCAACATGCCCTAGGTTGAAATTATTAATTTTAAATATGCTAATTCAATCATTTCATCCTATTATTAAATAAAATAATTATTGGTTTACGCCTTAGCATGAATTCTAAAACAGTCGTTAATATGTTAACTCATCAGTATGCTATCAATGATCCGTTACACCAACTATTTGATGCTGTGAATGTTATTTCTGTTCAGGGGTATGATCAAGAGCGACGAGTTATTTACTGGAACCAAGGTAGTGAACTTCTTTATGGTTATACCGAAGAGGAGGCTAAAGGGAAAAAACTTGAAGATTTGATTATACCTGAGCCTATGCGTGAGGGAGTGATTGTGGCGCACAGTGACTGGGTAAAACATGGTATAGAAATTCCAGCGTCAGAGGCTATATTGCGTGATAAAAGTGGGAAGGATATCATTGTTTTCTCCAGCCATGTAATGTTCACTAATCAGCATAATATTAAACAAATGTATTGCATTGATATTGACTTAAGCGATGTTAAGCAGGCTCAAGCTCAGGCAATATTTAAAGACCATATGCTTGAAACAATATTTGGTGCTATACCCGATTTATTCTTTTTGATGGAAGAATGCGGAACTATTATTGATTATCACGCCAGTGATGACGAACATCTTTATGCATCACCTGAGCAGTTTATCGGTAATAATATGGCTGATGTGTTACCTGAGGAAGTTGCGAGTAAGTTTCAATCCCATATTGCAAAAGCATTGCAACAAAAAACAATGGTAAGTTTTGAGTATGCGCTGACTATGCCCCACGGTGTTGTTTATTTTGAAGCTAGAATTGGTCTATTATCCGAATATCATCAAGTAATGCTGATTATTCGTGATATTACAGAGCAATACAAATCTGCTGAGGTTATTCGACATCAGGCCTATTTTGATAGTTTAACTTCATTACCAAATCGCTTTTTAGCGCTCGATCGTTTATCTCAAATACTTATTGAAGCGCAAAGAAGTAACGAAAAGGCCGCGGTGTTTTTTTTGGATTTAGATGATTTTAAAAAAGTGAACGACTCATTAGGGCATGAGGTTGGTGACAAGCTTTTAATCGAATCGGCTAAGCGCTTACAGCAAGTTTTACGAAAGGAAGATACTGTAGGTCGCCTTGGCGGTGATGAATTTATTGTATTGCTGCGTGGTTTAACTGAACATCATAATGCACTTGTCATTGCTGAAAACTTACTTAAAACCTTTAGAAAACCTTTTGAAGTGGATGGCAGAGAGCTCGTTCTTACTTTGAGCATTGGCATTGCTATATACCCTAAAAATGGGAATTGCGCGTCTGATTTATTACGCTGTGCCGATACTGCCATGTACCAAGCTAAAGCGCTTGGGCGAAACACCTATTCATTTTTTACGAAAGAAATGAATATTATTATGCAGCGGCGGTTTGAAATTGAAGGGCAAATGCGCGGTGCATTAGAGCGAAATGAATTTGAATTATACTACCAACCTCAAGTTGATGTAAAAAAGGGGCATATCATTGGTGCTGAGGCACTGCTTCGCTGGAACAACCCTGTTTTAGGTAACGTAACACCTGAAGAGTTTATTCCTATTGCTGAGAATTCGGGTCTTATTGTACCAATCGGACGCTTTGTTATTAAACAGGCGCTTTGGTTTTTACATCAGTGGCAAAATACTGAACACAAAAAGTACACTATGGCTGTTAATTTATCGCCTCGTCAATTTCGCGATACTGAGTTACTTAATTTTATAAAAAATATACTCAAAGATAAACAGATTGATACCGATAGTTTAGAGCTTGAAATAACGGAAGGTGTGCTGATGACGGGGCAATCTTTTATTCACGACGCGATAGTTGAAATTAATGCGTTAGGAATAAAGTTATCAATGGATGATTTTGGTACAGGTTATTCGTCGTTAAGCTATTTAAGGCAATACCCATTTGACGTACTAAAAATTGATCGCAGCTTTATTAATTGCATAACTGAAAATAAGCCTGACTGTGACTTAGTTAAAGCAACTATTGCGATGTCGCACAGTTTAGGGCTTAAAGTTGTTGCTGAAGGTGTTGAAACTAAAGAGCAGCTTTTACTGTTGAATGATTTAAATTGTGATTTTGTGCAAGGTTATTATTTTAGTAAACCACTGCCTGCAAAGCAGTTGCTGGAGTTATCCGCAGCACATAAATAATCAGTCTATTGTTAAAAGCTAATTGTTAAAATTGATAAGTGGTATAAATTAGTTTAAACAAAACGTAACAAGTAACGTTGTTACGTTTATAATTTAAGCTGCAACTTCGTTATTCAGCAAGGGCAATCGCGGCCATTTTCATTGCGCTGCTAAACGATTTTGCACCGGCAATAAATAACCCATTGTGACAAAACATAGCGTCATCGAGGCCCGTTGCATCTTGAAACTCTTTGTCTGATAAACCTGCCCACGCTTTTGGCAACGGTTTTCTGTCTTCAAACGAACCAAGCTCAGCAGGCACTGTTTGAATTATCCATTGCCCAGAATGCGAAGGGTAAACCATATATAAAGCGTCGTCAGATAATGCATGGACTGTTTTTTTCCATGGCGTGTATTTCTCTAATACGATTACTCTAGGATCTTCTGCATTTTTGACTGCTTGAGCAACAATGGCTTTGGCGTTAATGCCGCCGCTTGCTGCTGCAATGAATCGCGTTAAAATACGAGATGCAAACTCAACAGCTTCATTAAAACAGCTATCAAAGTCGCTTTCTTCTTGCCACGTAGGATTAAACATGGAGATGGTTTGGCTTAGGCTAACCCCTTTTGATACACCTTCAACGTGACCACAATCAATGGCATCGATTGTTGACACTAGACTAGAATCAACAGAATTTGCAACGTCTTGATCGCCATTGCACAGTGTTAAGCCATATTTTTGCCAAATTAAACCAAATGAAGAATAAGGAATGCCGTTCTCACGTTCGCCTGCCCCACCACGTTGGTGATGATCAAAGCGGCCAGTATCAGGGTTATGTTCACCCCCTACATCAATCACAATATCAGCCTTATTTATAAGCTCTAAATCGCGGGTACGTATGAGTTTAAAAGAAGGGTAAATGCTTTTGAGTGCGGCAATGCTGAAAACATCATCTGCATGAAAATTACCGTTGTGAGTTGCTATCGTTATTTCATTCATTTGTATTGTGTCATTTTTGAAAGGGAGAAGAAGGTGTCGTTATTTACACTTAACTATTTTTGGCTACGTAGAGCCAGTGGGCACTTAAGTAAAACCACTGTGAGGATACTATATCAGGGCAGTTAACAAAACCGTTTACTGTATTTGAGCTGGGCAATTCGCGATTTTATTAGACTAAAGGCGTATACCTAAGATATTACACGTTTTTAGCTTGTAAAATAATCACTTACACTTAAGTGTTAATTCATTTGTTTAATAATAGTAAATTGATTTAAAACAATATTTTTAAATTTTATTTAGATTTTAAAACCTCAAATTAAATGTTTTCAATAACAAAAAGCTCACCATGCAAGACCTTTTGCCTAATCGCAATTATCTGCTGCCTGATTTACTCTGCAACCTCAATATTTATTTGCTTTAAACAAAGCTGTATTTTTATTTTGAGTAAGCAACTATGTTGCAGGAGAAGCCATGAACACAACGCCACACGATGAGGCTCAAGCGAAAAAGAGACCGGGTGAAAAAGCAGTTACCGATAGCTATGAAAATCTTCACAAACCTAGTTCTGAATTTGAAAGCCGAGATGAATATCTCGAACATGAACTGCAAATTATGCAGCCAAAACGCTGGCGTCCTAATTTACCTTTTAGAGATTACCGCTTCGAATTTGAAGACACTATTCCAGCAATGGCAGGCACAATAGGTAAAGTTGTTATGGTTGGTGCAATTGCAGCTACGTTTGCTGGTCAACTCGGGTTAAGTGACGCATTTATTTTAGAAAACGTACGCTATGAGCTACTGATTGTTTCTTTCTTTATTATTTTGTTTTCCGGTTTTATTTTACCTACAGCCAATTTAGCGGGAACACACGGGCCGCTAATTCCATTAATTCCAATCGTCGTTGCGGCGGGAGGACACCCAATGGCATTTGGCTTACTCATTGGTGCGTTTGGGTTGATCCTTGCTTTTAGTAAAGGAGGGAGCTTACTTGCTCGACTCACCAGTAAAGGCGTATGTGGCGGGTTATTACTTTATTTAGGTTTTATTGGCACTATTTCACAAGTAAAAAAATTGTTTGCTTGGGCGGAAGAAATTCAAATGACCCATATTGCTTTCATCGTTATTTTGGCAACTATTTTACTGTACGCGTTATTAGAGCACTTTAAAAAGCGCTGGTTAGCAGTCCCGCTTAGTTGCCTATTAGGTGGGTTAACGGCATTTGCATTAGGCGCACCGTTTGAATTTAAAACAGCACCGGGCTTACCTAACATGAACCCTATGTATTGGTGGGGTGAAAATACTGGTTGGATGCTCGGTTTACCTACACTTGAAAGCTTTATAGTGGTATTGCCATTTGCAATTCTTGCTGTTGCTATGTGGTCTCCTGATTTTTTAGGGCATCAAGTGTTTCAAAAAATTAGCTATCCGCAACGTACTGAAAAAGTTCAAATGAACATTGACGATACCATGCTTAGCGCCTCGGTAAGGCAAACATTTGGCTCACTTTTAGGGGGCTCTAATTTTACCTCGTCGTGGGGCACATACATTGTCCCTGCGGCTATTGCAAAGCGCCCAATACCAGCGGGGGCTATTTTAACCGCTCTGTTTTGTATTGTTGCAGGGTTATGGGGTTATCCGATGGATCTTGCTATTTGGCAACCGGTACTGTGTATTGCACTCATAGTGGGGGTTTTCATACCATTACTTGAAGCGGGCATGGAAATGACCCGTGTTGGCAAAACAACACAATCAGCCGCTATCGTGGTATTTGCATCAACCTTGGTCAACCCTGCGTTTGGTTGGTCATTGACCATGCTACTGGATAACTTAGGTTTGATAGGCTGTAAGGAAAGAAGCTCTGAATTAACGCCTATGAGTCGTTGGATCATCCCATTAATTATGTTTGTAGTATTAACGGGTGTAATGGCATTGGTTGGCTTATTACCGGGGATCCCTGCTTTAATGCCTAGTTTTAGGCAGTAGCGTTACTTGGTTAAATTTATAGCGGTAAGTGCATCAATGTGCGCTTACCGCTTTTTAATTCGTAGTTATGATAATTCCCTTTTTATAATCCCACCTGTAAATTCATTTTAAAAACCTAAGTTTAGGGTTATTCATGTGCATACAGCTGCCTACTAAGCAGCCATAGTATGAGTTATTTCATAGCAAATTTAGGAAATTTCTTACTGTTTATTTTTTAATCTTCATCTATTTTTTATTTTGTAACCCGCCCTAGCTATTGAGCTGTTAGTTAGGTTTTACTTGGCAACGGAGACTGCCCATGAAAACAGCTACACTAATCTTAAGCTCGCTAATTATCGCTGGTTGTAATTTGACCACTAACACACCTGCAACGTTGGCTGAAACGCAAACATCCTATAGTTATATTCCTTTTGACCCTCTCCCTGTGCAAACGTTACTAGGGGCAAGTTGCTCACCTAGCGAAGAAGAAAAATTATTTAAATCAATTAGGCAACCTGTATTACGTGATTTAAGGCATGCATTTCCTGATCAAACCGTACGCCTCGCTGTAGCAGAATTTACAGCTAATGGTGGGCTGAGCTTTGGCCCATCAACAGTTGGGTTTGAGGGTAAGTCATACCAAGTTATTATAGATTATGCGAATACTGATACAGTAAAAGGCAGTTTTTTAGTTAAGCGTGAAATATCAGGTCAAATCCCTGAGACTAAATGGTGGGGTGGTAAATACACCCTGCCAAAATATGAAACATATAAGCAGGTAAAATTATTTGAAGATATTCCTATGCGGGTTATTTCAAAATACAGTGTAGAGCCAAACCCAACAGTTAGCCTCTTTAATAAACCGCCGATTCAGTTTGTGGAAAATAAATCATCTGAGCTAAATCAAAAAGTCGTAAAACAGCGGATTGATCAAGCTGAAAAACTATTAATGAAAGGCTATGAAGTCGTTAACCTACCCGTTTATGTAGGTGTAGGGCTAAGGTTAACAGCCACTATTAATGTATTAAATGGAAAAGTTAATTTATCTGGATTGCCGGCAATAGCGGCTGAGGCACAAAGTGGCAACTTAACGGGTACTTTAGTGGTGCAAACGCTCGGGGCTACAGGAGAGCTAGTTTCGGCTAATTTACCGTTGCCAAGTGAATTAAATAGAACAACAGTGCAAAACTCTATTTTGTCTCTTGGTTCAATAAAAGCGTTGCTCTATGATGATAAAATGCATATTACACCAAGGGTCATAGGTATATATAACCCCATTGGCGGCGGTCAAAGCTTTGTTAATGGCATTATTTCGGCGCTCGCATCGGAGCGATTAACGTGGTATCGCCCATGCGATTATATCTACGATGATAAAAGTTAGTGTTGGTATATGGCTCGTTGTAGGTGTTCAAAATGAGAGGTCTAACATTCATTTTTAGGCTGTAGCCATATAAAATATATGGCTATCAAAATTACTAGAGACACGACGTTGCTGCGTTTTTGGTTTAATATTTTTAGCGGTAACTGAGTTACATCATGATGGTATTTTGGCTAAACACAATTAGCTGTTTAAATAGCCTTCTTGTACATTTTTAAGGTAAAATTAGCTGCCTAAAAATAACAGCGAATGGATGCCATTTTTCATGTATAAACTCTTTTACTACCCGCTGAACGCCAGTATGGCCCCTCACTTTGTACTTGAAGAACTCAACGCCGATTTTGAACTCGTGCTGGTTGATCGAAAAACCAATGCGCACAAAGCAAAAAACTATTTAGCCTTAAACCCTGCTGGGCGAATACCTACTTTAGTTGATGATGGAAGCGTGCTATTTGAAAGCGCTGCAATCTGTATTCATTTAGCTGAATCAAATCCAAAGAATAAATTAATCCCTCAAGTTGGTGAACCAGAACGCGCGCTATTTTTACAATGGATCATGTATCTAACAAACACCCTGCAAGCTGAACTTATGGTGCATTTTTATCCGCAAAACCATACTAATAACGTTGATGCAATTGCAAATATTACTGCTACTCAAGAAAGCCGAATAACGGCCATGCTTGGGCTCTTGGATACAGAGCTGGCAGATAAAAAATTTTTGGTTGGCGAGCAACTTACAGTGTGTGACTTTTATTTATTTATGCTCGCCATATGGGCGGATGAATTTAAACAGCCACCGCTTGCTTTTAAGCACCTTGGCCTTTATTTACGCCGCTTAGCTAAACGAGATGCAATAATTAAGGTCTGTAAAAAAGAAGGCTTAAGCCTTGCTGATTATGTTTAACCTGAACTTGGATAATAAATTAATATGCAGCTAAACCTCTTAGCCAATATTTAGGTTATTTAAAAGCAAAAGGATGTTTGATGAAAATTTATGGTAGAACAACCTCTTTTAATGTGCAAAAAGTTTTATGGTTTCTTGATGAGCTTGCTTTGGATTATGAACACATTGAAGTGGGCGGGCGTTTTGGGGGTCTTGATAGCACTGAGTTTGTAGTATTAAATCCAATGAAAAAAGTACCGGTGTTAATCGATGGTGGTAATATCGTTTGGGAGTCGCACACTATACTGCGCTACTTAGCAGCTAGTTATGGGGCCGATGATTGGTATTCTCTCTCCTCTTTTGAGCGCTCTTTGTATGAGCGCTGGTTGGACTGGTCACAAGTGACGTTTCAGCCAGCTTTTATGGGCACTTTTTGGGGGTATTATCGCACCCCTGCGAGTAAACGTTGTATGGATAAAGTAAATCAAGATTTACTGGCGTGTAATAACTGTTTAGCACTTGTTGAGCAACAGCTTAGACAATCTACTTATTTGGCAGGACCAAAAATTACTCTTGCTGATATTTGTGTTGGCGCGATAATTTACCGTTTAATATCACAGGGATTAACGTTCACTTTACCGCCACATGTTGAAAAATGGCACATGCATTTAAAAACCAGAGCAGGTTATAAAAAATGGATAATGAGCGATTTTAGTGAGCTAAAAGGGCGCGAAGATTATTAGCGCCCGTTTGAATTACATTATAAACCTGTTGATTTTGCTAATTTAATTTCATTAATGGTCAGTGGTATATTTTCAGGTGCAGGAGCCTTTGTTTCACCGTTGTCATTTAGTGTGTAAGTTTGCTGGGTTGCGGTATAACTTAAGGTATCGAGATTTATGTTGGCTGTTAAAGCATCGTAATCACAGCAAGAATGAAATGACTTACCAGCAAATGCTAGACGCCCGTCTTCAATGCTATAGTTTATTTGATCAGTTGTGGTGTGGGTTGGAAGTTGAAAAATAGTCAGCTTGAGCTTATTCACAATTGCTAAATAAGAAGTATAGTAGCTTCGACTCCCAGATATATGGGTTGTTATTAAGTAGGCGTTAGTATCAGGGTGTTTGATTTTAAATAATTTGGTATCAATCTCTGAGATACCACTGCCCGCTAATGGTCCAAAGCTCGCGTGTCCAAATTTGTTACTTTGATAATTTAGGAAGTAACTGCCAGGTAAGTGTGGGTAATGCCATCCTGACATCGAGAATACAGCGCTTTCATTACTTTTAATTGAGTAGTGTATATCAGCTTTGTATTGTTGCTTTATCAGTGCTGACTTATGTATATATGCATTTTGGTTATCAAAGTAAACTTTAGCCCAATTAGAATCTAATAAAAACTCAGCCTGCACAGTCGTTCCACCCGCTAACAAACCCAGTTTATTGCTACTTCTGTTTGGGGATGTTCTTACATTTACGTTCTGCTGCACAATGGCTGGTAAATAACCTGATGCGGACTGTATTTCAGTTAAACCATCAAGATTGTACATTTGGTTACTGTGAGCGCTAAAAGAGTGGAGCAATGTATAAGTAAAAGTCAGTAGCGTAATTTTTGTCATAGTATGTTGTGGGTATTGCTTAAATGGGGAGGTAGTTTACCCATTTACTCCCGCCAGATCAGCCAATTAAGCTATCTGGAGGGAGGTTTCTATTCGTTTAATTAAAGCCATGCTGATTTATTGGTACTAGTCGCTATTTTTAGCAAAGCGACAGCCTAAAATGCGTTCTATTTTTTGTTTCAGGTGTAAGGCATTTTTCATTGTTTTGAAATCTCCGCCTAGGTTAATCGTTTTGTTTGAGTGTGTTATCAAGTGCAGTGAAAACTTCTCACTGGATTGTTTGCCGCTGGTTTGGACTTTTGATGATACAAAAGCGTCAATATCTTTTATCTCAGACGCTGTAAATGATAATGCTTGTACATGCTTAGAGAAGAAGTAAACATCCAGTTGCAAGCTATTTCTGCTGACTTTAATTTTGCAGTTTCGCCCGTAGCCCCAAATGCCTAAAGCTAAAAATAGGCAGCTCATCGCGGAGAATACAATACCAAAAAAAGAGCCATTTAAAGTTGCAATTAACACCCCAACAATAAAAAATATCGCCCCTAGGGCTATAATAAACAGGCACTCTTTAGCGCCTGGCGTTTGCAGGGTCAGTGCTTGTGTCGTGGTATCTTCATCAATCGTTAAGCGCGCATGCATTGCTGATTGTTCGGTTGGCGTTAATGGCTGATTTTTTAATTCTTGCTCTACCGATACACTTTGCGCTGTCACAAATACGGGGATGATATATTCACGGTCAAAACTATGTCCATCAATCTCGCCTTGAATAATCAATGCCCACTCATGGTAGCGCTTACTTGGCATGCTTGATTGAGGCTGTCCTGGGGGTACATCAAAACTAAAATCAAGGCCTGCGCCTTTAGCGCTTGTTCTAGGTGTAAGGTCTTTTTCTACTGAAAAAACGATACAGCGACTCGATTTGCTTTCAGTGCCACTGCGTTTGGTTAAATGTTCGGTGCATTTTAATGTTGCTGTAAACGTCGTGGCTGTACTTGTTTGACCGGGAATAGTTAAGCTGCCTTTCACTTTGCCGCCAATCACACCTGGGTAAGGATTAATGGTCAATGGCACTTCTTTAAAATGTAACCATTGTTTTTGAATTTTTCTTGCCCGAATAATTAACCACAAAGGTAAAACTAAGAACAATGCAGCAAGCACCGTAGTGAATGTATTGCCGCCATATAAGCCTACAGAAAATGCCCCGCTAAATAAGCAGCCTAAAAGCGCAAAGTACCAAGCATATTTAACACTTTTTTTAGCACCAGAATAAATAACGGGTGACGCCCATTGTGTTCGGGTCGTCCATGGTTTTTTTTCATCGACGTTTGTTAGCGGCTGTGCTGATTGAGAGCCGGTATAAATAAAAACACCTATGCCTACAGCCATAAATATACCGCTAAAAAGTGACATAAGCAGCAGGAACTTAACACTTAAAGAGCGATCATATACGGATTCACTAACGTCATTTGGGTTATACCAAATCATTAACCCGCCAGATGAGTTTTGCTCGGTTCGGGCTTGACCAAGGAGTGAATATGCGCGGCTACTGTCACTGTTACTCTGGTTGTTAACCTGAGGCCGATAACCGATGTACTCTTGTCCATCGACTTGATATTTATATTGCATATCAAGCTTATACAATGTGGTGTAATGGCCTTCATTATCACGTGATTCAAAGCTGGACACATCAGCACTGATTAATTGTGCTTGTGCCACATGCCAAAATTGCATTTTAGCTGCGTCAATTACAGGCGATAACACCGTAAAATAAAAAACAGCAAACCCAGCTAAAAAAAACACACCACCAAATAACGCACCACTTCTTTTCATAAATGTCCTTATTATTATTTTTAATACGAGTTTGTTCGTCAAATAACCACTTTACTTTGTTAAAACTTAACATTTTTATGCAATGAATATACAAATTTATTGTCATTGCTTTATCGCAGCAGAGCAATTTGGGTATATTCACAGCTTTTATAAACTCGCTTTAATTACTTCGATAACTGTATGCATGCGTTTTGCTAGCGGACGATTACGATGATGACATATATAAATAGATTCGCTTATTGGCTTAACTAAGTGATGTGTTTTTATAAGTTCAGGTTTATTAAATGCACCAACGGCATGAGCAGGCAGCACTGTAAAACCTAAACCTAGGCTAACGGGTTCGAGTATTAAACTTATTTGATTAGAAAACCCAGTGCGCTTTATTTGCTCAATATGCTCAAACTCAGGGTAGTTTTCGCTCAATAATAGCTGAGCATGATGGTTGGCATCTGGGTGGGCAATAAAGCCTAGTTTGCACAAGGTTTGCCAGTCAGGCGTGTTGTAGTTGACTGGCGTAATCAGCAAAAGTGCTTCTTGAGTGATTTTATGACTTGTTACTTCGTTTAATGTCGGAGCTTGGGTTAAAAAACCTAAATCAGCATTATGATTTGCTACAGCCTGTTCCACACTGTGATTAGGGGCAAACCGATAATCTATCGTTAATGTTTCATAACGTGACTGTAAACCAAGCAGCAGATTATAAAATTTAAGCCCACAACTGCCCGGAGACTGAATTTTAACTGCACCACTAAATGGCGAGTCGTGGTGTAGTTCTTGTTCTAAAAATTGCCATTGCTTAAGAAGGCGATTCCCTTTTTGATATAAATTTTGTCCTTTAGGGGTTAACGTAAACTGTTTACCGTGGCGCTCTAATAAAGCGCTATTAACCTGTTGCTCCAGCTTTTTAATATGTTGACTCACACCAGATTGAGTCATAAAAAGTCGCTCGCTGGTGCGGGTAAAGTGCCCTACTTCAACAAGTGTGCAAAACGTATTTAGCCAAATTGGATTAATCATTACAAATTGTACTTATTTTGATGTTGAATGATAATTTTACTTGATGGTAACTGCTTCGTAAACTGACTTTATACACAAAGAGGAGCAGTATTATGAGTCACGTTTATCCACGTAATTTTTCGCACATTGGTATTTCGGTTCCTGACCTTGATAAAGCCGTTGAGTTTTATACCCAAGTATTAGGTTGGTATTTAATTATGAAGCCCACTGAAATTGTTGAAGATAGCAGCGCAATTGGTCAAATGTGTACCGATGTATTTGGTGCAAATTGGCAAAAATTTAAAATCGCTCATTTATCTACAGGTGACAGAATTGGTGTGGAGTTATTTGAATTTAAAAACCAAGAAAACCCCGCAGATAATTTTGAATATTGGAAAACCGGCATTTTCCATTTTTGCGTACAAGACCCACATCTCGAAGAGCTTGCCGATCGTATTGTTGCCGCAGGTGGTAAAAAACGCATGCAAGAGCCGCGTTATTATTATCCCGGCGAAAAGCCTTATCGCATGATTTATATGGAAGACCCATTCGGTAATATTTTAGAAATTTACAGCCACAGCTATGAGTTAATTTATAGCGAAGGTGCTTACTAGGGTTTTTCCATCAGCACTTCTTCGCTTGTTTTTGGTGAAATACGCCCTGCACTATTAAAATGTATGGGCTTTTAATGTTGTGCTGTAAATGGGGTTTACAGCACATAAATTAATCGGTTAAGGCTAGCCTATGGCTCTTCATCACGTTAAGATGGTTTAAACATTAAACAACAAGAACTAAAATGAATGTTAAATAAAACCAATGGACTTATCTATTTTTTAGCCTTTAGTAGCGGCTTTAGTATCATGGGAATTGAGCTTCTAGGGGGACGAATTTTAGCGCCTTTTTTTGGTAGTAGTGTGCATATTTGGGGCAGTATTATTACAGTATTTATGCTGAGCTTATCGTTTGGCTATTTGCTTGGTGGTAAGTTATCGATTAAACGACCCTCTTTAACAAAATACGGCTTAATCTTTTTACTCGCCAGTATTGCCGTACTTCCTATCGCATTGTTTGCTCAACCAATTATGGCGTTTATTTTTACGCACGTTGAAGATAGCCGCTATGGCTCGTTGTTAGCATCAACAGCGCTGTTTTTTATTCCCACGATTATTTTAGGTATGATCTCGCCCTACTCCGTTCGCTTATTGGTCACCGACAGTGAGCACAGTGGTCAAGTGGCTGGCGGTTTGTACTTTGTTAGCACATTAGGCAGTGCGTTGGGCACAATTATTACTTCATTTTATATGGTGTTAGCATTTGACGTTAATGCCATTATCATTGGATTTGCTTCATTTATTGGTTGCCTTGGGTTATTCGCTATTGCATTTGATAAGTTAATAATAAAGGAGCCTGTCTATGCGTAAGCTAACGGTTCGTTGTTTGCTACTTGTTGGTGTAACATTATTTTCAAATGTGAGTATTGCAAAGGTTATTCACAGTGAGCGCTCGCTTTATCGTAATATTTTAGTGGAAGAAACAGGTGATTTACGTTGCTTAAAATTTGACGAAAAAACACGTCAAAGTAGCCAAAGTTGTATGTATAAAAGCAAACCGAAAAAGTTGGTGTTTAACTATACGAAATTAACGTTTGCCAGCTTATTGATGATCGATAACCCAAAAAATGTGTTAATTATCGGCCTCGGCGGCGGTACATTATCAAATGTAATTCATGAGCTTTACCCACAAGCGACAATAGAAAATGTTGAAATTGACCCTGCAGTGATAAAAGTTGCGCGGGATTATTTTGATTTTAAAGAAAGCGAAAAAGTAACTTCAAAGGTGCAAGATGGCCGTATTTTTATAAAACGTGCGGCACTTAAAAAACAAACGTTTGATTGGATCATTCTTGACGCCTTTAATGGCGACTACATTCCTGAGCATTTACTCACAAAAGAGTTTTTTGAAGAGATAAAAAGTGTTTTAGCTGAGGGAGGAATTGTTGCGGCTAATACCTTTTCATCAAGCAAATTATACGAACATGAGTCTGCTACATATCATGCGGTATTTGGTGATTTTATTAATGTAACGACGGCTAAAAAGAGTAATCGGATCATTTTAGCCGGGTTTAACAAAGCCCCGACTAAAGAACACCTTACTGAGCGAGTAAAAAAATTAGCGCCGTTATTAGCCCCATATAGTATAGATATTGATGCTGTGAGCAAAGGCATGCGCTCAACTAAAAACAACCAAGACTGGCCAAGTGATACAAAAGTACTCACGGATCAATATTCACCCGCCAATTTACTTAATTTCTAACCATAATTTGGGTTAAGAGGCTCTTTATGCTGAGGTAATGACCTTAGCTTAGCGAGCCTCTTTTGCTTAAATCTAATTTGAGAATAACTCTTATTGTTGAAAATGTGATTTTGATATAACATAACAAAAGTTATGTTATATCAAAATAATGCAATAGGGATTATGTAATGATTGAAATTAGCCATTTAAGTAAATCGTTCGGCGATAACCACGCACTAAATGATTTATGTTTATCTGTACCTGCAGGGCAAGTTACGTGTTTATTAGGTGCAAACGGTGCAGGTAAAAGTACCACTTTAAATTTACTGTTAAACTTTATTGAACCTGACTCCGGGCGCATGACAATCGATAGTATTGATGTGCAATTAGAGCCTGAAAAAAGTAAGCAAAAATTAGTTTATTTACCAGAGCAAGTAAATTTATTCGAAGAGTTTGATGCAATAGAAAATCTGCACTACCTCGCCTCACTTACAAAGCAATCGACCACAAATGAAGAAATTGCAGCGGCGCTTACCCAAACAGGTTTGCAACAAAATGCATGGAAAAACCCTCTAAGCAGCTACTCAAAAGGTATGCGCCAAAAGGTGGGTATTGCATTTGCTATTTTACGTAAAGCCAAAGTACTACTGCTTGATGAGCCGACATCAGGGCTTGATCCAAGTGCCACGCGTGAATTTATTAAAATTATTGATTTACTTGCTCAGCGCGGCGCCGCAATTTTAATGGTTACCCATGATTTGTATTGCGCTCATTGTCTCGCAACACAAATAGGCATTATGAAGCAGGGTCAACTACGCACTTTACTTGATAATAAAAATCTTTCGCTCGATGACCTTGAAGCTAACTACCACCACATTATTAGCGGTGATGAATTACCACAGCAAGCACAGTCAAAAAATATTAAATCGTCAGAACCTGAACTCGTATAAAAAATAGGATAACAATCATGTGTAGTACCCGTATTTCGCCAATTAATATTGCTTTATTAAGCTGCTTGAGCTTCTCAACGATTGCCTTTGCTGATGATGAGCAAAATAAAGATTCAACATTATTTATTGGTGATGTGATCGAGGTTCATGGTCAAAGTAATGGCGCTAAAGATGTTCAGTTAGTGGGCTCTGTTGATGTAGTTAATCGTGATCAATTACAAAATGAGCATGTAAATATCACTGTGGATTTATTCACTAAAATACCTGGTGTGTATTTCTCGCGTTTTAATCAAGGTGTCGTATCAACAGACGTCGCCATGCGTGGCTTTAATGGTGAAGGGTCGATGCCACATACCAAACTGTTAATTGATGGCATACCGAGCAACTTACATGTTGGTTTAGGCGAAATGGATGCTTTATTTCCGATGGAAGTGGAGTCTATCGAAGTGGTTAAAGGCAACCAAGATGCGCGTTATGGCCTGCATAACTTAGCAGGTAATATTAATATTACCAGCCGTCGTGATGACGCAAAGGAAGTTGAATTTTTGGCTGGTAGTTTTGATACCTATGAAGCACAAGGGTATTTTGGTGATGTAAATAATGGTTTTTCTCAGCATTATTTTATAGGCGTGCGTGATACTAAAGGCTATCGAGATCATAGTGCCCTTGAGAAACATACTTTTTCAGGAAAGTGGTTCTACCAACCAAGCAATAATACAGAGCTTGGTGTTATTGCACGTTACTTTGACTATGAAGCTGATGCCCCGGGTTACCTAACTGAGCAAGAAGCGCATCGTGACTCCACTCAATCTGCCGATTACGCACAAAACGACAGTGGCGATAAACAAACACGTCATTTAAGTATGCATTTAGATCATGCGTTTGACCCTGTATGGCAGTTGAGTGTTAAAAGCTACATACAACAATTTGATCGTCATCGTTATTTACAGTACACAGCATCTTCAGCTCAGCAAGAACGCCTAGAAAAAGATCGTCAATACGGAGCTGTAGCTACATTAAGTGCAACGTTTAGCCCTACTTGGTTACTCAGTATGGGTCTTGATTATCAAGCGCAAGATAACAGTAATGAACGTTTTGTAACGGTAAAGAAAGTACGCCAAAAGCAATTTAGAAATTGGGATTTTGACTATAACAATTATGGCGGTTTTACTCAGTTACAGTACAGAGGTGAGCGTTTACTCATTAGTGGTGGCTTACGCTTTGATGGCTTCAGTGGTGATTTGTTCGATGGCATAAGCGAGCAATACAAAACCATAAATGATGAGGGTATTACCCTTCAGCCTAAGTTTAATGTGCTTTACGAGATGACCGATAGACTAAATCTGTTTGCTAATTATGGTGTGAGTTTCCAAGCACCTACAGGCAGCAAAGCCTATATAAATGAGCAAAGCTCAGGGTTTGATTTCTCTAAAAACTATGGATTTGAAACGGGTGCAAAATGGCAGTTATTTGATTGGTTAAATACGCGCTTATCAGTTTGGCAGCAAGACGCCAAAGACGAGTTAACGCCAAAAACGGATGGTTCAGGTGGGTTTGAAAACATCGGCGAAACCAAACGTAAAGGTTGGGATCTCGCATTGAGCGCTGATATCAATACGCAGTGGTCTGGCTTTGCATCGTATACCCGTCAAGAAGCAAAATTGGTCGAACCCGGTGAAGCAAAAATTGCTCAAAAAGGTAATTGGTTATTAGGCGTGCCTGAATTTACTGCAACGGCAGGGATCATCTACCGTCCGGTTAACAAACTTAAAGTGTCGTTGTTTGGTCATTTTCAAGGTGATTACTATGTCAGTAATGTTATCCAAGATAAGCAATACGGTGATTATAAACTAGTTGATTTAGCCTTTGATTATGATTTGGGCTGGGGAAATGCTGGGCTGCGGATCAATAACCTATTTGATAGCTACTCAGATTATGTTTACTTAGTGGGTGATGAAACAATTCACTCTCCTACCGATGGGCGTGCGATTAACTTTAGCGTGTCGTATCGATTTTAAAAGGAATTACTATGTCTCATTTTATTAGTTGGCAAGTGTGCAAGCACGAGCTAAAACAAAAAGTAAAAAATCGCACATTGTGGTTGTTATTTGCACTCATGCAAGTACTGCTCGCGGTGGCGTTGGTAACAAGTTGGCAGCAATACCAACAAAGTAGCAGTTTACAAATTAGCTCACAACATATGGTAGAGCAGCAATGGTTAGCTCAACCCGATCGCCACCCGCACCGAGTAGCGCACTTTGGTCACTTTGCATTTCGCCCGCCCAGCGCGTTGAGCTATTTTGACATTGGTGTGAATAATTGGGTGGGTAACAGTGTTTTTTTAGAAGCACATAAACAAAATAGCGCTAACTTTGCCAATGATAGCCAGGCAAGCTTGCTGCGTTTTTCTGAACTTTCGGTTGCTAATTTATTACTGTTTGTTTGGCCGTTACTGTTAATAGCATTAGGTTTCTCATGCATTAGCGGCGACCAGCAAAAAGGGACTTTAAAGCAATTGTTGGCCATTGGCGTTAAATTTAATCATTTACTCCTTGGTAAGGGATTTGCTTATTTACTGCTTAGTATTGGGTTTTTACTGCCGGTATTTATTGCCTCGATAATGATAAGTGCGCTGGCTGATGCAGTGCTAAGTGCTGAAGTGCTGCTTCGTATTGGCTTGTTGTTTTTACTGTATTTAGGGTACTGCTTATTTTGGGTTTGTGTCATTTTACTCGTTTCTAGTTTAACCCGTATGCCAAAACACAGCTTAACAGCGTTAATTACCGTGTGGTTTGTGCTATTAGTATTAGCGCCGAGAACACTTGCTGATATTGCCCAACAATTACACCCGCATAAAAGCCGTAATATGCTGGCGTTAAAAGTGCAAACAGACATTCGTAAAGTTGGCGATAGCCATAATCCTAACGACCCCCACTTTAATGAGTTTAAACAGCGAATATTAACTCAATATGGCGTTGATACCATTGAGCAACTCCCTGTTAATTATGGTGGCTTAATAATGCAAGAAGGTGAGCGAATTAGTGCTGAAATTTATCAACGTCACTACCAAACACAGCTTGATCAATTTGCAGCACAGCGTGAGTTTATTGGTTACTTTTATTGGCTTAATCCTTACTTAGCCGTACGCGATTTATCAATGGCGATAAGTGGTGCCGATAGCCGACATTTCTTTTCATTTGAGCAGCAAGCTGAGCAACATCGTTTTGAACGTATTCAACGTTTAAATACAATACACACACAAGAGATTGACCATCATAATGACCGTGAGCAGCGCGTATCTGCATCTTTATGGCAAGATTTCCCTGAGTTTCACTATCAGCCAGCAAGTTTAAGTTGGTCATTAAGCAATAGCTTAACGGCAATACTGGCTTTTGTAGCGGTCATTACTTTATTACTCGGTGTGCTTGTAACACCGAGTGTGCAACGGAGGGCATTTATCCATGCTTAAGTTTGAATTAAAGCGTTTACTATCACCGCGTGCAAATCAAATAAGTTTATTGGTCTTTTTTGTCAGTGTTTTACTAGCGATTTATTTAGGCGCACAAGGTTACAAACAGGTGCGTAAAGATCAAATCATAGCGCAAGTGGTGTTTGATAAAGAGCGAGAGCATATAAAAGCACGTGAGTCGCTACCTGAAATTGGCTCTCTTGCTTATTACGCAAAAGCACCTACTCAATGGCAGCTTTCACCTTGGGCTGCTTTGTTTGTAGGGCAAAGTCAAAATAGCCTCGCGGCGATGAAAGTCAATGCTTTGGCGTTACAGGGGCAAATTTATAACAAAGAGGTGATCAACCCTGAGAAATACCGTGCTGGCGGTTTTGATTTAGGGTTCGTATTAGCCTACATGCTGCCAATTTTGATTGGTGTATTGTGCGTTAATTTACTCAGCGATGAGCGTCAATCGGGGCGTTTTAGATTGCTTAGTGCCTTTGCAGGTAATGCGGCTGTGAAAAGCATTATCCGCGCTTTGTTACTGCGTTTTTATTTAGTCGCAGGGATCATTGTTTTACTGTTTTTAGTTGCAGCAATGCTACTTTCATTACCGTTTGATGGACTATTTATACAAGCACTAGGGCTCAGCCTTGTTTACTGTGCTTTTTGGTTTTTAGTAGCCACTTTGATCATTAGTTTTAATATGAACGGCTTATTTAATAGCTTGGCATTTATTAGCGTGTGGCTCGGATTTGCTGTGTTAATTCCTGGTGTTATTCATCTTGTGCTTAACCAGCAATTTAATGAGCAGCCCGCACTAAAAGCCAGCATAGAGCAACGCTTAATTTTAAATGATGGTTGGGATCAAGATATGCAAGACTCATTGCAACGCTTTGTTGAGCAATACCCGCAGTACAGCGAAAAAACACAGTTTAGCGGACGCTTTCATTGGAAGTGGTATTATGCGATGCAACAACTTAGCGACCTTGCAGTTGATCAGCATTGGCAAGATCATTTAACTCAACAACAAGCCCGTGCGAGTAGCTTGGCGTTAGTGAGTTGGCTTTCGCCTAATTTATTGTATCAACAAGCGCTTGATCAATTAGCTGGCAGTGATGCACAGGGTCAACGAGCTTACTTGTTGCAGGTGAGCGCTTACCATCAACAAATTAGAGAGTTTATATACCCTTATTTATTTAATGATACAGCGATCACGTCCGAAGACATTGAACGTTTTCCATTATTTAAACCTTCACAGCAAATACAGCCGGCTCAGTTGCAAGGCGTACACTACGGCGTGATGTTGTTACTTGCGTTAGGTGCATTTTGCCTATTGGTTGCAAATACACGTTTTAAACGTTTAACGGTTATATAGCATGATTTAAATAGCGCAGTTGGTACTGCGCTATTTACTCTTTATATTAAATAATTTAACTCTATAAAAATTCCTTCTTCTCATACCGCAACTGCAGTTAACATCCCGTTTAGATATAAAAATTGATGGCTATGAATAATCATCGCTCAATGTTTGAGTAATTTCAAAGTAGAATTCAGCGTTTCAAAGGAACTTACTATCATGGCGTTACTTTGTCCGTCCCTTTTAACGCCAACTGAAACTGCATCTTGAGGTGGCTTGGGTATAACAGTACACTCATTTAATGTAGTAGGGATTATCTGACTAAAAGCATATGGAGTTATTAGATGTCATTAACACAAATTGCCCGATTTATTATAGGGTTTAGCTGGCTCTATCATGGACTATTTCCAAAATTGTTACACATTGATCCGATTGAAAAAATGATGACAGCAAGTCTTGGTTTTTCGGATGAAATTTCTTATTTAATAACAAAAGCAGCGGGTGTTGGTGAGCTGGTATTTGGCTTAATTTTTATTTTGTTTTATAAAAACCGAACAGTCGTCTGGCTCAATATTGTAGGATTAATTGGGTTGTTATTTTTTGTTATTGTTTTACAGCCACAATTACTTGTTGGCGCGTTTAACCCAGTAACAACGAATATACCATTAATCGGGTTAAGTTTTATTTTGTTGGAGAGTAAATCAAAACAGCGTTTATAAGTAACCTAAATTGAGCTCAAGTAATAACAGCCTTAGCCGGCTCCTTATGCGCCAAGGCTGTTATTTAATCTTGCGTTATTCTACTGTTGCGTTAAATTTCTCTTCTACACAGCGTTTGTAAGCACCTTCACTTAGGGCAAAATAAGGTGTTTGATAAGGCACTAATTTGCATTCAAAGCTTTTACCATCTGGTCGGTATTGTTTCCAGCTCCAATCCTCGCTCCAATGAATGTTAAGCGCACCTGAGCCATCATTTGTAAAGCTGTCTTGGTTGCTGCAATTGAGCACTTCATTATTATCAATAGGTACATTTAAGTACGCTGCAAATTGCTCGTAATATGCAATACGGTTAAGTGCTTGTGGTTTGTCGTAGCCGTGGCCACATTCAATACCGCCATTAATAATATTAATTGTAGCACCAAAACCTGGGCTAATACCGCGAGCGATATCTGCTTCATTTGGTACCCATGAGCCGTCAACAACCGACATCATGTCTGGTTTTGGTGGCTGGGGATACACAAAGAAAAATACGGCAGAGGCTAAATTAAGCCACGTATCAGCTACTAACTCAGGGTTATTAAGTAGTACATTTACGTCGCCAAACATCGCGTCTGAAAATGGGCCATAATTATAATTGTACGATAATTGTTTTGCACCACGGCCAAAATATTTTAAATATAACCCTTGCTCGTCAGTACCACATGGCCATGTTTGTCCTTGCCATGTTGAGGGTCCGCATGAGTTGTTATAACCACAACCTGCGCTGGTTTCGCTACAGCCAGCTTCACGTATAAAGTATAAGCCTTGGCGCCATTGTGGAATGGCCGAATGCGGATCGTGGCCACCTGTTTCTTGGGTAAAATGAGCAAACATAGTTGCCAGTGCTTTACGGCACACTGCCTCGGCTTGTTGCTCTGAATCATAATCATCACAAAAAGCAGGAAACTTTGCCACCGCTTGTAAAAACTTACGATAGGTATATTCAGGTGCACGTTGAGCAAATAAAAACTCAAAACTGGCTTGATCTAATATCGCTTCTAAGCGCTTAACATTGCGAGGGTTAGCTGCTCTTAGTGGGGTTACAGATTCAACACTTGCATTATCAAGCTTACGAATCGTATTTTTTACTTTGCTAAATAATGGCGAAGATGTTTTTTCAAGCTCGGTGTTTGTCACTAATGCAGGGTTAATAAAATAACCGCCAGCGGGATTTTTTGTAACGCCTGTTTCGTATGGGTCACCTGATGGCGGTGTCACTGGCGGTTCTGCCGGTGGCTGAATCGGTGGAACTATGGGCTCTACTGGAGGAACAATTGGTTCAACTGGTGGGTCTACGGGATCGACCGGTGGCTCAACGGGCGGGGAAACAGTATTATCGCATACAGTTGAGTCAGCTTTCGCAACCCATGCCCCCCATTGTGATGAGCCTGGTTCTTCACCTGGATTGGCCCACCAACGTGCTTTGTATAGCGTGCTTGCAAAGCATACTTCACTGCCAGCGGTATATGAAATTGACTGTTGCCATACATCGTTTGCGGTGCTCTGCCACGGTATAGTAGACAGCGCTGTCATCACAGCCAATGTTATAGATTTTTTAATATTCATTGGTCAATCCTTAATGGGGTTAAACGATACATCACCTAGCTATGTGCTATTATAGGCACAATATCTGGTAACAATCAATTAACCTAGTTTACAATTTATTTTATTGTCGGATTATAAAGAGTTTATAACGTAGGGATTAACCACCGCGTAATGTTATCAGCAAGTATTATTCAAATATGGTGGTGGCAGCAAACAAAAAAAATCAGACGGGGTTATTTCATAAACAGACGACAATGGGAGCACAAAGATAAAACATGTCCTGTCTATACCCAAGCCACCTCAAGATGCAGACTTCAGCGTTTCACAGGTGTTTAATATCAAGGCGTTACTTTGCAACAATGGTAGCCCCTTTTAAGAAGTAACAACGATGAGAGTAAGCGCCTGTGAAACGCCCAACGGGTTGGTTTAAAAGCAATTTATACTGCGTTATTGATTTTAACAAGGGAACAACCATTATTTGCAATCAATGCCTTGCCTAAATCGCTTTTAACTCCAACTGAAACGGCATCTTGAGGTGGCTTGGGTATAAAGGGTTTTCTAAGCTCTCGCGATTAAATCGCTATCAGAGCTTTAACGTAACAATAAACGGCTTACTCTACTAACGCAGGCCACAAGGTTGTCCCATCACTATCGATTTTATTGAGTATTTTAATTCCGAGGACTTTGGCTATCAGCGGGTAAATATCAAGATTATTGACTTCATCTAATAATAAGCCTTGTTTAAATGCTGGGCCATTAGCAATAAAAGTTGCAGCCATATCATCAGTGTAGGCATAGCCATGGGTGCCAAGGTAATCTACTTTACCTTTATTTGAAAATACTCGTGGAGCGGTAGTTTGCAAAATAATATCGCCAGTACGGCCATTATTTTGATAATGATATCCCTTACGCTGTGCATCGGTTAGCACAATATAGCGGCCCTTTGCGGCATTCATTAAACGTTCTTTATAAGCTGGAATATCGGCTTTACTGTCTTTATTTGCATAGAAGAGCACGCGTGGGCCAGTATTTTTAACCATAAAGTTTTCATCTTTAGGTAGGCTGCTTAGGGCAATACTTTGCTGTGGTTCAACCGCACTCATACCATGATCAGAAACAATCACTAAATTAATATTAAGCGACAGCTGTGCAATACGTGACTGTAGCTGACCCATTAACTCATCTAACTGATGAACAGCATCTCGGGTTTGTGTTGCATCAGGGCCATATTCATGACCCATGCTATCGACCAATGAAAAATAACTAACAATAAGGCGTGGGCGCTGTGCTTTAGGTAGCTCTAGCCACTGAATCACTTGATCAATACGTTGTTGGTAATCGCTATGTTTTGAATAATGGTAGAAGTAATCAGGGGTCATACCGTTAAAGCGCGCATCCGAC
This sequence comes from Pseudoalteromonas sp. NEC-BIFX-2020_015, assembly GCF_012952265.1. Classification (NCBI taxonomy): domain Bacteria; kingdom Pseudomonadati; phylum Pseudomonadota; class Gammaproteobacteria; order Alteromonadales; family Pseudoalteromonadaceae; genus Pseudoalteromonas; species Pseudoalteromonas sp. NEC-BIFX-2020_015. The sequence goes on from NZ_JABCJL010000017.1 coordinate 43,789, forward strand.
TCTGGCCAAAAATAGGTGGCAGATTTTAGCCCTTGCATAGAGGCTAAATTCCAAAGAGGGATGCCTTTGAGCCATGTGCTATCTTTTAATCCTTTGCCCATGCTGTAGCAGTCATTACGGTCACTATCGCAAAAACGATTATCAACAATACCATGATTAATCGGAAGTAAACCGGTTATGATCGACAAGTGATTTGGAAATGTTTTAGTTGGGTACACAGGGCGCATTTTTTTCGCACGTACACCAGATCCCGCCATTTTTGCTAGATTGGGTGCGCTGTGTTTTTCAATATAATCCCAGCGAAAGCCATCAAGGGAGATAAGTACGACAGTATTGTCGGTTTTAGCACTTATAGTTAAGGAGCTAAAAGCTAAAAAAGTTAATAGCAAGAGATGGATGAGCCACTTCATAATTTTTCCGTTCGGTAATAAAAAATTTATAATTGCTGAGTTTAACGATATTTTTTTATAAATATAACGTATTAATTTAGAATTGTTGGATAAAGCTGTTAATTTAAAAAGACTTTAAGAAGGAACTACTATGATCGATTTTACTAAAAAAATAACCCCCGCTCGAGAAGTTCGCTCCACACCTAATTTACAAACTGCGCTTGAAAGCGACCGTGGCCGTATCATTAACAGCGCTGCAATTCGTCGGTTGCAGCAAAAAACGCAGGTTTTTCCATTAGAGCGCAATGCTGCGGTGCGCTCTCGACTTACCCACTCGCTTGAAGTACAACAAGTTGGCCGCTTTATCGTGCAGCGTATTTTTAATTACTTAAGCGATCAGCAGCAGCGTGAGTTTGGTTTAATAGATTTAGAGCGCCCCTTGGAAAGTTTGGTCGAAATGGCTTGCCTGATGCACGATATTGGTAACCCTCCGTTTGGACATTTTGGTGAAGCAGCAATTAATCATTGGTTTGACAAGAACCTCACTGCATTGATACCACAGCGCTGTGCAGATCCGCACACAGGTATTGGTGTTATATTTAAGCACTTAGCGCAAGATGTATGTAATTTTGAAGGCAATGCACAAGGTATTCGTATTGTTCATTCACTGCTTGGTCTAAACTTAACGTACAGCCAAACGGCAGGAATATTAAAATACACTCGTCCCGCCACAATGCAAAAAGCAGATATTCCTCAGAGCAAAAATTATTTAATGAAAAAAGTGGGTTTTTACTTTAGCGAAAAAAACTTTGTAGAATCATTGCAAAAGGAACTTGAAATAGACCCACAGTGTCGCCACCCAGCGAGTTACATAATGGAAGCGGCAGATGATATTTCATATTGTCTGGCAGATATTGAAGATGCCGTTGAGAAAGACATTATAAGCGTTGAGTTATTATGCGAAAAACTCAAGCTACATTATAAAAAAGCGCTAATAAACTTTGCTATTAATGATGGTGAACATCAGCTGATGGTTGAAAAAGCAGTAAATTATGCGTTAGAGAAGGCGGCTCAACAACCCTATAATTTTAATAGTGAGTTTTTTATATATTTACGCGTTTCATTGTTACATCCACTTGTAAATTATGCAGCTAAGCGCTTTATAAACAATATTGAAGCGGTATTTCATGGCGATTTCAATCAAGCACTATTAGAAGATAGAAGTCATTTACATGCGGTAACTAAAACGCTAAAACAGGTTGCTTTAGAACATGTTTTTTCTCATAAAGAAGTTGAAAAACTTGAGTTACAAGGTTATCGCATTATTAATGGCTTACTTGATTGTTATAAGCCGTTATTACAATTAAGCCATGACGATTTTAAACGGGTTACTAAAGGCGACCAACGCTTTTTAATTGAAACTAGATTACTTAAAAAGCTATCTAAAAAGCATTTGAACAGCTATTCACAAGCCATTGACGCAATGCAAGCAGAGCCTGATCATGTATTGGCTTACGAGTTTTATTACAGGTGTAGGCTTATCCAAGACTATATTAGTGGTATGACTGATCAATTTGCTTACGATGAGTATCGCGCGTTGATGGTGATAGAATAAGCAATACGTGGCTAGATTAATTTCTTCAGTGCTATTAAACTGGGGTCATTGTGTTATTTTGCTTTAATAGATTAATGATGACCTTATTTATACGACTTAGCTTATTTTTTTTACTCACTTGTAGTTTTAATAGTTTTGCTAAATACAGTGAAGCTTTATGTATTTTGTATAAGCAGCAAATGCAGCAACATAAAGATAATACAAGTAGCCAAAGTTACCGCAATGCTGCCAGAGACTACAAAAAAAATTGCAGCAAAGCGCCGCCTATCCAAATTGAAAAACAAGAATCGGCAAAGTCGAATGTAATAGATGAGCCGACTTTTCATGCTGATACTTCAGCGACTGTTGAACCAATAGAAGTTTTAACAGAAGAAGTAACACAAACAGTTACTGTAAACCCCCTTGACACTCAAGCGGGTGCAGCTAATAGTGCACAAGCGGAGTCAGTAAATAGCAATGATACACTAGAACAAGTAAAAGATAGCACCCCCGCAATTATTGACATAAGTGAAGAGACAAACAATGCAGAAACAAACAATTCAGAAACAAACAATGCAGAAACAAACAATGCAGAAACAGTTGAACCGCTAACCGTTCAAACTGAACCGACACAAGCTGTTGTGAAATATGTCCCCCCCGTTGTTGAAAGTCAACAAACAGAATCAGCATCATTATTAATTCCTACGATGTTGCTTTTAGGTGTATTGTTATTAGCTGCATTTATCGTTTTTCGTATACGAGAAAAAAATAAAACAGCGGTTGAGCCAATAACGCCAGCGCCTGAATTAACCACGCAAGTAAAAGCGCCTCAACCTGCTATTAAACCAATATCAGTCGATCCTGTTACAGACACACAAGAAGTCAGTAACTGTGAGCCTGCAATTACGCCTAATGAACCGGTAGAAAAACCTACAGTCAACCGTATTGATCTAACCCAACGTATTTTTAAAAATGAACATGATTTTGAAGAGCCAGAAATTCGCATATTTGATCCTAATGCGCCTTTACCTGGGACTAAACCTATAAAGAGTGAACCAACTAAAGAGCCTATTGAGTCCGATGAGGCGAAGCCAAGTGACACGCCTAGTGAGCGTACTGAAGATACCCAGCCTACCCAGCCGCAAAACATTCACCCTGAAGTTTCAAGCTCACATGAGGTGCCTGCTGCGACAACCGTTGTTGATCCGATTAAAAATGAGCCATTGGTATCCGTTGAAGCTGTTACTGCATTAAATGCTGAGACCGAAAATATGGCTGAAAATGATGAAGTTGCGCAAGCACTTACCGAATTAAACAATGAATTAGTAGCAGAGCAACAAAAAGCAGTTGAAACAAAGGCTTCAACATCGGCTGATCCACAAGCTAAAAAAGCGAACCCATTTGCCAACTTATCTTTAGATCCTACTTGGGCACCTGATTCAAATGAAAAGCCAACAATTGAGCCTAAAAAAATTGTACCAAAGTCACCTGAATTAATTGCCGCAGAGGAGCGCGCTAAGCAATTAAAAACGGATGACTAATTTTTAATTACTTGTAAAAATGCAACGGAGGAAGTACTAAACACTTTCTCTGCATTATGCTTATTAGATTCAGGCCTTAATTGTAACTATTAAGGCCTGTTTATCTTTATTAAACATCATGAATACCCGCGCTAGTCCAACTTGAAATCTTGATTCAAGACATCAAGTTGCTTGAGTTTACTTTCAAGTTTATCTATTTTTGACATTGCTACGATGCTAAATATAAAGCCAGCAAGGCCCATCGACATCCCTATAATTCCGAAAATAAAACCTAAGTTTTCCATATAAATACCTTTTATTAACGCGGATCTATTTAATGCTAAATATCACTTTATACTTAAACTGCAGAATTAGCACCTTTGGGTAGGAATGAAAATAGATTGGTCGTTTAAGATATTAGCCTTTTTTTAAAACTGGTATTGAAATTGCTGTATCAGAGGGGGAACACACAACAAGGATTTATTATGTCTTCAATCTCAATGATCAAGGCGATAGCTGGGTATGCGGCTATTAACCCAACAGCGGATGACTCTCATACAAGTAGCATCAATAAGCACACAGAATTTTCTAAAAAGCTACAGCACGCACAAGCACCTAAGCCGGTTAAAGTCGACATGGCTGTTAATGTTGCCAATAACCATGAGAACGTGTCTGAACAAGCCAAGGCGCTTTATCAAGATATTAAATATGAAGTTCGTGCTCAGTTACAGAAAAACCCCGATACACGGACTTACGAGCAAGATTTTTATAAGCTGTCGATTCAAGAAATAATGGAAGTCCCTATAAAAGTGGTGATTGAACGAGATGAAATGCGCGAAGCTGCTTTGTTTAATTCCTTAGGGATTGATTTTTTAGCCTATAAAGAATTGGGGCTTCGCCAAGAAATGCTAAGCCTGGCTGAAAATGATATAAAAGAATCTCAGTCATTATTAGCAACAGATAAAGAAGATTTTATTGATGCAATTAAAGGGTTTACAGCGCAGTTGGAAGATCAAAAAAATGCTTTATTAGGAGGCATTGCTCCAGATGAATTGGGAAAAAACTTAGAGGATAGGTCGAGTCCGTGGGCAAAGTTACTTAGTATTGGACAGTAGGAGGGTATCAGTAAGGTTGCTTGCAAAGCGGTTAATCTTTATTAAGCATGAGTGCGGCAACTATCTGCCGCTACAGAATTATCTGTTAAGGTCGAAATATAAAGTAGGTATTGTTATTTGAACGTGTTTGTCGCCAACACAATCCTAGTAATATGGCCACACTTAGAAAAAATAGCCCGGCGACAACAATAATTGCGTTATGAAATAAGTTATTTTGGCTTAGTTGCTTAACTTTAGATGGTGAAATAGTCGTTATTGTCGCGCTTTCAAATGAGTGTGAAATATTAAAAATGTGGTCATCTGATTCTATTTCAATCTGCTTTATCATTGTGCTTACTTTTGCTGTCGATAGAGGTTTTTTTTGTGTATCACACCAATGGGCATTCCTTATAAGTGTGGCAGAATCGCAGCTAGAGGGTAATAAATGAAATGCTTCTTGTAAGGTTGTTTGTTTTTTTTCATACGTATTAACGCTACCTACTAAAGGCAAAGTCATGCGTGCGTTACTTGGTGTCGTTTTATTACAATGCTGGGACAAACTGGCTGTAAGGATCGCGTGACGTTTTTTTAATTGCTGGACGTTAACGAGTAACGCACTTTGGTTTAGCTGCTGATATATGGATGTACGTTCTTTTTTTAGTAGTTTACATTCAGTATGCGTTGTTGCATTTACTTGGCTACTAAAACCTAGGATGATTAAAAAAATCCATTTATTCATTGGTTTACGTCCTGTAAAAGATGAATATATAGCGTAACAGTATTTTTCTAGGTTGCAAGTTTATTGGGTACAAAGATTAATAACAATAAATTACACTTAAAAATCAATCTCTTATTTCCTGCTGAACAATGCGTTAACTGTAACCTATATGATAACAGGGGTTAGCCGACATTATTAAACATGGACTAACCCAGTGCCATTATTAGCGTTTTTGTATAACATGACCGCTAAAGCTTAACGCTTTAAAGTACAGCTTTGCAGTGTTGAAACCAGACTCATTAAGTAGATCGGCTAAACGCATTCTATCTAGAGCAAAAAACTCATGCTCAAAATTATGTTTCATTCGCTCGATACCCACTTCAGTTAAGCCCAACTGCTGACATAATATAAACTGAGCATCACGTTCAAAGGTCGTCTCTGGGCGCATTAGGTCGCCTAGATATAGTTGCCCTTGCGGTTTTAGCTGTTTAGAAATTGCTTTTAGCATGGTTTTCTTATCGCCATTGTCAGCTAAAAAGTGTAGTACTAACAAACATATTGCAGCATCTACAGGGTCTGTTAACGTTGCCACATCCCCTACATGAATTGTCACGCGTTCACTAATGCCCATATCTGCGAAGCGCTGTTGGCCAATGTTAAGCATATCAATTGAGATATCTTGCGCGGTAAAACGCCATGTTGGGTTTAGTGTGGCAAGCTGTGCGATTTCTTTGCCTGTGCCAGAACCTACGATTAAAATATGCGCGTGATCGCCCAGCGTTGCTTTTAGCTGTGCCGCGGTGGTGCTATGGAGTAAATCATAACCTGGGACGAGTCGGGTTATGCGTGAGTCATACTCAGTTGCTTCGTCATTGGTAAATGTTGGCATAGTATCAATCCTTTAAATAATCGAAATAGTTGAATAACCACCAGGCTTTTTAGCGACGTGTACTTGTGTGGCAACTCGCTCAGTCATTTGTGTTACATGAGAAATAACTCCCACCTTGCGACCTTGTGCTTGTAATGAATCGAGTGCATCCATGGCAATACTAAGAGTCTCACTGTCTAACGTACCAAAGCCTTCATCAATAAACAAAGAGTTAATGCTAACTTTGTTTGATGACAGCGATGCAAGGCCAAGCGCTAATGCCAAGGAAACTAAAAATGACTCCCCGCCTGATAAAGTATTTACCGAACGTTTTTCATCAGCCATATCTTTATCAACAATAGCGATATCTAAAGTTTGATCAATTGCAGTGAGCTCATAGCGCTTGTTCAAAGTGCGTAAGTGGCTATTTGCATAATGAAGCAGTATTTTTAGTGTTTGTGTTTGCGCTAAATTACGCATGGTTTTACCTGTTGCATCACCGAGTACTTTGTTTAGTAAATGCCACTGCTGTGCCTGCGCTTGTAATGTGATCAATTCAGCTTGTTTGTTCTGCAGTAGATGACTATTTTGATTGTGTTGCTCAAGCGCCGTATTGGTTTCAAGTTGTGACTTGTGTAGCGCTGTTAATTGCTCGTTTATACTATTTAATTGCTCAACAAGCTCGCTATGATCATGCTTTGGTTTATCGTTATTTTGATGCTGCGCATGTGCATTTTGCTGCTGCTTTAATGCGGCGTTGGCATCAACTAAAGCGTGGGTTAATTGCGCGTGTTGTGTTAATTGCGCTTTAATATCCTCACCGTTTAGAGTTAGTAAAATTTCGACCTGTGCATGGCTAGCATCAACGTACAGGGTTTTAAATTCAGCAAACCATTCATTATAACGATCACTAAGTGAAACTTGATCTTGAGTATTTTCAAGTAGGCGTTGTTCATCGTTCTTAAGGCTTATAGCGTGTTCGTCGCGCTTTTTAATTGCGTTATCGTGGGCTTTTTGACTCTCATTAAGCTGTGTTTGGCATTGTTCTTGTTGAGCTGTTAGTTTTGCCAGATAGTCGTCTGCACTAATGTGTTCCCCATTAAATAGCGCTAAACGTTCGCTTTGCGTTGTGCTTTGCAGTTGCTGAGCTGTGCTTGAGTCGTCATTGAGTGTTTTTAGTATTAGCTCAGCATCGGTTATAAGTGGGGTTAGTTGTTGTATTTGTTGATCCGCAGCATCACGGCGTTTTTGACTTTGCTCTAGCTGTTCTTGGGCGTGCTGAAATTGCTCTACTTGCTGATTTAAGTCAGTTAAATTTAATGTGTTATTTTGCAATTGCTGCCAAAACTCGGCCTTTTCAAACTGCGAATTAAGCGCTGTGCTCAGCTCATTAATTTGTGTATTTAGTTCGTCCAACTTGTTGCTAAGTTGGTTTTGTTGGTTGGTTAAATCAACATGCTTAGTGTGTAAAACTTGTTGAGTTTGTTGCTCTGTTTTTAATGTACTTTGCAGCTGATTTACTTTCTCTTGTAAGCTGCGCTGTGTTTTTTGAGTTTCAAAATAGTGTGCTTTTTGCTCACTAAGTTGTGTGTATGTGGTATTAAGTTGCTCAGGGGTAAGCTCATTCAACTCACTGCGGGCCGCTTGCATGGTGTTTTTAATTTCAAGTTGCTTGTTTTGTGCAGTGTGTATCGCTTGACTATGCTGAGTATGCTCGGCAACTAAGACGGCATGCTGGGTTTGATGTTGGTGAAGCTCAGTTAAAGCATGATCATAGTGTTGCTTAACGTTGTTAAAGTTGTTTTCAAAATCAGTTATTAAATTATCAAATTGCTGGTTTTGGTTACTGGCAAATGGATGTTCGGTTGCACCACAGACTACACATGGCTCATTGGGTGCTAGTTGCGTGCGTAAATGCTCAACATTTTCGCTGGCACGTAGGCGCGCTTGATTCAGTGCGTATTCACTGTGTTTAAGCGCTTGCTCGCATTGAATTAGTTTTTGTTTAAGCGATGTTTGTGTTTGTTGGCTTTGGGCAAGCTTTGCTGTAGTCGAACTTTGTTGCTGCGTACTTTGCTTAAGCTCAAGGTTAAATTGTTTATAACGTTCACGCTGCTCTTTTAAATAATCAATCGCTTTAAGTTGGGCGTCGTAATGCTCAATATTAAATTCATTTTGTTGCGTATTTAATTGATTTAGTTTTTGTTGCTCGTGTATAAGCGCTTGCTCATTAAACGTAACTTTTTCATTATGTTTGGCGAGTAACTCGGTTTGCTCTATTTGCTCGTTTTTTAACTTTTGGCTTTGCTCTGTTGTTATACTTAATTGCTGCTTAGCACTTAAAAACTGATTAAAACTGTGTTTATAGTAATTCCAATCACTGGCTAATTGCTTGAGTTGGTTGTGCTGCTCTAGCCATTGCTGGTGTTTTTCTGTGAGTTTTACAGCCTCATTATGATCTGTGTGGTTTTTTTTATGTTGCTGTTGTAAGTGAGTTAGTTGTTTTTGTTCTTTTTCAGTTTGCTGAGTGATGGTTGTAATTGCTTGTGCTTGTATCGCAATGTTGTTGTCGAGCTCGCGTGCTTTAGCTATAACTGGTTCAGCACTTTGCTTTTGTTGTTTCGCCGTTTTTAGCGTATCGCTGTGTGTTTCTAATGTACTAGCAAGATCCGTGATTAATGCTGCGTGGTCAATTTTTTTTAAATCACTGATTTTAGCTGTTAGCTCTGTATTTTGAACTGTTAAATCTTTAAAACGACGGCGATTATCTTTAATTTCAAGTGTACTTTGTGCCTGTTTTGCTTGCTCACTTTTTTGAGCAATAAGTTCAAGCGCGTTGTTTGCTTGTTGTTGGTTTTGTAATGCAGCCTGTTGGGCTTTATCTAATGTATTGGCTTGTTTATGCCAATTAATCCCTTGTTCGGTGTTGGCTAAGTCTTGTTTCGCTAATTCAATTTGTTTTTTCAAATCAGCAAGAACGGTTGTTTTTGTTGCCAATTCTTCATCTGTTAATAGTGTATAACTAGCTACGCTTGCTTTTAGCATTTCTAATTTACTGAGTTGCTCTTTATGACGCTCATAAATACGTTTACCAATTAAACTAAATTTATCGGTACCCGTTAGGCACTCTAAGAGCTGTGCGCGTTCATCTGCGCTGGCTTTTAAAAAAGCGGCAAACTCATGTTGTGCCAATAATACCGCACGCGAAAACTGCTCAAAACTTAAACCTATAATGCGCTCAATTTCTTTACTGGTAGCGCTTTTACTACTGACAAGTAAAGACTCATCTGGCAGGCTAAATAGCGTGTGTTCTGCGCTTTTTAAATTACCGTTTGCTTTGCCTCTTGCTCTGGCTATTTCATATCGAGCACGGTAACGTTGTTTATCTTGGCCTATAAAGTCAACTTCTGCAAAGCCCTGCCCTGCTCCACGGCGCAATAAATTACGGGCGTCATTGAGTCTAATATTGTCACCTTGAAACTCGACTTTATTACCATGGTCGCCACCTAAACGTGCGGTTTTAGCATATAAAGATAAACAAATAGCATCTAAAATTGTACTTTTACCTGCGCCGGTATCCCCTGTGATTGCGAATAAGCCCGCGTCTTTCAAAGGCGCGCTTTCAAAGTCTATTTGTGCATCGACGATTGATGCTAAATTATTAATTCGTACCGCGAGGATTTTCATTGTTGTTCTTGCTCCTCAAGCTCAGCAATTACATTAGTTAGTAGACTTTTAAGTTCGTTTGATACTTCTTCACCCGCTAAATCTTTATTTGCTGCAAAGGCTTGCTCTAATAGTGTGTGCGGGTTGAGCATTTCTACTTGCGTTAAGTCTTCAAATACCGGTGTGTTGTGCTCTTTATTTGTTTGACGAACACGCTCTATGCCACAAAAGTGTATATCTTTATTCTCTAGAGCATTCTCAATTTGCTCTCTAAAGGTGGTATCGGTGTCACCTGCGCTGAGTTTCACTCGTAAATAGGGGGCATGAGCATGATTACTTAAGTCCAGCTCGGTTATTTGCTCACATAATTGCGCAAGGGGCACGCAATCACCTTCGGGCAGTAAAATAACGTCATTTGTACGTGGAATGTAAAGGGGGTTTACAGTGGTTTCGATAGTCCCTTTTTCGCTGGTTTTAAATTCAATAAGACAGACTTGATGTTGATAGTGACGCTCTGAGAACGACATAGGCATTGGTGTGCCACTGTAACGAATAAAATCTGATTTAGCCACTTTCTGTGCTTTATGTAGATGCCCAAGTGCGACGTAGTCTGCATTGGTACTAAATACCTGTGCAGTGACTGCGTCTTCACCGCCAATGACTAAATTGCGTTCTGAGTCGCTGGAGATATCCCCGCCTTTGGCATGTAAGTGCCCCATCACGATTAAAGGTGTGATAGCGGGTTTATCTTGTAATGCGCATTCAGTGCTAAGCTGATAGGCCTTAGCAATGCCCTGAGCGTAATCGTGGCCGTTTTCATTGTTGCTGAGGAGGCTAACATCACTTGCGCGTAAAAAGGGCATAGCAACGATATGGGTGTTGATAAAATCAGTGTTCAAACGAATGACCACCTCATCTGGGTTATTCACATCAAAGCGCCCTACTACATGGGTATCAAATTGGGCAAGTAACGGCTGTGCGGTCATAATTCTGTTTGCTGAGTCATGATTTCCAGCAATAATAACAATATGTAAATTAGGGCAGCGTTTTTTTACGTCTTTTACAAATTGATAAAGCTGATTCTCAGCACTCGCTGCAGGCGTTGCTGTGTGATAAATATCACCTGAAACGAGTAATAAATCGACGTTTTCGTTAGCGAGCGTATCAATCAGCCAATTAAAAAATTGTTGATGTTCTTGGCTACGGCTGTGTTCATAGAAATGCTGGCCTAAATGCCAATCTGAGGTATGTAAAACTTTCATGTCACGCTCTTAAAAACGGTTAAGAGCGTCAATATACCCAAGCTATATTAAGATGCAAGGGTGAAAAGCTTAATCTTTAATTACTTAGACTGTACCAAGCAAAAAGAACAAGAGGTAAAGCAAATAAAGCCATAATTAATGGCACCTTGAGTGCTTTAGTTTGTTTTGACTGCAACACTTTTAATGCATTTGTTTCGTTGCAGGCCGCTACTTTATCAATATAAAAATACCCAGAGTCTAAGTATTGTTTACAGCTTTGTTCGTCGGCTGGTATTGCAATTAGTTCTTGTTGTTTTTTTAGGATATAAAAATCCATATGACCACCGCATTTTCTGCATTATTTCGAAACACTTTTGAAGGAAAAAGCTGTGCTCTTTTACCCCTCAAATCAAAAAAGTGGGCGATTTTAAATACAAATGACTATAAAGATCAACTAAAAACTTCACTATTTTGTAATTAACGTATAAATAGCCGAAATTAGGCTTAAAAGCACTAAAATACTGCATAAAACAAGCCACATTGTATCTACTTTCTTATATTTAGGTATACGATTTAATGCATCATTTTCATCGTATTAATCGGCAATATCGATGAATTTAAAGCCTGTTTTTTGTATTTATTCAGTTGAGCGTTTTGCGCTGGAATTGTTGCAATACGATCATTTGTTACGATGTAAAATCTCATACTTTCCCTTTTACAAAAACGTGTTCAAGTTGCTCTGATTTCAAGTTTGCTTCTGTACTAACAGTAAAACATTTGCATGAATCTATGACTGTAAACCCCCTTTACGATACCAATATTATTGTAAAAGTAAGAGATTTAGGAATACATTATTTTTTACCCTATAAATGCGTGGGTTTATCGCTAATAGATTGAATAGTGTATGCAATTTTGACACAGTAACATTACACAAAATTAACAGGAACAATTATGAAAAAAGCAGTGATGACCTTGGGTGCACTCTTAGTACCTCTGGCACTTTCAAGTACTGTAATGGCGTCGTCAGTTGAGCAAACTAAGGGTTCGTTTGTTGATAAGTTTCGCCAACTTGATGAGGCATTGCCTACGCCAAATGTATATCGCAATGCAGCCGGTGCTCCTGCTGAAAATTATTGGCAACAAGAAGTTAACTACGATATTGATGTAAAGTTAGATGAAAAAAAGCGCCGTTTAACGGCTAGCCAAACGATTGAATATAAAAATAACTCACCACACACTTTAAAGTATTTATGGTTACAACTGGATCAAAATATTTTTAAAAGCGATTCAATTGCAGAGCGCACATCAACTTTTAATACAAATAAATTACAAGGTCGCCCAGATCAAAAACCAGCAAAGTTGAGCTTAGGCCAATTGCGTCGTCAACAATTTATGGGTGATAACGAATTAGGTTTTACCGTTGCTGATGTAAAAGACGATAACGGTAAAGCACTAAAAGTAACGGTTGTTGATACCCTTATGCGTATTGACTTAAATGAGCCACTTAAGCCGGGTAAAGATGTTGAATTTAGTATGAACTTTGCTTTCAACATTGTGGAAGAAGATGCCGTAGGTGCACGCTCTGGTTACGAGCACTTTGAAAAAGATGGCAATGATATATTTTTACTTGCGCAGTGGTTTCCGCGTTTAGCTGCTTACACTGATTATGAAGCATGGACTAATAAAGCTTTCTTAGGCAGTGGTGAGTTTACCTTAGAGTTTGGGGATTATGATGTTGAGATCACTGTTCCTGCTGATCACATCGTCTCGGCAACGGGTAAGCTTGATAACGCCAGCAGTGTGTTAACCCGCACTCAACGTAACCGTTTAAAAGAAGCTGAAAAAGCAAAACGGCCAGTTTTTATCGTCACTGAAGAAGAAGCACTAGAGAACGAAAAAGAAGGCTCAGACAAAACCAAAACATGGCACTTTAAAGCTGAAAACGTGCGTGATTTTGCATGGGCTTCTTCGCGTAAATTTATGTGGGATGCCAAAGGTTACCAACAAGGAGGCAAAGAGCAGCCATTAGTAATGGCGATGTCATTCTTCCCTAAAGAAGGGGGCGATTTATGGAAAAAATATTCAACAGAATCAGTGATCCATACGATGGATGTGTACTCCCGTTATTCATTTGATTATCCATATCCTGTAGCGCAGTCAGTCAATGGCCCTGTTGGCGGTATGGAATACCCAATGATCACGTTTAATGGCCCGCGTACAAAGTTACAAGATGATGGTACGCGTACTTATTCTCAAGCCGAAAAGCGCTTTTTAATCGGCGTGGTTATCCATGAAGTGGGTCATATTTATTTCCCAATGATTGTTAACTCAGATGAGCGTCAATGGACGTGGATGGATGAAGGGTTAAACAGCTTTTTAGATGGTGTTGCAGGTCGTGAGTGGGATCCAACAATTCCATGGGGTGTTGAACCGCGTGATATCGTCGCGTATATGAAATCTGAAAACCAAGTTCCTGTAATGACTCAGTCAGATAGTGTATTACGTTTAGGCCCTAACGCTTATACTAAACCTGCTGCTGCACTGAACATTCTGCGCGAAGTGATTTTAGGTCGCGAGTTATTTGATTTTGCCTTTAAAGAATATGCCCAGCGCTGGAAGTATAAGCGCCCTACCCCAGCTGATTTTTTCCGGACTATGGAAGAAGCGTCAGGTGTTGATTTAGATTGGTTTTGGCGTGGTTGGTTCTTTACGACTGATCATGTTGATATTTCGTTAGATAAAGTATATCAGCTGCGTTTAGACACGAAGAACCCAGATATCGATTTTAATCGCTTGCGTGATATTGAAGCGGCTAAGCCTACACCACTATTTATTGAACGAAATAAAGCGGAAGGTAAAAAGTTGTGGGTTGATGAAAACACAGATGTGACCGATTTTTATGATGAAAACGATCGTTTTACAGTGACCAACAAAGAGCGTAACTCGTACAACAAATTTTTAAAAGGCTTGAAGCCGTGGGAACGCAAAGTTCTAGATCGCGCTGTTGCAGAAGATAAAAACTATTATGTACTTGAATTTTCAAACTTAGGTGGCTTAGTTATGCCGATCTTACTTGAGTTAACGTATGAAGATGGTAGCAAAGAAGAACGTGCAATCCCGGCGGAAATTTGGCGTCGTAATCACAAGCACGTACAAAAGCTTATTATTACCGATAAAAACAAGCCTTTGGTATCTGTAACGGTTGACCCTCGCTGGGAAACTGCGGACGTTGATGTTGAGAACAACAATTACCCTCGTCGCATTATTCCATCACGAATCGAAGTGTATAAGCGTGATAAAAGTAAAGCCAAAGTTAGCCGCGATATCATGCAGGATATTAAAACTGAGCTAAAAAAAGATGAGCCGAAAGACGCTAATGAGGAGCAACAATAATGCGATTCTTGCTTGTTGCCTTATGTTTTTTAATTGCAGCGCCCAGTTTTGCACATCAATTAAAAGCGTCTGTAACAACTGTTTTATTCAATAAACGCACTAATAATATTGAATTAATGCATCGTTTTTATTTACATGATACCGAACATGCAGTAGAGCATTTATTTGCGGGCAATGCAGACATTATTAGTAACAAAAAAGATCAACAACGCTTTGCTGAATATATTGAATCGCATGTTGCTTTGAAAACCTTAGCAGGCGTTCCTTTGAAGTTACGTAAAGTAGGTGCACAAATTGATGGTAAATTCTTTTGGGTTTATCAAGAAGCACCTATTCCGCAAGGGATTGAAGGAATACGCATGAGCCATGGGGCTTTGAGAGAGTTATGGCCTGCACAAGTAAATATGGTAAATGTTGAAGGTAAAGGTAAGGTCAAGACCTTGCATTTTACCCAAGACGACACGTGGCTAGAAGCGCGCTTTGAGCCACTTCCAAAGAAAGAGAAAGATTCTGACTAATTAATTAGTGATTGTTCCCCCAACCAACGCGCACATTTCTTCTGTGCGCGTTTTTTATCCTAAATTATTTAGATTTGTTCCTTTTCATATTTGAGCACGTACACTATCTTAAAGTAAGTTACTAAGATGCGAACACAACGCTGAACATCAGATACAAGGAAATGTATGAACACATATCATCATCATTCTGTTGAAGGGGTTATTTTTGATTTAGATGGGACTTTAGTGTCATCTGATCTTGATTTTACATTAATTAGAGCTCAAATAGGCTGCCCTGAGGAGGTTGACTTACTCAGTTATATAGCCACTTTACCGTCACCATATATGCGCGAAGAAGCAATGAACATTGTTCACCAGCATGAGCTTATGGATGCCCAGCATGCCTATTTACTACCCGGTGTTGCGAAAGCTATAACACAGCTTAAAGAGCTTGCTATACCAATGGCAATTGTGACACGCAATTATGACCGCGCTGTGGCGATTAAATTAAAAAATAATCCGCTGCCAATACAAACGGTACTTACGCGAAGTGATGCCCCACCGAAACCCGATCCGAGTGCGTTAAATGCAATTGCCACGCTGTGGAGTATAGACCAGAAAAATCTCTTGTATGTTGGAGACTATCTTTATGATATTCAAGCTGCACATAATGCAAATATGAGAGCGTGCTTATACACACCTGATGAAATGCCTTTGTATGCCAATCAAGCAGATTACATTCTTCGTCACTTTAGTGAACTGCCTAAGTTAATAAATCAGTTGAGTGAAGATCAGCAAGAGTTACTTGTTTCACATTCCAGCGTTCAATGATTTCATTATTATGTTAAATAGAGTGTTGTTTAATGTTTTTAAATATTAGACCATGAGAAATTAAACATTATAATTGTTATTTGACACTCATTTAACTACTAGCCCAACACAGCGTGAATTGTTAAAATGTTTTCAATATATCGAGTTTACAATAGAGGCGTAAGATGGGCAGAGCATTTGAAGTCCGCAAAAGTTCAATGGCTAAAACAGCCAATGCTAAAACCAAAGTTAATTCTAAATACGGTAAAGAAATTTACGTTGCTGCAAAAAACGGTGAGCCTGACCCAGAAGTAAACCAATCGCTTAAGCGTTTAATTGAGCGTGCGAAGCGTGACCAAGTTCCTGCACATGTAATCGAAAAAGCAATTGAAAAAGCAGCGGGCGGAGCTGGGGAAGATTATTCAACAGCCCGTTATGAAGGTTATGGCCCTGGTAACTGCATGGTAATTGTTGACTGCTTAACAGATAACCCTAATCGTACCATTAAAGATGTGCGCTTACCGTTTACTAAAACAGATTCAAAAATAGGCACTCCAGGCTGTGTTGCCCATATGTTTGACCACTTTGCTGTATTAGGTTTTAGTGGTGATGATGATGAGGTCGTACTTGAAGCGCTGATGATGGCTGATGTTGATGTAACCGATGTAGAAGTGGAAGACGGTAAAGTATCTGTTTTTGCCCCGCATACAGAATATTTTAAGGCAAAAACAGCTCTTGAGGAAGCATTTGAAGGCATTAATTTCGAAGTTGACGAAATTACGTTTGTACCACAAGTACACATAGATATTACAGATGTAGATGACATTGCTAATTTTGATAAGTTTATTACCATGCTTGAAGATTGCGACGACGTACAAAACATTTATCACAACGCTACGGTTGTTAGTTAAAGGTAGCAGCGAGTTTATCTCGCGACAATGAGATTCGCGGTGGCAATATACTCTCTTAAAAGTAATATCCACCGCGCTCCTGTAGTCATTTATACACGACAAGTCTATTTTACCAGCGAGGGCAGGGTGCACTGCGCGCTACACCGAGAAAGCTTAAGTAAAAAAGTCATTAATTTCCTCTCAGTGAACTGTGTATTCTCAGTGGTGGACAAATCACTTAAAGAATTTTATAAACCTGTACCTATGGGAACTGAAACACCGCGCTCAAGGTATTTCATATCATACTGCCAGTACGAGCTTACTCATTGAAGTATCGCGATGATTTATAAAGCGCCGTACTTTTAATACGCTTTTTGTTGGTTGGTAATCATTGCTGAATGTTAGCCATTCATTGTAGTTATGATTGTAGTTATGATTGTAGTTATGAATAAGCAAAAAAAAGCCAACCCGAAGGTTGGCTATATGACACAAATATACCCAAGCCACCTCAAGATGCAGAATTCAGCGTTTTACAGGGGCTTAATATCAAGGCGTTACTTTGCAACAATGGCAGTCCCTTTTAAGAAGTAACAACGATGAGAGTAAGTGCCTGTGAAACGCCCAACGGGTTGGTTTTAAAGCGATTTATACTGCGTTATTGATTTTCACAATAGAACCACTATTACTTGCAATCAATGCCTTGCCTAAATCGCTTTAAATTCCAACTGAAACTCGCATCTTGAGGTGGTTTGGGTATAAACTCGAAGGGGAGTTATTTTTGCATTGCTTTATATTTTATACGAAAGGAATGTAACAATGGTTCAGTATAGCCACTGGGTTGTTTAACGCCTTCTAATATAAGGGCTAGAGCTGCTTGATAGGCAATACTGCTTGCTAGGCTTTGGGTTGAATCCGCCATATTGATATAAGCCGGATCACCTTCATTTTGCCCATCAACGACTTTTGCCATTTTTGCCATCGTATTCTCAATTTGTGCTTGCGTACATACCCCATGCTGTAGCCAGTTAGCCATATGCTGACTCGAAATACGTAATGTAGCACGGTCTTCCATTAAGCCTATGTGGTTAATATCAGGTACTTTAGAGCAACCGACACCTTGGTCAATCCAACGTACTACGTAGCCTAATATTCCTTGCGCGTTGTTATCGAGTTCAGCTTGAATATCTTCTTTGCTTAGCGTGTTTGCATCTACCATCAAAGGAGGAGTTAGTAATTGGCTTAAGCTTGCCTGTTGGCGTTGCGAAATCGATTTTTGACAGGTAAATACATCCACATCATGATAATGCATAGCATGTAAGGTGGCTGCCGTAGGGGAGGGCACCCATGCTGTATTGGCACCTGATTGTGGATGAGCAATTTTTTGCTCCATCATCAGTGCCATTTTATCAGGCATTGGCCACATCCCTTTACCTATTTGAGCGCGGCCACTTAATCCTGTTTGTAAGCCAATATCGACATTTCTGTCTTCATAAGCGCTGATCCAAGGTTGTTGCTTAATGGCTGCTTTTGGTAGGACGACGCCTGCTTGCATTGAAGTATGGATTTCATCACCTGTGCGATCTAAAAATCCGGTATTGATAAATACCACGCGTTGTTTTGCCGCTTCTATACAGGCTTTTAAGTTGACTGAGGTACGGCGTTCTTCATCCATTATACCCATCTTAATAGTGTTTGTTGGTAGTTGTAGAACCTGTTCGATTCGGCTAAATAAAGTATTAGTAAATGCAACTTCTTCAGGGCCATGCATTTTTGGCTTGACGATATTAATACTTGCTGCGGTGGAGTTTTTTACAGGGCTATTCCCGTTTAAGTCATGCAGTGCGGCGGTTACCGTGATCATTGCATCCATTATACCTTCAAATACATCATTGCCTTGGCTATCTTGTATTGCTGGGTTTGTCATCAAATGGCCCACATTACGCACAAACATCATGCTACGGCCTTTTAGGCTCAGAGGTTTGCCATTTACACCATTATAATGACGATCTGTGGCAAGGGTACGTTCAATGATTTTTCCCTCTTTTGTAAATGATTCAATCAATGTGCCTTTCATTAAGCCGAGCCAGTTTTGATAAACTTGCACTTTATCTTCACCATCTACTGCGGCAACTGAGTCTTCACAATCCATAATAGTGGTGAGTGCCGCCTCTAGTACAACGTCTTTTAAACCCGCCTTATCAGCTTGACCAATAGTGTGTTGATGATCTATTTGCAGTTCAATGTGTAAACCATGGTTTATTAGTAAAATGGCGCTAGGGTTTTGTGCTTCACCTTGAAAGCCTGTGAGTTGTTCTGGCTGTTTTAGGCCTGTTTGAGAGCTATCTCGTAAGGTGATAATGAGTTGACCGTTTACTACTGAATAGTTAGTGCTTTCAATATGAGAGCCATTCTCAAGCGGTAAGGCTTTGTCTAAAAATTGTCTCGCGTAGGCCATTACTTTAAAGCCGCGCACCGAATTATAGGTATTGCCTTTCTCTGCGCCATCTTCTTCACTTAGTACATCTGTGCCATAGAGCGCATCGTATAACGAGCCCCAACGCGCGTTTGCTGCATTAAGTGCAAAGCGTGCGTTGCTTACTGGCACAACGAGCTGAGGGCCTGCGGTAAGGGCTATCTCAGGCTCGGCATTTTCAGTCTCAATACAAAAATCATTAGGTTCAGGAACTAAATAGCCAATGTCAGTCAAAAATTGTTGATATTGCGCAGCATCCCAGTGTTTATTGGTTAAATGATAGCAATCAATTTGATGTTGTAAGTCTTCACGCTTAACTAATAATGCACGATTGATAGGGCTAAGGTCATTAATAATGTCAGTAAACCCTTGCCAAAAAAGTTGTTCACTAATACCTGTACCAGGTAATAGTTGATTATTAATAAAGTCGGCTAATTGGTTATTTACAGTTAACCCAAACTGATTGTGAGAGGAGGTTGTCATAATTGCTATCCTTTAAACGGTCGCGATGCATAAATTTCTTATGTGCTAACCATAACGTAAAAACATTGCCATGGATGCTTTTTGGCCATTCATAAAATGTATAGCCAGCATAACAACTATAAATTTACTAAATTTTATAAATCGGCCTAATGTTGATGTAAGCGCTACGGAGCATGAGCTCTTGGGCCTCTCTCACATATATAAACTTTAGTTTTAACCCGTTCAAAGGATTTTTATTATGACTACTTATCAACGTGAAACAGATACATTAGCAACACTTTGCCAAGCACAAGGTAAAACGTGGCAAGCAATTAACCCTGAATACGCAAGTCGTATGCGTTTACAAAATCGCTTTCGTACAGGGTTAGAAATTGCACAATTCACTGCCGACATTATGCGTGAAGACATGGCCGCTTATGATGCTGATACTAGCCAATACACACAATCACTAGGTTGCTGGCACGGTTTTACTGCCCAACAAATGATGATGGCAATTAAGCGTCACCAAAAAACCACTAAGCGCAGTTATGTATACTTAAGTGGTTGGATGGTTGCAGCTCTTCGCTCTGAGTTTGGTCCACTGCCTGATCAAAGTATGCATGAAAAAACCTCTGTACCGGCCCTAATCGAAGAGATTTATACGTTCTTAAAGCAAGCTGATGCCCGCGAACTTGACCATTTATTTAAAGATCTTGATAACGCCAAAGCAACAGGCGGCGATGTACAAACGGTACTTGATAAAATCGATAATTTTGAAAGCCACGTAGTGCCAATTATTGCTGATATTGATGCTGGTTTTGGTAATGAAGAAGCGACCTACTTACTCGCTAAAAAAATGATTGAAGCAGGCGCTTGTGCGATTCAAATCGAAAACCAAGTATCAGATGCTAAACAATGTGGCCATCAAGCAGGTAAAGTAACCGTGCCGCACGAAGACTTTTTAGCAAAAATTAACGCCGTTCGTTATGCGTTTTTAGAACTAGGAATTGATAACGGCATTATCGTAGCGCGCACAGACTCATTGGGTGCAAGCCTTACCCAAAAAGTACCGGTATCACAAACCCCAGGTGATTTGGCGAGTCAATACAATGCCTTTTTAGAAACAACGCCAATTAATGGTGTAGAAGACTTAAAAGAAGGTGATACCGCCATGAAACTGAACGGTCAGTTGTGCAAGCCAACTCGTCTTGATAATGGTTTATTCCAGTTCCGTGAAGGCACAGAAAAAGACCGTGTGGTATTAGACTGTATCACTAGCCTGCAATCAGGCGCTGATTTACTGTGGATTGAAACTGAAAAACCGCATGTAAAACAGATTGCTGAACTTGTTAACCGTGTTAAGGAGCAAGTGCCAGATGCTAAATTAGTTTATAACAATTCACCATCATTCAACTGGACACTTAAGTTCCGTGAGCAAGTGTACCAAGAATGGCAGGAAGCAGGTCGTGACCTATCAGCGTACCCAAATATTGATGATAATAAAGCACTGATGGCGCCAGAGATGGATGCCACTGAACTTGCAGTCGCTGCTGATGTGTTAGTACAGAACTTCCAACGTGATGGCGCACGTGAAGCAGGTATTTTCCATCACCTAATCACATTGCCAACATACCATACAGCGGCACTAAGCACTGATATTCTATCTGAAGGTTATTTTGGTGATTTAGGTATGCTGGCTTATGTACGTGATGTTCAACGCCAAGAAATTCGCCGTGAACAAGCGTCCGTTAAACATCAGGACTTAGCGGGCTCTAACATGGGTGATACACATAAAGAATACTTTTCAGGTGAGAATGCGCTTAAAGCCGGTGGCGAAGCAAACACTATGAATCAATTCTAATAGGTTTAATAACCAATAAAAATCCAATCCAACAATGTTGCAAAGGGCCTTAGGCCCTTTTTTAATGCGCTTTATACACCGATCAGTATTTTACTAAGTACAGATCAGTATTTAACCAAGCACAGATCAGTATTTAACTAGCTGCTATTTTTATAATGATTATGGATCAGATTTTTATCAGCTGAGTGCTGATGGCATATTTAAGAGGAAAATATGGCTGTTTTTTAGTATCACAGGTACAAAATGCGATGTTTAGCTGCGCTTTTGAGCATAAAAATAAAAATATAAACCGATTTTTTACTAACTCTAACTGATTACAAACCACTTTTTTACCAACTTAAACGCCATAAACAGTGACTCAAACCGATTTTTTACCAACTCAACGACCAAAAAATGTCATAAACCGAAATTTTACTAACTCACTTTACACACAAAGTCCGATATTTGTATAAACTTGATGATATGTAAATGAGCACTCACTTTTTGTAAAGGGGGTTTACAAAAAGTAATGAGTGCGAGTTAGTAAAAGATAAATTGTAATTACTAAATGATGGCGCTAGGTTTTCCCTAAAACCTAGGGCGCGTTGACCTTTGTGGATTGAAATTTGTTCAACCTAGGGGCGATTTAATCGCGGCGCGAGGTTTGTAACCTAGCGGGCTAAGTAAAAACCGAGCAACAAAGAGTCAATCGCCCCTAGGAAGAACCCTTTGGGCAGCGCATGTTTGGCATTTATACTGCGTTATCGCCTATTTATGGGGAACAACCACACTACATAGGCTCTGCCTTGCCTAAATACCAAACATACTGCTGCAAAATCAATCACGAAAGGTCAACACGCCCTAGTCTTTAGAAGCTTTTTATTTACTGTGCTTATCAAACCACCATTGAATATAGGCCACTTTAGCCATCAAGTTTGATGGGCGTTTTGTAATTCCATGTGAGGCATCAGGAATGCGCACCATTGCGGTATCAACGCCTTGCAGCTTAAGTGCCTGATAGAATTGCTCTGTCTCTGAAATCGGTGTGCGGTAGTCAGCTTCACCCGTTAGTAGCATCGTTGGAGTTTTAACATTACCAACATAAGTGATGGGCGAACGCTTCATGTAATGTTCAATATGATCCCATGGTTTACCTGGGAACCAGTAATCGGCAAAAAACGGGTAGAAGTCAGCAGTGAGTACAAAACTGATCCAGTTGATCACCGGCTTTGCAACTACAGCCGCAGCAAAGCGGTCAGTATGGCCAACAATCCATGCAGTTAATACACCGCCACCTGAACCACCAGTTACAAACAGTTTAGATTCATCAATAAAACCTTTAGCAATTAGTGCATCAACTCCCGTCATTAAGTCATCAAAATCGTTACTTGGGTAATTGTGATGGATGGTTTGTGCAAACTCTTTTCCGTATGAATCACTACCACGTGGGTTCATGTATAAAACGACACTCCCTTTGGCAGCAAAAAGCTGAACTTCAGCACTAAAGTGAGGGCCATAGTTAGCTACGGGTCCGCCGTGAATTTCTAGAATAAGCGGGTATTTTTTACTGCTATCAAAACCCGGAGGATAGGCAATCCAACCTTGAATAGGTAAACTATCGTGGTTTGATTTAAGCCAAATTTCTTCTACCTTTGCCAGCTTTTTATTGCCAAGGGCATCGTCATTTAGCTTTGTTAAACGTTGAGTTTTCCCTCGTTTAATTATTGCGACATCAGACGGGCGCTGTGTATCGGCAAGAGTAATTGCCACTTCGCCATCATCACTAATATCAAAATCGCCGCCAGAATATGGACGACCAAATGACACACTACCAATATTTTCAGTCACTATTTTACGCTTACCGTTTCGTGGTTGATAAGCGAGCACGGTTTGTCCCTCACTGGCGTAACTAAAGTACACACCTTTTGAGTTATCTGCCCATTTAATTTCCCCAACACTTCTGTCAAAATCTGCCGTTAGACTGCTGGTATCACCTGATTTTAAATCACGAATATACAGCTGAGTATTTTCATAATTAGTGCGTTTATCATCATACCCAGTATAGGCAAGGTAACGGCCATTAGGCGAAACGAGAGGTTGGTTATCAGGGCCGACTCTGTCGGTTATTTGGGTTATTTCTAGGTTGGTTAAGTTGAGCTTATAAACTTCTGAGTTAGTTGGTTTGAGTTTATATTCATTGTGACGATTTGCTGAAAAATATAGACTTTTACCATCATCTGCAAAGCTTATCGAGCCACCATGATTGAAGTCGCCAGAGGTTAACTGCTGTGCATTACCGCCATTGGCATCAATAGTAAAAAAGTGATTAAAGCCCGGTTTAGTGTAGCCACCGCCATCGGCACGATAATAAACATTGTCGATAAACATCGCAGGTTTTGCCCAATCAGCTCCCTCAGGTTTTCCTGGAAGATTTACAGGAGATGATACTTTACTTGATACAAACTGGCTGAATACAAGTTTTTTACCATCTGGCGCCCAATGTAAACTGCCAGGGCTTTTGGTTAAATTACTTATTTTTGCAACAGCGCCTGTTTTTAACCATTTCACATAAATCTGACTGCTACCATCACGCGTTGAAATAAATGCTAACCTCGCTTCATCAGGAGATAACACCGGCGAATAATCCATATGCACGCCAGAAGTAAGCGGTTGCAGTTGTTTTGAATTACTATCGACAGACCAAATATTACTGACTTTACGATCTGACTTTATATCCATACGATTACGCACAAAATACACGGTTTTAGCGTCGTGCGTCATTTCAAGTTGATTGGCGTATTCAAGATCGAATACGTTTTCAAGTTGCAGGTTTTGCAAATTTTCACTTGCAACACCTGCACAGCTAATAGTCGCTAAAAGTGTAAGGTGGATAATATACTTCATTTCTATTCCTTGTTATTAAACAGTATTGCATTAGTTATAAAATAACAGTGATTAAAAATACACCTAGTTGCGATGAATGCACATTACACAATGTATTAATGTCTGAGTTCTACCTGACATGAATGAATCACTTCTTTAATCATAAAATTGACAAGGGTGGGGGAGATTTTATAAACATTGGCTATCTCTTTCTGTTTAAAACGGCCATTACGGTAAAAGCTAATAATGTTTTGATGCCTAGTTGATAGCTTTTTCATCGTATTGCTGATGGATTCAGATAGTTGTTTGTGTGAATAATGTTCTTCGATATCAGAATAGGCGTCATGGAGTTCATCCAGTGGGATCCCCTCAATATCGATTAACGCATCTCTTTTTTTCTTTCTAAGCATATCAATCGCAATATTTCGTGCCACTTGATAAGTAAAACTAGTGGCATTTTTTACGTCGTTATTTTGTTGTTTACTCATAGCTGCTAAGCGTAAATAAGTATCTTGTAATGCGTCTTCAGCTAGGTAAGGGCAATGTAAAATAGAGTTTAAAAACGCCTGTAATTTGGGTTTATTTTGAGAAATAACTTCTGACCACTTAACTGCAAATACTGACACTACCAACTTCCTTTTTGTACTTTAAATACATCCGCAACTGCGAATGCTAATGGTTATCAGTTGGCATTATTGTTTGGACTGGTATCAAATGTCAATATAAAGTTTAAAAATGTAAATGAAGTTTTATCGTTATTTTATTATTTATTCATTCGTCATTTATAAATTACCAATAAATGAGAAAAACATGAGTTTAAAACGATTCCACATTGTATTTATTACTATCGCAGGTTTGCAATTACTGTCTGGTTGTCAGCAAAAAAATGACAAAACGTTATCTGAAGATGCATCGACTTTTGAAAAAGTAACTATTAAACGTAGTCAATACGGTATCGCGCATATCAAAGCGGATAGTCTTTATGGATTGGGGTATGGTAATGCTTATGCACAAGCGCACGATCATGCATGTATTCTGGCCGATGGTTACCTACGTATACAGGGGCAACGCGCTAAATATTTGGGGGCGGATAAAAAATCAGGTGACAACTATTATGTGCAATCTGATTTTGGTCATCGGATTTTAGATGTAATTGGCAGAACTGAGCGCGCATATGCAGGCTTATCTGAACAAACTCAAGCACTCGCAACGGGCTTTGCTGATGGGTATAACGCGTATTTATCGGCAGTAGAGCGAAGTGATGAATCCTTAGCGAAGGAATGTGCCGGACAAGAATGGGTAAAGCCAATTACGGCGATTGATGTAATTGCTAATATTTTAATGTTAGGAGTACAAAGTAGTGCAGGGCGTTTAATGCCTGCAATGCTTCATGCAGATCCTGGTACAGAGCAAGAATGGTTACCAAAACGAGTCGAAAAAGAGTTTACTCATTGGCCGTTAGCTATCTCACACTCATATTTGGAACAACCAATCCAAACCCAAGGGTCAAATGCATGGGCGTTGGGCAGAGAAAAAACTGAAAGTGGTAAGGGCGTTTTACTAGCAAATCCGCATTTTCCATTCGGTGGTAATTTTAGGTTTTGGGCACATCAAGCTGAAGTTACCGGCAAAATGAATGTAATGGGGGCATCAGTTGTAGGCTTTCCCGGTGTTGTAAATATTGGTTTTAATAATGAACTAGCATGGACACATACTTTTTCTGCGGCTAAACATGCCGTTATCTATCGTCTTTCGCTCGATCCTGATAATTCATTACGTTATCAAATTGATGGGCAATGGCATGATATTGAACAACAAGAAATCGAACTTGAAGTAAAAACAGCAGCTGGCCCTATTCATTTAGTGAAAACTGTTTATCACACTGACGTCGGTATTGTGATTGAAGATGCGCAGCGCTTTCCTTGGGATCATGAGTTTGTCTATGTCGTTAAAGAAGCAAATTTAGATAGCTTTGATGCTATTGACCACTGGCTTGCGCTAAATCAGGCTGGTTCAATGACTGAATTGAAAGCTACCTTTAAAGACTTTAACGGTATGCTTTTTAACAATACTCTTGCAGTGGATAAATTAGGTAGCACGTTTTATATCGACGATTCTAATGTCCCTGAACTCTCCGCTTCAGCACTGCAACTATTAAATGAACACCCTGTTATTTCACAGGTTTTCAAAGAGACAGGTATGGCAGTATTACCAGGAAATAACAGTGAATATATTTATTCAAAAGAAGTCAGTTTTGAAAATGCACCGCAACTTGAACGTACTGATTATGTGCAAAATGCAAATGATTCATATTGGTTAACGAATGCTCAGTCACCTTTGCACGCGCATTCTCCTCTTTATGGAAAAATTAATAGCCAACAGTCGCTGCGAACACGACAAAGTTTAGCAATGCTACAGCACGCAGCGGGCACTGATGGCCTATTTAATAGCTCAGAAGTAGAAACGGCATTGCTCAATAACGAAACGTATTTTGAACGTTTTATGCCTGATATTTTGAAATTGTGTGCCGACTATTCGGGTCAAACATTAAACATTAAAGATGGCCTTAATATGAGTGTTGATCCTGCTTGTGCAGCTATCACATTATGGGATGGTACATTTAATTTAACCTCTAAATCGGCCCACCTTATTTTAGAATTTGCAGAGCAGCTAGATTTTAAAGCTGATTTTGCTATTCCTTTTGACCCTTTACAACCGCAAACGACACCTCGTGGGTTACCTCAACAAGAAACCATTTTACGCAAGTTATTAATTGCAGCAAAAAATGTTGAAATTGCAGGATTTTCTTTAACCGCAGAGCTAGGGCAAGTGCAATTTTTACAAAAAGCAGAGCAACGGATCCCGTGGCCGGGTGCGGCTCATCGAGTTGGGGGCTTTAATGTGTTTTCAACATCTAACAATATGGATTCAACTAGTTTTTCACCTAATATTGAACCACCAATTATAGATATCGTATCAGGGCGGCCAACCTACTCAGGCCTAAGTCAGCGTGGTTTTGATATTAATTTTGGGTCTAGCTGGATGATGGTTGTTGAGTTTACTGAAGGCGGTCCTCAAGCGCGTGGGTTATTAAGCTTTTCACAATCTGCAAGTGATAATTCAGACCACTTCGCTGATCAAAGTCAGTATTACAGCAAGAATTTGCGCTTACTCGATTTACCTTTTACGGCTGATGAATTGGCAGAAAAAGTAGTGAGTGAACAGTATTTGATTATTGAAAAAGACTAAAAATTTTTCATTGTTGTACGTCACACAATCAACAACTAAAAATGAATAGAGGTCAGCGCATGAGTTTTGATAATGAAGATGGTGTCTTTAAAGTATTAATTAACCATGAAGAACAGTATTCCTTATGGCCTGCATATAAAACGGTACCAGGAGGATGGAGTGATGTGGGCATTGAGGGAAATAAAACCCTTTGTTTAGATTATATAAATCAGCATTGGACGGATATGCGGCCTTTGAGTTTACGTCAAGCAATGGCAGAGCAAGCAGCTCAAAGTCATGATGAAGCCTGAGATTACTTTATATTGCCTGCCTTGTGCAGGCAGTTCTGTAGCAATGTATCAACGATGGGGCTCTTCACTTGCAGCAAATATCAATGTGGTAGGCATTGAATTATCAGGTCGAGGTTCACGCTTTAGTGAACCGTTGAGAACTACATTTTCGGATATGGTTGACGATATTATCCTGAAACTGCCAGTTGAGTTTCCTGCACGTTTTGCATTATTTGGTCATAGTATGGGGGGGTTACTAGCTTATGGCGTTTGTTTAAAACTAGTTCAACAAAACCGACCATTGCCTGAACATTTGTTTGTTTCAGCATGCGCAGCGCCAACTCATCGCAATAATCAGCGATTTACTAATTTAGATACACATGAATCAATTATTGAAGATTTAAAATGCCTTGGTGGAACGCCCAAGGAGGTATTTGAACACCCAGATCTATTGGATATGGTCGTGGCTATTTTTGCTGCTGATATTGCTGTATGTCTGAGTTTTAAATATCAACCACACCCACTTTTAAAAGTGCCTGTTTCTGTGCTTGCTGGTGATCAAGATAGTATGACCGAACAACATTATTTGGCTTGGCAAGATATTACAAATTCAGTGATTGATTACCGAATTTTTTGCGGAGGGCATTTCTATTTACAACCACAGCAAGACGCTTTATTAGCCTACATTACCAATAAACTAACCCATTCAACTGCTATTGCCTGTTCACTTTAATGGAGTAAATCATGGCTGCTATTACCATCATGGATTATCTATATGTCCATGTCGAGCAACAACCAGAGCAGCGAGCGCTGATCTGTGTCGATCGTAAAAATCAAATCACCTATAGTTATAAAGCACTTTATGCACAAAGCTTGCTTGTTGCGAGTCACATTGCGCCGTTAGTTTCAGCAAAAGAACGTGTATTAATTCTTATGGATACAGGAATTGATTACGTCACTAGCTTTTTAGCATGTCAGTATTTGGGAGTTACAGCGATCCCCAGTTTTGCGCCAGAATCAACTAAAGCGCAACATATTGCACGTACACTCGGCATTGCTGAAGATTCGCAAGCGACGTTAATGCTTACGAGTCGTCGTTTCGCAGATACCGTAAATGTAATGTGCGAACAGCTTGCAGGCAGCCAAATATTGGTGGTTGATGAGCTTGTTGACAGCTATGAAACCCCATCTCGTTATGAGGCACAGCCAAACGACATTGCATTTTTACAATACACATCAGGATCGACAGCAAAGCCCAAAGGTGTGATGGTCAGCCATACAAACCTAATTGCTAATGAGATAGCGATTGCTGAATCACTCGAGACATCAACTGAAGATGTATTTGTTAGTTGGTTACCGCTATTTCACGATATGGGCCTTATTGGTGGTTTATTGCAGCCTTTATTTACGGGTTTTCCATTGGTATTGGCATCACCACGCTATTTTATGGAAAAACCACTAAGGTGGTTAGAGTTGATCAGTGAATACAAAGGGACCATTTCTGGTGGGCCTGATTTTGCTTTTCGCTTATGTATGGAACGGATCAAAGAAAAGCACAAAGCGACATTAGATTTATCGAGTTGGCGTGTTGCATTTTCTGGTGCAGAACCAATTCGCCATGATACGTTGTTAGACTTCGCTGATCATTTTACGATGACAGGTTTTAAACCAGGTGCATTGTATCCATGTTACGGGTTAGCAGAAGGGACATTATTAGTCACTGGCAGTAAAGCCAGTGCAGGGGCGCACATAAATGCATTTTGTAATGATGCATTAAGCCAAGGCAAAGCTATTAAAGTCCCCACACAAGATCGTCGTAATAACAGTGAATATAGCCATCAAGTAAGTTGTGGCACTCCCCCTTCTCAGCATTTACTTAGGATCACGTGCTCCAATACATTCGTTGAATTGCATGAAGGTCAAATTGGCGAAATCTGGGCTGCTGGGCCAAGTATCGCTGTAGGGTATTGGCAGAATGAGCAAGCGACAGCTGAGACATTTGTAGATTGCGATAATCATCGCTGGCTTAGAACGGGTGATGTGGGCTACCTATACAAAGGCCAGTTGTATATCTCTGGGCGTCAAAAAGATTTGATCATTATCAATGGTCACAATATTTATCCGCAGGATATTGAGCGTAGTATTGAGGCTGGCTTGAGCTTTGTACGTAAAGGGCGAGTATCGGCATTTCCTGTGCCAAGTGTCGAGCAGGGAGAGGGCATTGGCTTAGCCATTGAAACCAGTAATAAGTTTCGGGACGAGATGCCCAAAGAGCAAGTCGCTTTAATCGTCAGAGATTATGTTATTGAACACTTTGGGCAAAGTCCTGAACTAGTCCTATTGCTTGATCAAGGTGCTTTACCTAAAACGTCCAGTGGTAAATTGCAGCGCAGTGCTTGTTTAAAGTTATATGGCTTTAAAAAGCTGGCGATTTATGGCGACTTCAATCGTGATGCACTAGGGCAATTACAGAGCGTGCAAGAGACCGATAATAGCCATTGGAGTGAGTTGGAAACAACAGTAGCCACGATATGGCAATCGGCGCTTAATTACCCGATACGTCATGACGGCGCAGACTTCTTTGCGTTGGGCGGAAGTTCCATTAAAGCGGTGCAACTTTTGGCGAAAGTGGAAGCCGAATTCTCGTGTCATATTGCGCCAACCAGTTTATTTAAAGCGCATACCTTTGGCCAATTCTGTGCTTTGCTAAAAAGCACATTGGACAATACCCAAGCCCTGCAAAAGATTATGCCTCAGCAGCTGTCTAGCAGTGAACTCAGCGCTCAGCAATTACGCCAGCTATTTCTGTGGCAATTGCAGCCGCAAAGTAATGCATACCATATTGGTGCTCAGATAGTACTCACAGGAAAGCTTTCACAGCAATGGTTACAGCAAGCGTGTGAACAGGTTTTATCAGAGCATGCTGTTTTACGCCATCGTTATTATAAAAATGACCAAGGGCAATGGCGTCAAACGGTAACGAAGCAAAATCTAAACTGGCAGTATGTTGATTTAAGGTCTGAGCAGAATATTGCAGCACAAGCTGACAGCTGGATAACGACGTTGAACAGTAAAGCGTTTGCCCTTGAAAAAGGAGAAAATTTCCGTGTTGGGCTCGTACAATGCACAGATGAAGAATATATCTGGGTGATGAGCATGCATCACATTGCATCAGATGCGTGGACATTTGATTTATTACTGCGTGCGGTAAGTCTGCACTATCAGCGGTTAGCTCAGGGCCGAACATTAGACAATCACCAGTCTGAAATTGAGTATGGTGATTATGCTCAGTGGCAACAGCAGTGGTTAGCAACTGAGCAAGCGCAGCAGCAATTAGCCTATTGGCAGGACGCGCTGAGCTTACCGGCTGATGAATTACTCTTTGAGCCTCAACACCCACGACAAGTAGACATGGTGCCATTAGCTACCTCAATATTACACTTAGATTATCAACAAGTTGAAAGTTTACAGACGCTAGCACATAAACACAGTGCCAGTTTATTTATGTTGCTATTAAGCAGTTTCCAAGCGCTATGTTACCGTGTGGGCAATAAACCGAACCCACGAGTAGCGATCCCAACGGCCAATCGAAATAATAGCCAAGTACATGGCTTGGCTGGCTTTTTTATAAATACCCAGCTAATTAATTCAGATATTGATGCCGCCGATAGTTTTAGTGACATATTGATACAGTGTAAAAATCGCACGTTGGCTGCACAAGATAACCAAGATTTCCCCTTTGAAAAATTAGTGGAAATCATTAATCCAGAGCGCCATGTTGGTCAAACGCCTTTATTTCAAGTGATGTTCAATCATGTTGAGCATAGTTTAGACATGCTAGATGCGTTACCTGATGTGTCGCTTGTTGAGGTAGCACCGCTAAAACATGAAGCGCAGTTTGATTTAAGTATTGATTCACGCTTATTCAATAATGGTCAATTGGCGCTTGAGTTACAGTACAATGAAGCGTTGTTTGATGCCTCATTTATTGAATATTTGCAAAATGCATGGGCTAGCTTACTCGCTCAAGTAGTGAAGCACCCAGATCACGCAATCGGTAATTTGGCACTCCTTAGTGATACAACACGTATGCTTTTACAAGGCCAAGGTAGTAATGTTATAGCGCCATCTAGTCACTGGCTGGTTCAATTAAGTGAATATGCAGGGCAATATCCACAGCGTACAGCGGTGATCTATAAAGACGAACAATTTAGCTATGAATGGTTAGAGCAAACCTCAAACAGGTTGGCCCATGCTTTACTGGCTGAAGAGTTAGGGGAAAACCCTGTTGTGGGTGTACTGTTGGAGCGTACCCCGCTGATGTTGGCAAGTGTGTTAGCCTGTTTAAAAGCCAATATTGCCTATCTCCCATTAGATGCCCAATTCCCCGCTGAAAAGTTAAACTATATGCTTAAAGACAGTGTATGCAGCGCCGTGATCAGTGACCTTGAGCACACTGGAATTGTTTTTTCTGGGCAATTGCTAGCACCTGTGCAGCTGCTAAATCAGCATTATAAAAAGACCAGTATTCCTACCGTATTAAAGCATCCGGCACATATTGCCTATTTAAACTATACCTCAGGCTCGACTGGTCAAGCCAAAGGTGTGGCGATTAGTCATGATGCATTGGCGCAGTATATCGAGTCTGCGAAACAGTTTATTTCGCTCAGTGAGCAAGATGTGGTACTACAGTTCGCGACCGCTAATTTTGATGCGTTTGTCGAGCAAGTGTTTCCGACGTGGTCTGCAGGCGGTGCAATTGTATTGCGAGATGACGCGTTATGGGATGCGAAAACACTCTATGCACAGGCGCAACGTCATAATATTACGGTGATGGATTTAAGTGCGGCTTATTGGCGCAGTATTGCCTCAAGTTGGGCGTATCATCACGAGAATATTGCGCCGATCTCGCTGCCTAAACTAAGGCAAGTTCACTCTGGTGGTGAAGCAATGTCTATCACTGCTATTGCAGACTGGCGACGCGCAGGACTTGAGCATGTTCGCTTATTAAATACATATGGGCCGACTGAAATAGTGGTGGAAGCAGCAATTTACGATTGCCAAGCTAATCCTCCTGTTGATGCGGTTCCTTTAGGTGAACCGTTACACGGACGTAAATTGTATGTACTTGATCACAACCTTGAATTAGTCGCCGAAAAGCAGATCGGTGAGCTATATGTTGGCGGTGAGATTATTGCGCGTGAATATTGGTGTCGAGCTGGACAAACGGCCAGTCAATTCATCGCAGACCCATTCAGTACCAATGGCGCGCGTATGTATGCGACTGGGGACTTAGTGAGTTGGAATAATGGCCAGCTACAGTATCACGGCCGTCGAGATCATCAAGTTAAAGTACGCGGCTTTAGAGTAGAGTTAGGTGAAGTGGAGCTGTGTTTAACGCAATTGCCGATTGTTGATGCTGCGGTGGTTGTTACGCAAAACAGTGAGCATGGTATAGAGCTTATCGCTTATGTGGAGTGTAATGCGCAGGCGTTACCAACTGGCGATAGTATTAAACGCGCGTTGAGTGAACAGTTACCACATTACATGATCCCGAAACACATCGTCGTAATGGCTCAATTGCCTATTAACGCCAGCGGTAAATTAGAAAGACATAAGCTGCCAAAGATAACGTCAGAGCAGTCGGTGTCTCCGTCTCAGGTTGTACTGGCAAGTAATGATGTTGAGCGCTTAATTAGTCAAATATGGCAGCAGCACTTAAAGCAGGCAGAGATTGACCGTCAAGCCAACTTTTTTGACATCGGTGGTCATTCTTTACTACTTATGGCAGTACATGAATCAATTCAAACTTATTACCCCAACGTGCAATTAACAGACTTGTTTACCTATCC
Source organism: Pseudoalteromonas sp. NEC-BIFX-2020_015 (assembly GCF_012952265.1). Lineage (NCBI taxonomy): Bacteria > Pseudomonadati > Pseudomonadota > Gammaproteobacteria > Alteromonadales > Pseudoalteromonadaceae > Pseudoalteromonas > Pseudoalteromonas sp. NEC-BIFX-2020_015. The sequence continues at coordinate 77,497 of NZ_JABCJL010000017.1, forward strand.
AAGTATTGCCACATTGGCAGAGCACCTTTCTGGGTCATCAGTAACGGTAAAATCTCAGTCTAAACCATCAGCTAAACAACAAAAGAAAGGCATGAATGCATTGGCTGCTCGTCGTAAAAAATCAAGAGAATCATAAATATGTCAGATATAGAATATAATGAATTAGACATCGCTATAGTGGGTATGGCGGGACGTTTTCCTGATGCAAATAACGTCGAAGAGCTTTGGCAAAATGTCGCAAAGCAACATTGTAGCATCACATCATATAGTGATGAGCAATTGGGTCATGCTGGGGTAGATAGTGACACGTTGGCGGATCCTGACTATGTCAAAGCAGGGATCCCGTTCTCTGGTATTAAAGCGTTTGATGCCGGCTTTTTTGGCTATAGTCCCAAGGAGGCTGAGCAACTTGACCCTCAACAGCGTATTTTTTTACAGACGTGTTGGCATGCATTAGAAGATGCGGGCATCACGCCAAGTGCTGATAACTTAACAGGCGTCTTTGCGGGGTGTGGCGTACCGAGTTATTTATTGCAAAATCTGTTATCAAACAACACGCAGAATGACATAACGAGTTTGTTAGCTTTAACAAACGGTAATGATAAAGACTCTTTAGCAACACGGGTGAGCTATGAGCTCGATCTTAAAGGCCCGTCGGTCACCGTGCAAACAGCCTGTTCAACCTCGTTGGTTGCGGTTCATATGGCATGCCGTTCACTGCAAAACTTTGAAAGTGATGCAGCACTCGCTGGCGGTGTATGGCTAAATTTGGCATCTGAGCAGGGGTATCATGCACCCGCTGGGGGGAGTTTATCTCCCACCGGACAGTTAAGTGCATTTTCAGAAAATGCCGATGGTATCTTAATTGGTAGCGGAAGTGCAGCAGTGGTATTGAAGCGTGTTGAAGATGCACGCAATGCTGGCGATACTATTCTGGCAGTGATCCGAGGTTCAGCGGTTAATAACGATGGTAAAGATAAGATTGGGTATACAGCACCGAGTGTAACAGGCCAAGCCAACGCGGTGACTGCTGCACTTGAATTTGCTGACGTGGACCCAAGTTCAATTGGATATATTGAAACACATGGCACAGGTACTAAACTCGGTGATCCTATCGAAATTGCAGCACTTCGCGATGCATATCAATCAGATAAAACACAATATTGCGCCATTGGTTCTATTAAAGCCAATATTGGGCATTTAGATTCAGCTGCAGGTGTGACTGGTTTGATCAAAGCGGTTCAAGCTTTGCGACATAAACAATTACCTCCGAGTATGTATAGCAAGCCGTTAAATCCGGCCATTGATTTTTCGACGAGTCCATTTTATGTTAATGACACATTAAAAGCATGGGAAAGTGATACACCTCGCAGGGCGGCTGTTAGTTCGTTAGGGATGGGTGGTACCAATGCACATGTTATTTTAGAAGAATATGTCTCGCAGGAGCAACCGGTATTAGCAGCGTCAGCACTTCGAGCTCCTTGGTATATCTTACCCGTGAGCGCTGCGACCAAAAGCGGGCTGATAGATCAAGTTGCTGCGCTTCAAAAGATGTTGGTCGCGCAGCCATATAATCTCCCTGAGGCAGCTGCTCAATTACAGCAAAAGCGTGCAGCACTGGCCTATAGAAAAGCGTTTGTGGTCAAAGACCAAGAACAAGCAGTCGCGATGCTAAGTCGTGAAGTGGTTGCTAAGAGAGTAACGGATACGCGTATTGGCTTACTGTTTTCAGGACAGGGTTCTCAGTATGTAACGATGGCTCAGCCGTTGCTCAAACATAACGCGTATTTTAAATCCGTGTTTATCGACACAATGAGCCATTTTTCTGAACAATTACAACAGCAACTTAATACGGTGTTTTCACCTGATGAAGATCAAGTTTTATTAGCGAATCAACACCTTAACCAAACGCGAGTGACGCAGCCTGCATTATTTATAGTAGGTTATGTGATGGCGCGTACGTATCAGGCATTAGGTGTAACGATTACGGGCATGCTAGGGCACAGTATCGGCGAGTATGTCGCAGCATGTTTGGCAAATGTGATGTCATTAGAAACGGCGGTTACGTTGGTAACGGCCAGAGGAGAAGCGCTACAAGGTATGGCACCTGGTAGCATGTTATCTGTCGTGGCAGATGAGCAAAGTATTGCCCCTTATTTAACTGCTGAGCTGGATATTGCCGCGTTAAATAGCCCGACTAATACGGTGATTGCTGGGACAAAAGAGGCAATAAAAGCATTACAGACACAATTAAAGGCTGAACAGATAAGTTGCACACGACTCCATGTATCTCATGCATTTCATAGCCATTTAACTGAATCGGTATTACCGGAGTTTAAAGTTGCTTTAGAGAAAGCGGACTTAAGTGCGCCTGACATTGCGTTTGTGAGTAATGTCACTGGACAGTTGATCACAGATGAGCAAGCAACATCGGTACAGTATTGGTTAGATCACATTCGTCAGCCAGTCAAATTTGCCGAAGGGGTACACACGTTATCTGAGCAGTGTGATGTGCTCATTGAAGCAGGGCCTGGTGATACGCTGCATAAATTGGTTAAGCAGGTGGGTATTACGAAAGAGTTGACGGTTTTAAACTCTATTGCTCATGTGCGCGATATTAAAGAAGTCATAGCGCCTTTTGCTAAAACGGCTGCAACGTTATGGCAATTAGGATTAAATATTGATTGGCAACTTGTTGGAGAGCTTACGCCGAGTATGGCTAAAGTATTGCCAGAATATCAGTTTAGCCAGGAAGAATATTGGGTTGAGGTAAATCAAGACCGTAGTGTGTCAGCGACACGGGGAACAGAGTCATCTAGTTTACAGCCGCAATTATTGCAACCTATTTGGCAACAGCAGCCGTTGAATGCTAAGCGTCAAGATTTGAGCGCAGAGCACTTTTTATTATTGGCTTCAGACTCTCAGGTATGCAGCGCACTGAGTACGGCGCTTATTGAACGTGGCGCACAATTAACCACGTTATGGGCAGTACAGAAAGGTCACATAGAGTTTACGATTCAAGACAATGGCCACATTAATTTTGATCACAAAAACCCCACTCATTGGGAAAAGTTACATGCCTATTTAGCGGATGGTACACAGGTAACACATTTTGTAGATACGCGCTTTTTTATGTCGGCACAATCGGATGATGTCATTGGTTATGAGGCATTACTGCCACTGGTACAGCACCTAGTCGCCACCTTTAATGTGCGCTTAAGTGTGTTAGCTACCCAGTTGTTCTCAGTATTGGATGATGAAAGTTTATCACCAGAGAAGGCCACGCTCTTGGGTCTAACCCGCGGGTTGCCTCTAGAGCATAATACGGTCACGCGTGTGATTGAATTCACAGATGCAGATACGACGTTCAGTGAAGATGTATTGACAAAATTAGTGGCTGATTTAGTGGCTGATAAGCCAGAACATAATGAAATTGCATATCGAGGTAAGCAACGTTTTGTGCTCAGTCAGCAAGCGATTCCTGTGAGTGCTGATACATCGATAGAGTCGGGTGTTACGTTAATTACCGGTGGCTTGGGTGGTGTAGGGTTACATCTGGCTAAATACCTAGGTGAGCAAGGTCACAAGCTTATTTTGCAAACTCGTAGCCAGTTTGCACCTGAGTCTCAGTGGCAAGCATTACAGCAAGCCAGTGATACTGACGAGAAGTTACATAAGCAGGTAACGGCTTTATTATCACTGCAGGCGCAGAATGTTGATGTAATGGTGATCACTGCTGACGTACTGGACCTCGTACAGCTTGGGCAGTCTGTAAAGTTAGCTGAGCAGCAATTTGGCACGATCACGCATGTTGTTCATAGTGCAGGGCTACCGGGTGGTGGGTTCATTGCTGGGATGTCAATGGCACACGCTAGCGTGACCTTATCGAGCAAAATTCAAGGTACGCAGAACGTTTTACATGTGTTTAAAGAGCATGCTTTACAGCAGTTCGCGGTGTGTTCTTCTTTAGCCTCTGTATTAGGCGCATATGGACAAAGTGACTATTGTGCGGCCAACGTATATTTAGATACATTGGCTCGGCAATCACATAATTTCCCCGTTGTCAGTATTAACTGGGATGCTTGGGCTCAAACCGGGATGGCTGCTAAGTTTGACTTGCCTGAGGGGGTAGGGCTGCAAGGTGATATTGGCGCTGCCATGTTGGCTGATATTTTTGCTTGTGGTCAGTCGCAAGTGTATGCAGCGAGCATGAGTTGGTCACAACTAGTACGGGTAACGCGCGAGACGGAGCAGGCGATTTTAAACGCTAAAGCGAAGCCTGCAGGACATGGTCGCCCAGATTTAGACACCGAATATGAAGCACCTGAGAGTGAACTTGAACATAAGCTGGTAGCTGTTTGGCGCGAGTTTCTTGGTTTTGATCAAATAGGTGTATTTGACAGTTTATTTGCCTTGGGTGGTGACTCATTGATAGCGATTCAAATGTTGGCGAAAGTAAAGCAGCAGTTCTCCATTGAATTAGAGCCAGCGGAGTTCTTTGAAGATCCGAGCATTGATAACTTGGCCTATATTATTGAAGGAAAGCTTATAGAACAGCTTTCATCATAGAAGAAAATGTTAGCCCGAATCTGAATAGATTTGGGCTTTTTATTGCAATTGTTCAGAGGCTAAAATTAAAAAATAGCGGCCCATGAACTTGGCGATACAGACAATGGCTTTGTCCTCACCTATTTAGCGCGTTATTTGTATCGCGGGGTGATTAATGAGCAAAACATCATTGAAAATCAACACGGGAATGTGACCTTTCGTTACCGCGAGAGTGCCACCAAATAAGATAAATACATCACTGAGCCAGGCTGTGATTTTTTATGGCGAGTATAAAGCACGTCCTGTCAAAAGGCTTTCAACGTTCGCGTAACTGCGGGTTTCTACATGGCAATGCAAAGCGCACATGACGTTGTATCTGGCGCGTATTGGCCGTCATATTATGAGGCCAATACGCGCTGTCGGGCTGACGATATAAAACACGGATGTGATCTTATTCTAAGGAGTTGGAGTCGACGTAATAACAAAACTAAACGCGTGAATTAAACCAATACGCAGCCTTAGCCACACTCGGCCTGAAAAAAATAATCAAGCAGCCAAGCAAAGCGCCTATCAATTTATTTACTATAAATAAGCGTCAACATTAGCAACGGGCTTGTCCAGCAATAGGATTAAGTAGCGGCTTCGCGCAACCTATCCTTATTTATTATGTTCACTTACCCGTAATAATCGTCATGTTTAAGTGACTTTATAAAGCTCTCGAAATTAGAAGCGAGAAATGTAATTTTATAATCAGACTCTTGATCGACATGTACAACTTCAGGTTCACCATTATTACCACATTTACGGTAATCTAGAGCGACCATGTCATGTCCTGCAGATGGGCAATTGCAGATATACACTCCAATTTCAGGGTACTCCCATTCGTCGATCATAAATTGGCTACCGAGTTCACCACAAAGAGACCAACTTTTATTTTTACTAATACCGAAGATACTAGTAATTGCCACATGATCATCAGACCACGATGTAGGTTCGTTACATGGTACAGCTGTATTATTGGGGCTTCCACCATTTTGAGTTTTCATTAACTCAATATAAGAAGGAGGTAATTTATAGCCCAATTCAATTTCTATTTCTTCAACTAGTTGATCCGTAAAAGGTTCACAAACATATTCTTTTTCGGCATATTCACATTCTTCCCAGAAGCTATTAAGGTCGAAACCTTCGTAGAGTATTTCCATAATTATCTTGAGTACACCTAAATTTGATTTTGAAACATAACGAGCCTGTAGAATAACTCGTTTTCAATTTGTTTTTATTGATGCCTCAACCATAACTGAGTTCATATTTTGGTTCAATCGGTTACTTCTATTTTACGTAAAATATAAAAGCGGACTTGGTGTTGTTTTAATGGGCGTTTTGGAAGGGATTGCAGGTGTGAGTGGTTTATTTGAGGTAGTAAGTGTTTATCCTTAGTAATGCATCGTGTTTCTCAGCTTTTCTAGATTATGAACAAGGCAACAAAAAGTAAAAAAGACAGGCATATATTTTGACAGAAAATTTAGCACCTCCCCGTCGTGGGGAGCCTTATCATTATTCTTTTGCACACTGTTAGTTACAGAGCTTAGAATTGAATAGTTTGGCAGGAATTTTAGGCAAAAAAGGCTAAATTAGGTGGGCACCAAGGATGGCAGTGAATAATATTTGCCCGTGCAGTTATCTTCTTTATTGGCTTCGCGTGCAATGTATTCATTGAGATTTTTCATATACTAGCTGATGTCATACAATTTTTCGCCATTTAGCGATGATCTCATTGAAAAAGAACGCACTTGCCATATCTTGCTGCTCACCATTTCAGTAACGATCAACCAAAACATGGCCGCTATAAAGCTGATACTAGCGTTTAATTACTTCATCATAAGAGCAATCAAGTGCTTGGCGCCTATTGACGTTCACGACAAGGTGGTAGTGATTGCTCATTATCGCGTAGGCAGCCATTTCTATGGCGAACACATTACTTAATAACTTAATTCGCTTTACAGGCCACTCCTACGGTGATCAATTTATCATCACCCCACAAGAATGCGCGTCTCACGCATCGTGAGATTAAGTGGTAATAGGATGTGGATGCTAAATCAATAAGCTTTTTCTTTGCGCGAGTCATAAAATATAAAATCATCAACAGCTGGATAATATAACAGTAATTGATGCTGCAGATTTTGCAAAAAATTTATGCCTGTCTTGCTTTATTTCATGAGATCGTAATAAGAGAGCAGCTATATGTGTTTGCCGTAAGAAGCTACTTGCTTAACTGCCACATCCACAGACGAAATAAACGAATTTGTTTATTGCTTTAGAGTTGACCGTCACTGTATAAAAACGGCCAAAAAGAACACTAGTGCCTATTGACAGATTTAAGGCTCATATGTGTTATACGGGAATTACCACCTTACCAATGGTACTCGCAAAACCACCAACTTTTACATTGATTACAGTAGAGTTATCAGATTCAACAGATGCTGTAATTATAGAAGTACAATCCATAGATCTACCTTGCTCAAAAACATAGTCACATCCCAAAGTTAGATACTCTGTGAGATAACATGCTAAAGCACCACTAGAGCTGCCCGTGGCTGACTCTTCTGAGATACCAAATAATGGAGCAAAATTACGACAGCTTGCTGTAAGTTTACTTTCAGGGTCACAAAGCTCAAAAACATGAAAACCAACAACTTTATGCTTTTCGCAAAAGTTAGCGATTAGTTCATCATTTGGTTCTATTACATCTAAATATCCGTTAGGAACAGGAATAATCACATCAGGTAGCCCCGTTGAAATGACTTCAATAGGTAACTTCGTGCTTTCTAGTATGCTGCTTTCAATACCAATAACTTTTGAAATTTCTTGGTATGAAAAGGTATCTAATTTTTGCGGTAATTGCTGCTCCATCACTACTTTACCATTTGACTCGATGATCACTGGTAACATTCCAACTTTCGTGCGTTGAACATAAGAGCCTGCTGCAAGAATACCCTTTTGGTACAGAATAGCAAAAGTTGCTAATGTAGCGTGGCCGCAAAAGTCAACTTCGCCTGTTGTAGTATAGAAAGAAACTTCATAATCAGCTTCGTCATCACTGGAAACAAAAGCCGTTTCTGAATATCCTACAGCTTGTGCAATTTTCAGTTTTTGAGCATCCGATAGTTGGTCGGCATTCAAGACAACACCTGCAGGGTTTCCGCCTTTTCCATTTATTGTAAATGAGTTTACCAAAGCAACTTCGATATTAACCAACACTCAGTCTCCCGTATAACGAGCCTGTAGAATAACTCGTTTTTAATTTATTTTTATTGATGCATCAACCATAACTGAGTTTAAATTTTGATTCAATTGGTTACTTCCATTTTACGTACAATATAAAAAGAAGACTTGGTGTTGTTTTAATGGGCGTTTTGGAAGGTATTAAAATAAAGTGCCACCCATTAATGGCAAGCATGTTGCGGCCTATCAAATCTTCATCATCGGATATCATTAATACTTGCGTAAATAACGGCTCAATCTGTTCATGCATTTTGGCCACGAAGCCTGCTATCGATGTGTAATGCGGTTGGATATCACCTGACGCACTCATGAACAAAACATTAGTCTCACACGCTTTAGCAATACGGCGACTGCTGATCAAACCATGTGCATAACCGAATAAAATAACCTTTAACATCACCGAAGGCTGATACGCCGCAGCCCCCGTTTTATCGTTGTTATACCACGCATCTAATCCTGATAAATCGAGCTTATTTTCGATAATATAACAAGCGCATACTCAAATGTGCCTGGCAGGATTTGCTCAGAAAGATTGATAGGAATGAATTTATTTTGGCAGGAGAAACCAGGCTTATAGTTGGCCATAACAGTTTACGAATAATATCTATTAGAACACAGCAATCCTGTGGATTTGACTTTAAAAACAACAAGTCGAAAAAGGTGCTGTTAGTTCTTGCAAGGGGTAATTATACGCACTCAACGCTCTATTCATGTAATTTACCTATGCACTATCAAGTGGCGATTTGTCAGCTCTTACCGAATATGAGGTATTAGAAGGGGGACGGTTAGATCTTGAGGTGGCTTGGGTATACAGATTAGCTGTATCTGTGAGCAGATAACGAATCAAGCTGAACTGTGTATTCTCTATTATGTTGCGAGTGTGGTGTCTTAGGTAGAAATAAAGGCGCTGCATAGCTTGATTTTTTTGGTTTCTATTCGTCTATCTCTCATATTAAATTTGAACCAATTTATGTTGAGTGGAGCCAGAATGTCACGCCAAAGACGTACTAGAAAAAATAGACAGCTTTCTTCTTTATCAGAAGCTGAACGCAGCAAGTTACAACAACTTATTAGCGGTGCAGAAGCCAGCGAGACCACTCAAATAACCGAAAGCGTTGCCCAAGGTGAGCTGATCCCATTAACACCGGCACAAAAAATATTGTGGTATGCATGGAAATTAGACCCAAAAGACACGGCGTATAATCTTGGTGGGACACTGCATTTTAAAGGTGTATTAAACGCAGCTTTAGTAGAGCAAGCATTTGATTACTTGTGCCAGACGCACGATGCCTTACGCATCAAATTCTTTGAAGATGAAGCACAAGATGTATGGCAGCTCGATGTATCACACCGTACATTTAGGCTCTATGAAACCCAGGCAGAGTGTCGTACAAGCCGAGACGAAAAATTAAAAGCTGTCGTATCGAAACCATTCGATTTACTGATTGGGCAGTTGTTACGAGTCGGCTTAGTTACTATCAATGGTGATAGTAGCCTTGTTGTCACATTACACCATATCATCGCCGATGGCACATCGATGCAGCAGTTACTCGATGAATTTGTCGCTATTTATGTATCGCTGGATGCGGGTCATGCTGTGCAGGTAGTAGAAAAGCAGGTTGGCTATCTTGATTTTGCAAAATGGTTAAATAAGCAAGATAAAACCGCATTATATGATTCACAACTGACGGTATGGCGTGAGTTACTTAATGATGATGAGCAACTAAGGTTACCAGCCAATAACCAATCACGTCAGCAAGTACACTATAAAGTGAGCACAGCGACTCAGTTAATGGGGGGGGATACTTGGCAGCAGATCACACAATTAGCACATGAGCGTAACGTCACCCCATACTTGATTATCTTAACAGCATGGCAATTATTACTTTCTCGCTTTGCAAACACGGACAGAGTAAATGTAGGTGTTCCGGTTGCAAATCGGCATATGAGTGAAACACTGAACTTAATCGGTTTTTTTGTTAATACTCAAGTGATCCCTTTGAGCATTAACAATACAGACACTTTCTCGCAATTACTGAGTCAAGCATCGCAAACGTCACGCACTGCATTAGGCAATCAAGATCTCCCATTTGAGCTGTTATTAAAAGCCCTTAACCCAGAACGTCAAACCGGGGTTCATCCAATATTTCAGGTGATGTTTAATTACTTACGTAGAGATAAAAGCAGCCTACAGCAATTAGGAAATGTCGCGTTAGACGATTATGAATTTTATCGTTTTGGGATCCCGTTTGACCTGCAGTTAGATGTTATTGAGGATAAAGTAGAAGGGACAATACTTAACTTAATTTATGCCAATGAACTATATAATGAGGAATTTGCTACGCAATGCCTAGCAACTTTGGATGTTTTATTAAAGCGTGTTTTGAGGGATATTGATTCGCCCTTAGTTAATTTACCATTATTGGCTAACGCGGAAGTTTCACAGTTGCACAGCCTAAGCCAAGGTAAACAGTCGCATCCATTTATACAGCCCATTCACGAAGTTATTTCAGCGCAAAGTACCAAAACGCCAGATGCGATCGCAGTACGTTTTGCTGACACGCTATTGAGTTACGCGCAGCTTGAGACAAAAACAAATCAATTAGCGCATTATTTAATATCTCAAGGGGTTAAAGCGGAAGATAAAGTGGGGGTCGTCTTTGAACGTAGTTTGGAAATGGTAATAAGCCTGCTTGGCGTGATTAAGGCGGGTGCGGCGTATGTACCCATTGATCCAAATTTACCCATTGATAGGGTTGAGTATATTGCCCAAAGTAGCGGGCTGGCTTTGTTACTATGCGATGATTCTATTCAGAAGTTAGCAAGTCTTAAAGCGGTTGCGTCGGTTTGTTGTTTCGACGATATTCCATTGAGTGCCTATGCAGGTAAAGCGACAGATATAACCATTGCGCCAACTCAGTTGGCTTATGCTATTTATACTTCGGGATCTACGGGAAAACCAAAAGGGGTAGGGAATACCCATGAAGCAATATATAACCGTATTGCTTGGCAGCAGTCTGCGTATCCTTTGACTGCAGCGGATGTGGTATTACAAAAAACACCGTTTGGTTTTGATGTATCCGTATGGGAGTTCTTTTGGCCGTTAATGTACGGTGCTCAATTAGTTGTTGCTCCGCCCAATGCTCATAAAGATAGTACGCAGCTACTTGATATTATCATTGAAAATAACATTACAACGTTGCACTTTGTACCGTCAATGCTACAGGCTTTTATAGGCCATGTAGATGTAAGAAGTGCAACCAGTATCAAACATATATTGTGTAGCGGAGAAGCGCTACCGAGTGAAGTGCAAGCTACGGCGTTAGAAAAGTTACCTAATGCAAATGTATATAATTTATATGGACCTACAGAAGCTGCGGTCGATGTGAGTCATTTTACATGTCATGGCAATGCGAGCTTGCCAGTGCCCATTGGTGAGCCTATTGCTGGGATTCAGTTATATGTACTCGATCACGCTCTTAATCTAAGCCCAAATCGCGTTGCCGGTGAATTATATATAGGCGGGATCGGGTTAGCTCGAGGATATGTGAACCGGCCTGATTTAACCGCTGAACGGTTTATTGCTAATCCATTTGCGGGCGATGGCAGCCGTTTGTATCGCACGGGTGATTTAGTGTGTTGGAATACCAGCGGCCAATTAGAGTATTTGGGGCGCACTGATCATCAAGTCAAAATCCGAGGTTTTAGAATTGAACTTGGTGAAATTGAAGCTAGCTTATATGGTATTTCAGCTGTGCGCGAAGCGGTGGTTATTGCAGAACAAGGCCCGTCAGGCCAACGTTTAGTCGCGTATGTATCAGGACATAATGGCGCTGATGTAGATAGCAAAGAGTTGCAACACGCTCTTGGAGAACGTTTACCAAATTATATGGTGCCTAGCGTGATCATGGTATTGCCAGAATTGCCATTGAGCAGTAATGGTAAAATTGACCGAAAAGCACTACCAAAAGTTACGATCAGTAGTGATGTTGACTATTTCTCGCCAGAAGGAGATGTAGAACGTACCCTTGCAAATATTTGGCAGGCGGCCCTTAACATTACTCAAGTAGGACGTTTTGACAACTTTTTTGCATTGGGAGGTGACTCCATTGTTGGTCTGCAAATTATCGCAAAAGCAAAGCAACACAGTTTGCATTTTAGTGGAGCAACTTTATTCGAGGTGCAAACTATTGCAGCATTAGCTCAGCAGGTTGAGGTGATAGCACAACCCACGATTGAGCAAATTGTTGAAGGCATCGTACCATTACTACCGATGCAAAATGCATTTTTCAATACAGAGCGCATTAACCCTGATCATTATAATCAAGCTATTGCGATTGATTTACCAACAGGTACCGATGCAGTCGTGTTGAAAATGGCTTTGCAAGCGGTGATAGAAAAACATGATGTTCTAAGAAGCAGGTTTAGTAAGGAAAATAATAACTGGGTACAAACATATCATGCATCAAACGCAGATGAAGCACAGGAGTGCTTCGATCAATTGGTATGTGACCAAACACAATGGGTTGAACATTGCGAAATAAAGCAGGCCAGTTTATCTATTTCGAAAGCACATTTACATACTGTGTCGTTGTGTAATATCGAGGGTGTTGGTAATCGCTTACTATGGGTGGCGCACCATTTAATTGTCGATGGTGTTTCTTGGCGAGTTTTATTAAGTGATTTGGCCCAAGCTTACCAACAAATTATCGTAGGGCAATCTGTTGCAATTGGACTCAAAACGGACAGCGCCCGAAGTTATATGAGCTCACTCCATGAGTCTGATCTAGGCAATCAGGTTCCTTATTGGTTATCACAATTATCGGACACCACCGTGTTTTCTTCGGATAAACTGCCGGCTACATTTGGCGATAGTGAATCTTTGCAAGTTAAGCTTGCAGCGCCAATGACAAAAGCACTGATTCAAGATGTGGGTAAACCGTACAATGTAAAAATTAATGACATATTATTGTCGGCTTTAAGCGTTAGTTTACGACCGTTTAGTGGAGAACAGGCAGCCAGTATCTGGTTAGAAGGGCATGGTAGAACCACCCATAATACTCAGCTAGATGTTAGCCAAACTGCGGGGTGGTTTACAGCGAGATATCCAGTAAAGTTAGGAGTTGATGATGACCTTAAGTCACTATTGTTAGCTCACAAGCGCATAGCACACCGTGTACCTGAGCATGGTGTTGGATATGGATTGTTAGTAGACAGCAAGAGAATTTCTTTAACCGAGCACCACAAAGTACTTCCTGACATAGAATTTAATTATCTAGGGCAACTAGATAATATGGCTAATCCACTTGGTTGGGTGGTCAGTGACGCGCCAGTTGGTTCATTTATTGACGCGCGTGAATCATTGCATGTAGCGTTAATGATTAATGCCAAAATACAACATGATCAATTAGTATTTGATTTTGTTTATGATGGTAATCGAATAGCGACCACTGAAGCTAACGCCATTGCAGAACAGCTGATTCTTAGTTGTGAGCAGATAGTGGCTCATTTGCAAAGTGCTGTGACGTACTTGACGGTTGAAGACTTACCGCTGGTGGATATAACGCAAGATGACTTGGAAAGACTAGGGTTAAACCTTAGCGAAGTCAGCAAAGTTTACCCACTTTCTCCGATGCAAAAAGGTATGTTCTTTCACGGTATGCAGCACCAAGATAGTGAAGCATATATCAACCAAACATGCTTACGAGTAAAGCGTTTAGATGTAACTGCGTTTCAAGATGCGTGGTCTCACGTAATAAGCCAACACGATGTATTACGCACTGGTTTTATTAATACAGCGGCACAGCCTTTGCAATTCGTTTATAGAGCAAACACGCCAATATGGCAGCAATTAGACTGGCGTGATCGATATCGCGAACAGGCAACATTGTTGGTTGCAGTAGCGGAGTATTCAGACGAACTGAGACGTAAAAATTTTGAGTTTAATGATGCACAGTTGATGGATTTAACGTTAATTCAGATAGCTGATGATGAATATATTTTCATTTGGACGTGTCATCACTTAATTACGGATGGTTGGAGTAGTTCAGCCTTGTTTGGTGAGTTGCTCAAGGCATATAAAGGCGATGCGCTACCCCCTAAAAATGCTCAGTATCAAGATTATATAGCGTATTTGAGTCAGCAAGATGAAGCGCAGAGTTTAGCGTATTGGCAACAGCAATTAGCGCCACTTAGCACCCCAACTTATATACATAGCACGGCGGCAAGCTTTTCAGATATGCCACTAACATCTGGGTATACGCAACAAATATGGTGCCCGGTGGGTTTGCAAGTACAAAAGTGGCAATCTTTTGCTAAAGACCAAGGCTTGACGTTGAATACGTTGGTGCAAGGTGCATGGGCGTTAGTATTAGGTCATCTTTGTCAGCAAAATCATGTGTGCTTTGGCGCAACAACTTCTGGAAGGCCAACCACATTAACGGGTATTGACACCATTCAAGGTATGTTTATCAATACTATGCCGATTGTCGTGACTTTGTCAGATATGCAAACTGTTAAGTGGTTAGGTGATCTCCAACAACAAAACCTTGCAAGCAGAGAACACGAATTTATCTCGCTCACGACGTTACAAAATCGTGGTGCTTCACACATAGAGCAAGAGCAGTGGGGTTTATTCGATAGCATTTTAGTGTTTGAAAACTACCCAATGTCTGAGGCGCTAGATGCACTAGGCAATGGAGGTAGTGAGTTTAGTTTCTTGGCGGCAAAAGAAGAAACCACTTATCCTGTGACGTTAAGTGTGATTTTGGCGGAGGCAGTTCAATTTGAACTGTCTTATCAAGGTCATCTACTTAATACTGAATTAGCTGAAAAGATACTTTCTTTATTAGAGAGGGCATTAAACTCAATCACAGAATTAGTCTCGATCAATGAAATTAATCTTGTCGATGAACAAATGGCAGCCACGTTACTCGACCGAGGAACAGAACAGATTGTTGCGTTGGAGTCTTTGGAGTCTGTGACATTGTGGCATGCACTGTACGAGCAAGCTGAGCATCACGCAGCAAAAACGGCAGTCATCTATAATGAGCAAAAGGTGGAATATGGCACGCTTTACCATAAAGCAATCCAGCTTGGCACATTGCTTAGTGGAAAGGGGATCACCGCCGGTGACCGTGTTGCTATCAAGATGAATAAGTCAGTTGATTGGGTTATTGCCCAATTGGCTGTGTTTAATATTGGCGCAACGTTAGTACCCATAGATCCAAGCTTACCGGTGCAAAGACAGCGATATATCCTGTCAGATGCACAGGTGCGTTTATTGATCTGTGAGCTAGAAGAGATGTTCAGTGAATGTGAGCAGTGGCAATATCAAGCACTGCAATATACTGATATTGCGATATGCACAGAGGCAGCTGTGTATTCAGACTCGTTAGAGGCATATATTATTTATACCTCAGGATCTACCGGCGAGCCGAAAGGGGTCATGGTAAGTTATAAGGCTTTAGCACATCATTTATGTGCAGCAAAAGTGATGTATGGTTACAGTGAAACAGATATATCAGTGATGTTTGCATCGGTTGGGTTTGATGCGGCTCAAGAGCAGCTTTGGTTACCTTTATTAAGTGGGGCATCACAAATCCTACTTGATGCAAAGCAGACAACTCCCGCAGCATTATATGAGAAAATGGAAGCTTGCAAGGCCACAGTACTTGATTGCCCACCTGCATATATGCAGCAAATGCCACAGCTACCGTTAACAACGCGATTATGTATTGTAGGTGGAGAAGCATGGCTTGCCAGTGATTACTTATCGCTTAGTGAAAAAAATCAACATGTTCAGTTTGTGAATGCATATGGCCCAACAGAAGCGGTGATCACGCCAACTGTATGGCACAGTGCCTTACATGAAGCGCCAACAGCTAATTATGTCGCAATTGGTCAAGCACTACCTGGCAGAAGTGTCTTTATATTAGACCAACATTTAAACTTACTAGAGTCAGGGCAAGTCGGTGAGCTCTATATTGGTGGTGAACTCCTTGCGCAAGGTTATGTCAATCGGGCAGGTCAAACCGCTGAACGCTTTATAGCTAACCCTTTTAATGATCATGGCGAGCGACTTTACCGTACGGGGGATTTAGTACGTTGGAATCGTGCTGCAGAATTAGAATATGTCAGTCGAATTGATCATCAAGTTAAGATCCGAGGCTTTCGTATTGAGCTTGGTGAAATAGAAGCGTTATTGATGGCGCAAGATGGGGTAGTGAACGCACTGGTGATCGCTGATAACTCTGGTCATTCATCACGGCTAATTGCATATGTTGCAGGTGCTAATTTATCTGATGTGAAGTTAATGGATGCACTGTCTCAAGCCTTGCCTGAGTATATGCTGCCAAGTCACATTACTATCATGTCTAGTATGCCGACAAATCAAAATGGTAAAATCGATCGTGCGCAATTATCACTCCCTGTACTAGAAAACGCGCAGCAGTTTATCGCACCAAGAACGAAAAAAGAGCAGGTTCTTGCTGGGTTATGGCAACAAATACTAGGGTGTAATGAAGTCAGTACTACTGATAATTTTTTTACTTTAGGGGGGGATTCAATTAGCAGCTTGCGTTTGATTGGCTCTGCGCAAGAAGCTGGGTATCAATTATCAATAAAAGACATATTTGCTGAGCCTGTGTTACACATTATGGCTGAGCTGATGCGTGAGGACGCGCAGAATAACTTAACGATTATCCGTAATATCGAGCGTTATAGTGGCTTATCTTATGCGCAGCAACGACAGTGGTTTTTGTGGAAATTGGACTCACAAAGTAGTGCATATCATATTTCAGGTTCATTAGTTCTATCGGGTTCACTGGATGAATCTGCATGCCATATAGCGTTACAGTATATCTATAAAAAGCATAGCGTATTACGTAGCATATTCAGTGAAGCCGAAGATGGTACACCGAGACAATCTTTATTACCAGACTCTAATTTACAGGTAGAGCTTGTCGATTTAACGAGTCGTGAAAATACCCAGACTTTAGAATCGCTAAAGTCGTCATGGAAAAATACGCCATTTAATTTAACTCAGTCAGGCGCTTTTAGAGTTGGGCTAGTTCGCACTGGGCCTAATGTTTATGAATTGGTTGTGGTAATGCACCATATCGTTGCTGATGGTTGGTCTATTTCTATGATTGTGCAAGATTTTATGACTATCTATGAAGCGTGTATCGTCGGGCGCGAGTTGCCGAGTATCAGTGTAGATCTAGACTATAGCGATTTTGCGCTTTGGCAACAGCAGCATGTGGATAATGTACAAAATGAGCAATTGCAGTATTGGCAAGAGGTTTTAGGTAGTGAACACCCTGAACTCGTATTACCGAAAGATTTAACAACATCACAGCAAAACCTGACCAGTGCAAAGCAGGAAATTGTGCTTTGTGAACAGCAATTACAAAAGTTATCGCAGCAAGCCGATACATTAGGCGTAACGACATTTGGGATGTTACTTGCTGCATGGCAAGTCTTCCTATACCGAGTGACAGGTCAATCAGATATTCGTACTGGTATGCCGATTGCGAACCGTCATATTGCGGGTATTCAGAACATGGTTGGTTTGTTCGTTAATACGCAAGTGATTAAAACCCAGTTTAGCGGTGCTGAATCATTACAAGATGTGGTTAGTGCAGTAACGGATGCATTGCATGGAGCACAGTTAAATCAAGACATTCCGTTTGAAAAGCTACTAGATAATTTGGATGTCAGCAGAGAAAGTGAGCACCCACTATTTCAAGTAATGATTAATCATCAAAAGATTCAATCTTCAGAGGTTGTCAGTTTATCTGGATTAAATGTATCAGAAGGTGAATTGCCTGCGGGGAATGCACAATTCTCGCTAATATTAAATATTTTGGAAGATCAAGATGGGCATATTAGTTGTGACCTCGAATATGCGAAAGAGCAATTCAGTACACAACGCATCGCATCATTCGCCACCGGTTATCAACAGATACTGGCAGAGCTTATCAATAATACCCATGAGAGTGTGGCCAATATTGCAGTGTTGCCAGCCAATACCACAGCAGACATATTAGCACTCGGTAAAGCACAAGTGTGCGACTGGGAACCAATACTCGCGCATCAAATCATTGTGGAAAAAGCGTTACAAGGTGGTGAAAAATCAGCACTTGTATGTAATGAGGTTACTCTGAGTTATGCAATGCTCACACATCGTGTAGCACAGTTCGCGCATTATTTAAGGGCTCAAGGAGTAGGCCATGAGACCCCTATTGGCATCGCGTGCAGTCGTTCTCACGACATAGTGATTGCGCTATTGGGCGCTTGGCAAGCCGGGGCATGTGTTATCCCGATGGAGCCTGATTTACCTGTGGAACGCTTTACGCAAATTAACGCACAAAGTGATCTGGCTTTATTGATAAGTGATGGGCATTTTGCGCATACAAGCACAGTACCAGTCATTGATATCAGTACGTGTGATTACCAGCAATTAGCGGGGTCAGATACGCGGTTAGTTATTCACCCTCAACAAACCGCTTATGTTATTTACACATCAGGCTCTACAGGGGTACCTAAAGGGGTTGCGGTGTCACATGAAGCGCTGACGCATCATTGTCAAGCAATGCAACACAGCTATCAATTAACCCCACAAGATAGCTGCGTGTTATTTGCATCATTAAGCTTTGATGCGGGGCTTGAGCAATTATTGGTGCCACTTATGGCAGGCAGCAAAGTGGTTATTGTGGATGCAAAACAGACAACCCCCAATGACTTTAATGCATTATGCCATAATCAAAATATTACCACGGTTGATTTACCGAGTGTGTACTTAAAGCAGTTAGCGCCATTACCTAATGTACGGTTAGGCATAGTGGGGGGAGAAGCGTGGTCAAAGCATGATTTTGAGCATGCACAGCAGCAACTATCAAATGCGACCTTAGTGAATGCGTATGGCCCTACAGAGGCTGTGATCACCCCCACCTTGTGGCGTGGCGATGCGCGCACACAAGTGAACTCAGCGTACGTACCTATCGGGAGAGCAGTGGGTCAGCGGTGCCTTTATATTTTAGATGCACAGCTGAATTTACTCACAGCAGGTATGACAGGAGAGCTCTATATTGGTGGTTCAGCGCTGGCTCGAGGGTATGTAGGACGTGCTGACTTTACGGCAGAGCGGTTTATTGCCAACCCATTTGCCGATACAGGAGAGCGGATATATAGCACTGGAGATTTAGCACGTTGGAATGAGTTGGGTGAATTAGAGTACGTAGGGCGTATCGATCACCAAGTTAAAATTCGAGGGTTTAGGGTTGAGCTAGGTGAAGTCGAAGCGGCATTAAATGCACAAGCAGGAATTGACTCATCATTGGTGATGGTAGATAACAGCGGGGAACACGCACGGTTAGTCGCGTATGTTGTGGGTGCGCAGGTTGATGAAGCACAATTGCGTCAAGCGATAGCAGAACAATTACCACAATACATGGTACCTCAAACGATCATGGTGCTAACGCGCTGGCCAACTACGGTTAACGGGAAGATAGATCGTAAGGCATTGCCTGAAGCAAATTATGTTGTACAAAGTGAATTTGTTGAGCCTAGAGGCGAAATTGAGCACACATTAGCAGCCATTTGGTCCGAACTATTTTCGCAGGAATCAATTAGCCGTTTGGATAACTTTTTTGCATTAGGTGGCGACTCGATCACGAGTTTACGTTTTATTGCAGCGGCTAAACAAGCCGAGGTTTACTTAGATATTGCAGATGTATTTAAAGCGCACAATTTACAAGCTTTGGCGTTGTTGGCCAGTACGCAAGCACCTGAAAAGCTGCAGCCACTTGCAAGGTTAGAGCCTGCATATAGCGGGTTATCGTATGCTCAACAAAGGCAGTGGTTTTTATGGAAATTAGCCCCCGACAGTGACGCATATCACATTTGTGGTGGTTTGATGTTACGCGGACAGCTGGATATGCATGCGTTACAAAGTGCTTTGGATCACACTGTGAGTAAGCATGGTGCCTTGAGAACACGTTTCCATGATGATAACAATGGCGACGTAACACAGTTTGTGCAAGCGCATACGGCCTGTCATATTACAACATTACCAGCTTCTGCATCCGCAACAGAACAACAGGGATTACGCACGGCTTTAGTGTCAAAACCTTTTGACCTTGCTAATGAGCTCTTGTATCGACTTGCAGTCATTGCACACGATGATGAACAACATGAATTAATCGTTGTGATGCATCATATTATATCTGACGGTTGGTCGATGAATTTAATCATTAATGACTTTGTGATTGGATATAAAGCGGCGAAGCAGCAGCAAGCGTTAATCATTGATGCCCAGGCTGCACGCTATAGTGATTATGCTAAATGGCAAAAATCTTGGTTAGAAGATGGCGCAGAGCAGCGCCAGCTAACCTATTGGCATAGCGTACTGGGAGATGAGCATCCGGTACTTACGTTACCAACGGACTTACACAGTGCTGAGCAAGAATATCACAGTGCAGAATCGAACTTTGATATCGAGCCATCATTATACGCCAAATTAGTCGTGGTCGCTAAACGTCATGAAACAACATTATTCAGTGTGCTAATGGCTGCTTGGCATGTGTTATTACAACGCGTAAGTGGGCAATCAGAGGTGCGAGTGGGCATGCCGATTGCGAATCGTCAGCATGCAGATACGCAAGACATGGTCGGCTTTTTTGTTAATACCCAAATAATTAAAACCCACATGACTGGAGCAGAAACATTAGATGATGTAATGGCATTGATTGTTACTGCGTTGCAAGGTGCGCAGGCAAATCAAGACTTACCATTTGAGAAACTTGTTAATAGCTTTGAATTAGATCGGAGTCTGGGCGATAACGCTTTATTCCAAGTGATGATGAACCATCAGCGTCAAGAAGAAGATAATTTGGCGACACTACCAGGCTTAGATATTGTTGAGACACAGCTGCCTAATACCAGTGCACAATTTGCCTTGGTACTAAATGTATTAGAGGCACCGAATAAGCCAGTTAATATTGGTTTTGAATATGCAGTAGAGCTATTCAGCGCACAGCGCATGAAAATGTTGGTTGATGGGTATCAGACAATTTTGACAAGCTTTGCTGAGAATTCGCATGAGAGTGTGGCCAATATTGCAGTGTTGCCAGCCAATACCACAGCAGACATATTAGCACTCGGTAAAGCACAAGTGTGCGACTGGGAACCAATACTCGCGCATCAAATCATTGTGGAAAAAGCGTTACAAGGTGGTGAAAAATCAGCACTTGTATGTAATGAGGTTACTCTGAGTTATGCAATGCTCACACATCGTGTAGCACAGTTCGCGCATTATTTAAGGGCTCAAGGAGTAGGCCATGAGACCCCTATTGGCATCGCGTGCAGTCGTTCTCACGACATAGTGATTGCGCTATTGGGCGCTTGGCAAGCCGGGGCATGTGTTATCCCGATGGAGCCTGATTTACCTGTGGAACGCTTTACGCAAATTAACGCACAAAGTGATCTGGCTTTATTGATAAGTGATGGGCATTTTGCGCATACAAGCACAGTACCAGTCATTGATATCAGTACGTGTGATTACCAGCAATTAGCGGGGTCAGATACGCGGTTAGTTATTCACCCTCAACAAACCGCTTATGTTATTTACACATCAGGCTCTACAGGGGTACCTAAAGGGGTTGCGGTGTCACATGAAGCGCTGACGCATCATTGTCAAGCAATGCAACACAGCTATCAATTAACCCCACAAGATAGCTGCGTGTTATTTGCATCATTAAGCTTTGATGCGGGGCTTGAGCAATTATTGGTGCCACTTATGGCAGGCAGCAAAGTGGTTATTGTGGATGCAAAACAGACAACCCCCAATGACTTTAATGCATTATGCCATAATCAAAATATTACCACGGTTGATTTACCGAGTGTGTACTTAAAGCAGTTAGCGCCATTACCTAATGTACGGTTAGGCATAGTGGGGGGAGAAGCGTGGTCAAAGCATGATTTTGAGCATGCACAGCAGCAACTATCAAATGCGACCTTAGTGAATGCGTATGGCCCTACAGAGGCTGTGATCACCCCCACCTTGTGGCGTGGCGATGCGCGCACACAAGTGAACTCAGCGTACGTACCTATCGGGAGAGCAGTGGGTCAGCGGTGCCTTTATATTTTAGATGCACAGCTGAATTTACTCACAGCAGGTATGACAGGAGAGCTCTATATTGGTGGTTCAGCGCTGGCTCGAGGGTATGTAGGACGTGCTGACTTTACGGCAGAGCGGTTTATTGCCAACCCATTTGCCGATACAGGAGAGCGGATATATAGCACTGGAGATTTAGCACGTTGGAATGAGTTGGGTGAATTAGAGTACGTAGGGCGTATCGATCACCAAGTTAAAATTCGAGGGTTTAGGGTTGAGCTAGGTGAAGTCGAAGCGGCATTAAATGCACAAGCAGGAATTGACTCATCATTGGTGATGGTAGATAACAGCGGGGAACACGCACGGTTAGTCGCGTATGTTGTGGGTGCGCAGGTTGATGAAGCACAATTGCGCCAAGCGATAGCAGAACAATTACCACAATACATGGTACCTCAAACGATCATGGTGCTAACGCGCTGGCCAACTACGGTTAACGGGAAGATAGATCGTAAGGCATTACCAGACGTCACTTTTGGTTCAGACCGCCACTATGAAGCGCCCATTGGTGAGGTGGAGAATCAGTTAGCTGTGATTTGGTCAGAGGTCCTCAGCAGATCGGAGATTGGACGGTTGGATAATTTCTTTCTTTTAGGAGGCGATTCCATTTCCGCCCTAAGAGTAGTGAGTCGAATTGAGCAAGCTCTCTCTGTTAAATGCCCAGTTAAAGTGATGTTCGAAGCACCTGTATTAGCACAATTGGCGACAAAAGTTGCGGCGCTTGGTACAACGACAAAACCGAATTTAGTCCCTATTGAGAGAGTGAAGCAGCATGCGTTATCTCCAGCACAGTTGAGCTTATGGCTCAATGATCAATTGATAGATAATCCATTGGATAAACAAGCGTACAATATTTCTGGTGGTGTGAGCTTGATGGGTGATGTATGCGCAGATACATTGCAAAGCGCTTTCAACGCGACCATTGCACGACATGAAACCTTAAGAATGCAATTTATTGATAATTTGGGAGATGCGAGTGTAGAGATCCTGTCTCATGTGGCGTTTGATTTACCACTTCATGATTTCAGTCAATTAGCGCCAGAGCTTGCTCAGCAACAAGCCAAAGAGTTACAAACTGAGTTAGAGCACGCCATTTTTGATTTAACAAAAGCACCCTTGATCAAAGCCTGTTTAGTGAAGTTGACCGACGTTTATCACTTATATGTGAATCTGCATCATATTATTGCTGATGGTTGGTCTATTGGTGTCTTAGTGCAAGATTTGGGGCTAGCATACCAAGGGTTGCTAGACGGCACTGCGCCTAGTTGGCATGCATTACCTATTCAATATGTGGACTATGCCACATGGCAGCAAGCACAATTGACCGGTTCGCAAGGTGAAGACACTCGTCAGTTTTGGCGTGAATCATTGGCGTCTGCACCAGCGAATAGTGCATTACCTCCTCATTTTCCACGTCCTGAACAAATTAGTTCTGATGGCGCGAGTGTTGAACTTAATTTCGATGAAACGCAAACGGCGCAAATAAAAGCCTTTGCGAAGTGTCGTAATATCTCTTTGCATACTGTTTTATTATCGGCTTATCAGTTATTTCTGCATGCAGTGACGGCAAAAGATGATGTGATAATAGGCTCTGATTTGGCGGGCCGTGATCACCCTGATTTAGAATTGCTCATTGGTTTCTTTATTCGGGTATTACCACAGCGCAGTACTATTGATCCAAATCAAACCTTGGCAGATTACTTACGGACAACACAAGCACGTTCATTAGACATGGTTGAGCATCAAGCGCTTGGTTTAGAAACACTCATTGAGATATCAAAAGTTGATAGAATTCAAGGGGTTCAACCACTGGTTCAGCAGTTGTTTGTTATGCAGAATACGCCTCAAGAAATGTGGCCAGTGGCAGCTCTATCGCTTGAGCCACTAGAAAGTAAAGGAGTAATAAACAGTAAATTTGATAGTGCACTTTTCGTCATGGATGAAAATGAGTTGCAATGTAGTTGGGTGTTTAGAAAACAGCTCTACAACACAAGTATTATGCAGCAATTATTGGGGCGCTGGCAGCAGTGTGTGATGCAACTCATTACAGAGAGCGAAAAAACCATTCGCGACTTGCTTTCTCCAATGAATCAGGACATTAAAACCATGCAAAAAGCAACTCAAGGCAAAAAATTCTCAGGCTTAAAGAAAGGCTTAAAAAAACGTTCAGTAAAAAAAGTGGCGGCAATTAAAACGCGATTTTTACCAGACACAGAATCATTTCCAGTGATCATTGAACCGAGCACTCCGGACTTAGATCCGATTGCTTGGGCTGAGCAAAACCGTGATGTCATCGACCAGTATTTAAATCAGTCAGCAGGTATTATTTTTAGAAACTTTGCACTGGCAACACCGCAAGACTTTGAGAAGTTTGCTGATGCTATTCAGCCAGGGTTGTATGGTCAGTATGGAGATCTACCTAAAAAAGAAGGGGGCAAGAAAACGTATAAATCGACCCCGTATCCAGAAAAACAAATGATCCTTTATCACAATGAAAGTGCGCATTTAAGCAAGTGGCCACGCAAACAGTGGTTCTTTTGTGAACTGCCATCAGTCGTTGGTGGAGCAACTCCTATCGTTGATTGCCGACGCATGTTACAGGTTTTACCGGCAGACATAGTTGAAAAATTTTCTACCAAAGGGTTGCTGTATGTGCGTAATTTTATAAAAAATTTAGATGTAAGCTGGCAAGACTTTTATAAAACAGACTCTAAGCAGGAAGTCGAAAGTTTACTGCGTGCAAGTAATACCGAGTTTAAGTGGTTAGATAATGATGGTTTGCAGACGCGAACTAAGGCGCATGGTGTGATAGCGCATCCGAACACGGGGGCTCGCAGCTTCTTTAACCAAGTACAGCTGCATCATGAATCATGTTTAGCACCTGACGTACGCAGTGATTTAATTGCTATGGTTGGGCAAGACTTATTACCAAGAAATGTATTTTATGGTGATGGCTCTGCGATCAGTTACGAAGAAATGGCAATCATCGGTGAAGCCTATGAGCATTGTGCCGTGCGTTTCGATTGGCAAAAAGGTGATGTAGTAATGGTTGATAATATGCTTGCAGCACATGCGCGAGACCCATATGAAGGGCCACGTAAAATTGTTGTCGCGATGGGCGATATGGTGAACCAAGCTGATTTAGCATCAGCCAAAGTATATGAAAGTGGAGAAACCGCATGATTGCAGATTACGTCGAAGAATATCAAGAAGGTGTTCCGCTAACGGAAGTCCAGCAATTGCTTAATAAGCAAGACTCTGCGGTAAATCAGATACTGTATAAATGTGAAACGGTGTTAGCTATTGATGTTATTCGTCAACGTGCACAGTCGTTATTGGCGGGTCATATCAGTGTTTCTTCTTGTTATAAAAAGATAGCGGGCTTTACCTCTCCAAGGGGAGTGCCTTTTATTGGTGCGAGCGTTAATGTTCAAGAATGTGTTTGGCCTTTCCAGCGTGAGCCGAATTTAGCACAATTGAACTTGAGTGCCCCCTTAGATGTTGCCCCTGAGCAAGGGGTTAATCTTGATGTTTGTGTCGTAACATCAGCAGGTGACATGTATATTGCTGTGCGATCGTTTGCATTGGCGTTAGACATTACCTCTTTACAATTAATTGCTCAGTACATTACCAGTGATGATGAATTGGAAGAGGCACTGCAATTTCCTGACTTTGTTTCATGGCAATTAGATATGTTTAATGACGAAGAGGGTTTAGCCGGTCAAGCTTATTGGCAGCACTATTTGAGCAATAGTTTACCTGATGCACTTAATTTACCGTATAAACAGCGTGAAATAGACACGTCACAGGTTACTTATTCACAATTGAGTCATCAGTTTACGGATGAATTATTAAGCCAGCTTCAAGGGTTCGCTGAAACGCTCAACCTGACAACAGCTCAAGTAATACAGTTATCATGGTGGTGGTTATTGGCAAGATTAGCACCACAACATACTTTCTTAACGCAGCTTAATTATGACCCTCGCTCGGAAAGTGAGGAATTTGAGGGCGCTTTAGGTTGCTATAACAAAGGCTTACCTATCATCGTTAAGTATGACGCAGAGCAAACGTTCAAATCATGGTTGATGAACACAGCTGAAGTTATAGAACGTCACTTTCAGTGGGCTGAATGTATTACCGTTGATCAGCTGGCGCTAGTTGCGACGCATAATGGAGCGGTAAATAGCGGATGTACAGCAACATTAGAGTGTGTAAGTGAGCAGCAATCAGAGCTACAACTCACAATGTTAGGTGCGCACACTGTATCGGTATGCTTCGCAGACCAGTGTTACTCAAATGCAGCGATTTCAAGTATATTAACGCAGCTTGAGCAGGTATTAAAAGGGGTTATTGATACCGGTGGTGAAGTAATTAACGCTGCTATCTCGTTGTTGAGTGAGGGTGAAAAGCAACTACATCTGGCGCTTAATAAAGCGGATAGTAGTCAGCCTGCATTGTTACATGAACGAATCGCACACTTTGCGGTATCTCAGCCAAATGCATTGGCCATTAATGATGGTCATCATAGTCTCACTTATGCGCAATTGCAAACACAGGTCACAGAATTTACAGTTGGGCTTCATATCCAAACGCAGGGTATAAATCAACCTGTCGCACTCCTGTTGCCTCGCAGTGCAGACATGGTGGTAGCGATGTTGGCTGCGATGCAATTGGGGATTGGTTATGTGCCACTTGATCCTGATTGGCCTAAGACTCGCATTGAGCAAGTGTTGAGGCAGTTTAATAACATGCAGGTGATAGACCTAGAGGGAAATATAGGCCATGCATTTTCAACAATTGCCAAGCTAGGAGTAAATGCGACGACTACGCCCCATGCATTAGGGGAGCTGGCATATGTTATTTTTACGTCTGGCTCAACGGGCACGCCAAAGGGTGTGCAAGTCAACCAACAGCAACTTGCGCAGTATTGCTATGCCTCGTCTAATGCTATGAAATTAGATGAGCAATCAAACTTTGCATTGACCGCTGCCGTGACTGCTGATTTGGGTTACACCTGCTTGTTCAACGCTTTGTATTTAGGAAAATCGTTACATATTGCAGATGAATTGCAAAGTAAAGAGCGTGGCGCATTTGAAGCCTTTTTGACGGTTAATGAGATTGATTGCATCAAAATAGTCCCTTCACATTTACAAGCATTATGCGATACCGCGGCATTAACCTACTTACCGAGCAAGTTGATATTGGGTGGGGAGGCGTGTCCAGCCACATTTTTATGCAGCCTGCAGCAATGGGCTCCTAACAGTGAAGTGTATAACCATTACGGGCCGAGCGAAGCAACGGTTGGCGTGATGAGTCATTTATACGCTAGAAATGGCGGAGGTGTAGCGAAGTTATCTGAAGTATTTAATGGAACTGAAATCTTCATATTAAATGATCAGAAACAGCTATGTGCGACGGGTGAAATTGGGCAATTATATATTGCGGGCTCACAGCTAGCTTTAGGTTATTTGAACGCACAAAACTCAGCGTTTATTACGGATACACCATGGGCAGAACGTATTTATGCCACGGGTGACTTGGCGCGGTATATGCCTGACAATTCAGTAATGATTTTAGGCAGAAAAGATGATCAGGTTAAAATTCGTGGTGTTCGAATAGAGCCACAAGAAATCGCTCACGTTATTGAATCTACCTTGGGTGTTGAACATTGTGTCGTATTAAGTGATGTGATTAACAACGAACATGTGTTGATTGCGTACTTGTACGGTACTGACTCACAAGTAGGACAAGTTAGTGCAGAGCGCATAGCTGAAATACAGCAACAATTGCGTGAGAGCTTGCCTGATGTGATGATCCCTAATTGTATTTATTATGTGCATGAATGGCCAAGAATGGGCAATGGCAAAATTGACAAAAAATCATTACCCAAATATCAACATGGCATGAGTGAAACATTTATTGCACCAAAAGGTGAATTAGAACAAAACTTAGCACAGATGTTTACAGATGTTTTAGGCGTGCAAAGAGTCAGTACAGATCAGTCATTTTTCTTACTGGGCGGTCATTCAATTGCGGCTATTAAATTAGTAAAACGGTGGGCTGATAAATACGATAGCTCGTTGCATTTTGAGCTTGCTACGTTATTTCAAGCGCCTAGTGTTGCTTTGCTAGCACAGGCGATTGGACAGCAAGTGCACGCACTAATTGAACCACTCAAATATAGTCAATCTGCAACGAAGCAATTGATTTGTATTCACGATGGCTTAGGTCTGACCTTAGCGTATAGAGCATTGGCTGAGCAACTTCCTAAACATGTAAACGTTTATGGATTAGCACCACAGCTTGCAGATTTAGCCAAAGTCGATAACTTTGACGAATTAGCGAATTACTATGCAACTACAATTGCATCTCAGTTTGATCAGCAGGCAGTAGAAATACTCGGTTGGTCGATGGGCGGGGTGTTAGCGGCTAAAGTAAGTGCACTCTTAAGCAATATGGGGGTACAGGTCAACCGGTTAGTGATTGCAGATACGTGGTTAGCAAATGTGAATAACCGTATTGATGAGAATATGTCTGTTAGGGGCTTTATAGAAGATTTGGTTGATGGGGAAAATACCCAATGGATAAAATCTGTTGCGGCTTTCTTAACTGACCAGAGCGTAGAGAGATTATCTGGAGATAATTTAAGCCAGTGTATTGCCAAGTGTTGGGATCTTCATGCTGCACAGTTAGCTGAACCATTTAACGCAATTCGAGGTGAGCAAGTTGCGCGTACTTATGCCACGAGTAATAGGCTATTAGTGTTACGAGATAAAGGCTGTCGTGTACCGCATTTACCTCGCAATATGCAAGATGTACAAGTGGTGTGGGCAAGTGAGCGTGCTTCTTCGGCATGTACACAATTTACCACGACATTAGCAACGCAAGGTGCGTCTATTACTTCTGTATACCTTGATATGACCCATGAACAAATTGTCAGCAGCACTGAATTAACCCAGTTACTGACAATCTAGAATCGCGGGCTATTTCATGATGTAAAAAACCGCGCAGTAAAATGACGCGGTTTTTTATTACTTCATATATACCCAAACCTGAGGGATCCCCACGAATATTTATTCATGTAATCCCTCAATATTGACTGTTAAATTTGAGAGTTCGGACAATACATAAATGTACTCTTCTAATGGTATGAAATACCTATCGTCATCAATGATTTCA
>NZ_JABCJL010000099.1:0-572 GCF_012952265.1 Pseudoalteromonas sp. NEC-BIFX-2020_015
TACCACGGAGTGATTCATGACTGGGGTGAAGTCGTAACAAGGTAGCCCTAGGGGAACCTGGGGCTGGATCACCTCCTTATACGATTTAGAACTTATTTGTTCGTAGTGTCCACACAGATGATTGTTATTGTAAAGAGAACAACACTTATTGTTTTGGGTCTGTAGCTCAGTTGGTTAGAGCGCACCCCTGATAAGGGTGAGGTCGGTAGTTCAAATCTACTCAGACCCACCACTTCTTATCTAATTAAGAAGATGGTTAAAACAATAAGACCAGCATATGTGGGGCTATAGCTCAGCTGGGAGAGCGCCTGCCTTGCACGCAGGAGGTCAGCAGTTCGATCCTGCTTAGCTCCACCACTTACTTCTTAAAAATAAATATTCTTTATCGGGCAAAACATCGCCTGAGAATAAAGTGTGTTTAATTTTGAGAAGTTTTTTAATCTCTTGCTCTTTAAAAATTTGGAAAAGCTGATAATAAAATTCGTATGAATAACAATGTTATTTATACAGAGTTTTCAAAAGTAAAAAAGAATGATAGCAGTATCATTCAGTGCCATTTAATTGTTTCTTTG
>NZ_JABCJL010000100.1:0-569 GCF_012952265.1 Pseudoalteromonas sp. NEC-BIFX-2020_015
GGTGGCTTTCGCATGCATTGCTGTTGCAGTGGGCATACTTTGCAATCTTTTAAGTAACCGCAGAATCGCGTGTATTCTTGATTGTGACTCTTTACATTAACCCCGCTTCGCCACATACCATTGCCTGCGGGGCAGAGGCAGGTTTGGGTTGCTTCATCATAATGGAAATCGTCTGAGGTAAATAACCGTGGCTTGCCTTTACTGCGTTTTAGTCGGCGTTTTTCTTGCTCTGTTTCATACGTTTGACTGTCTTTAAACAGCGGGTTTCGTTTTCTAAATTGGTTATCCGCAATATAAGTATCAAAGCCACTTTTCGCCATGTATTCAAGGTTTGCTTCGCTGTTAAAACCACTGTCTGCGGTAAATTTAATAGTGTGTTTGTCTGCGGATTTATCTGTGTTCAGTTTATCTAACTGCTGTTTTAATTGTTTAACCGCTGGCTGTAAGGTTTGTTGCTCACCCACTGAGCCCCATGCCTGTGCTTGCAGTATAACTTGGTGCTTGTCGTCATTTATTGCTATCCCGTTGTAGCCTTGAATTGTGCCTTTCGAGGTGGTCATTTTCGCGCT
>NZ_JABCJL010000018.1:0-104005 GCF_012952265.1 Pseudoalteromonas sp. NEC-BIFX-2020_015
TTAATTCCTTTTGTTTTTGAGCTTCTACAAGGGCCTTCGCTTCCAAGCGCCTACTTTTGGTACTGGTGATACCACAGGCTATGGCGAGTCGTTCGCTAACACCTAATTTCATTAAACTGCGTACTTTGGTACGAGCTATTCCTTTGGAAAGAGCGCCATTGCCGCCAGTAGCACATTCTTATCCTACGACGGATCCAATGATCTAAATCCACTGTTAGTTGATAAGCGTTGGCTATTAGGTAGTAGTGTCCCCAGCCGCGTAAATACTGCGTGAGTTTATGAATTTGTAGGGTCATTGAGATCCCCCAGTTGCGGTTAGTGAGTTCTCTTACATTTGCTTTAAATTTCTTTAGCGCCTGTTCGTGGATCTGCACTTGA
Organism: Pseudoalteromonas sp. NEC-BIFX-2020_015; assembly: GCF_012952265.1. NCBI lineage: Bacteria > Pseudomonadati > Pseudomonadota > Gammaproteobacteria > Alteromonadales > Pseudoalteromonadaceae > Pseudoalteromonas > Pseudoalteromonas sp. NEC-BIFX-2020_015. Next base: position 379 of record NZ_JABCJL010000018.1, read on the forward strand.
GCGTAACGGAAGGTAAACCCGAGAAATTTCGAGCCTGATACGGGACCGACTCGACTTTTCGATTCATTCACTTTGAGTTTTAATCGCTGAGTGATAAACGCAGTAATTTCCCGTTGGATTATGAGTCCTTCGCTTTTCGTTTTTACTAAAATGATTATGTCATCAGCGTAACGTGCAAACTTAAGGTGTTTGTAGGTTAGCTTCTTATCTAATTCATCGAGTAAAATATTGGAAAGTAAAGGGGATAATGGCCCACCTTGAGGGACTCCTTTGGTTGACTCAAACCACAGACCCGTTTCGCGCTCTGCGATCCCCGCTCGGAGGTATTTACCAAGTAGGCGCATGAGTGCTTTGTCTTTGACTTTACGACCAACACGATTCATCAGCATGTCATGGTCTACTTCATCAAAGAACTTAGACAAGTCAATATCAACTGCTGTTTTATAACCTTGTTTAACACAAGATTGAACATGATTTACTGCTTGGCTGGCTCTTTTATGAGGGCGATAACCATAACTATGTGGTGAAAATAGAGGCTCAAAGTAAGGGCTAATCACTTGAGCAATAGCTTGTTGGATCACTCTGTCGATAACAGAAGGGATCCCAAGCATTCGCTCACCGCCATCGGGTTTGGGTATCATCACGCGTTTGACTGGCAAGGGTTGATAAGTGCCGCTAAGTAATTGTTGTTTAATACCCAGCCAATGTAACTTAGCGAAGTCATTAAATTCCTCAATACTCATATTATCAATACCCGCAGCCCCTTTATTGCGCTTAACATGTTGCCATGCTGCACCAATATTGTGGTTGCTCAGTACCCTTGCCATCAGGTCACGATCTGTTTGGTTGTATTCATTCGAGGTATTATTCACAGTCGAACGCTGTTCATCACTATCACAACACGGTGATCTATGTGAATTCAAGTTCATTTGTAGTATCTCCTCTGGTTAAGATGTTCAGGCCTTCACCGTGTCCCCTCCATTACGATGGGCGTTTGGCTACTCGGCAACTGCTCCTGCGTTGCTCTACCTTCTGCATCCATGCAGTCGTATGCCGTCTGCTGACTTCTGATAAATCACTCTAGCGATTACTCGATAAAGCGCGTCGAAACTAACGCTTGTTTACTGCTATTTCGCTCGCTGTAGGTCGCAGCAACCAAAGCGCCAAGGGTTGAACAACCAGTCCCTAACTGGTAATCTTCAAGCATTAGCACGGATGCGTGTTTATCAGATCTCCCCCCCCCCTTTTTACCAATGAAGAACAGGTGCATCGACTTTCTCTGCACAACTGCATCATTTACGGTGGCCGTTAGATCACATGACTTCGCTATCTTGTGCTAGCTCGTCTCCAGCCTACGCCTTATATGATGTTTTTGTTCATCAGCTCGCACTTATTTTTATAAAGAATGCTAGCGGCTTCCTTCAGACTATCTCTCACGATTTAGCCCTTGCCATTTGCGAGTGTCTATCGTTAAATAACAGTGTGTTATTTAAACGGTGATCTTCCTACAGAGGACTTTCACCTCATAAGTCAATGCCCATGTCGGGCGTACACAAGTTGCTCAAACGGACAAAAAACAGTTGGCCTTTGCTCGTACCTCGCTAATTTTAGCCAACAATTTTATTGCCGCTTAGCAAAGCGTTAGGCCACCCGAGGGAGAAATCAACATTGAGCACAATTGAAACATGGATATCGGTTGTTGGGTCTATAGCATCAATCGGTGGGGCTGTATGGGCTTTTATTGAAGCAGGGAAAGCCGCTAATTCTGCAACTAAAGCTGAAAGTGTGAAAGATGAAATAATTGAAAGAAGAAAATTGGTAGAGGTATCTCAGGTATATTCCGAAACTAGCAGAATCTTAAAGGTTGTTTCAAAGGTTGGCCCTTCATGTAACCAATCTCTTTTAAGAGGCGTTAATTGCGGTACGATCGCAAAAGATATCGAAGAGTATTCAAGGTTCATAAATGAACATAGTTCACATTTTACTGATTTTTTCGAAAACAAAGCCAGAGAATTATGTGAGCAGCTGCACCCTAATATAGAAACTTTATCAGAAGCAAAAACATTTGAAGATAAAAAATCGGCCGGTAAAAATATTTATTATAAAATAAATGCTTTTATGCCTTTTGTTAAACAACTTTCCGACGAAAAAAAAGAAAACGTCGCTACAAATTAAGGGATATAAATAATGAAAATTACTGACGGTGAAAAGCTAATCCTTTTAATGCTTAGTGAGCTGTATGACAAATTGGAAGTTGACGGAGAGGTTGAGCCTGACTTTATTCGATCAGCTATTTTCTCTGAAAATACGTGGGGTATTCCTTGGAAGTATTCTGGGATACCGTTTGAAAGGCAAGAAACGCCAGAAATAGTGAAGGAAGTGTTAGATATTCTTGATATGTGGAGCATGATAGAAAGAAGTTACGACAACCTTTCTGATGATGAAAAGGCATTTGTCGAGAAAGAAGCGGCTCCTTTTGGTAAAGACCCAATGTTTCGTGGCTTTGATGGTAACAATGAATCAGAGTACTTAGGAGCAGCATCTTTCTTAGTAAATGACTTAGATAGATTTGAAGAGTTTAAAGGAAGAGACTTTAATTCACATTGCCCATCAGTTGCCACTTACAATCGAATGTTAGGTGTATTCAAACCTATTTTTGAAAACCTTAATTTTCAGCCATTGTCAGCACAAAACGTAGTTGATATTATCAAAGAAAAAATTCACCCAGAGAATAGGTGATGGCCTAATCGGGTAGCCGGAGGTCTCTAACCTCCAGCCCCCACACCACCCATCATGCGCTTTTTATTAACAGGATGTGCAATGGGCGGTTCATCTCCCGTAATGAATATTGATCCAAATATCTCTCAATGACACTAAACCTTGTGACGCTAAGTAGTCATTGCCTAGCGCAATGTTAATTCCTTTTGTTTTTGAGCTTCTACAAGGGCCTTCGCTTCCAAGCGCCTACTTTTGGTACTGGTGATACCACAGGCTATGGCGAGTCGCTCGCTAACACCCAATTTCATTAAACTGCGTACTTTGGTACGGGCTATTCCTTAATAGAGAGCGCCATTGCCGCCAGTAGCACATTCTTATCCTACGGCGGATCCAATGATCTAAATCCACTGTTAGATGATAAGCGTTGGCTATTAGGTAGTAGTGTCCCCAGCCGCGCAAATACTGTGTGAGTTTATTGGGAACTTAGGATGACACCCATCTTAACCCGAATGCACGGTTTCCATTAAGCTGTTGTAATGATCCATTGACATAACGACAGCATCTTCTGCATCTCTGTGGGTAATGATTGTATAGTCTGCATCATTTACTACATGATCGAGTACAGATTTAAGCCCATTTCTTGCTTCAGTAAAAGACACTATTCTCATAATTAACTCACTTTAAGTTGTACAACTAATAAGACAAGTTTAATTAAAAACTATAACCTGTCCAAGATTGAGTACACGTTATACTTAAGCAACTAACGAGGCTGTAAAATAACTCATTTTTAATTTATTTTTATTGATAGTTCAACCATAGCTGAGTTCCTATTTTTGGTTCAATCGGTTACTTTGATTTTTCGTAAAATATAAAAAGAGGGTTTAGTGTTGTTTTAATGGACGTTTTAGAAGGTGGTTTAGTGGCTGATTTAAGACATCGATAATGTAAAAAACTGGTGTTAACTGGTTGGTTTTTTTCGTTGGGTTTCGTGGTACTCAAGCCAACCTACGTTACTTAGTTTAACACCGAGCAAGCTTATGCTTATGCCTTACAACTTACAACTTACAACTTACAACTTACCCGCTATTATCCAATGCATAAAAAAAGCAAGCCAGTAGGCTTGCTTTTTACATTCTTAAACTTTCAAAGCGTTACACTTTCAAGTAGTCCATGATCCCTTCGGCGGCGTTACGCCCCTCAAAGATTGCGGTTACTACTAAGTCTGAGCCACGAACAATATCACCACCAGCAAAGATTTTTGGGTTGGTTGTTTGATGCGTAAACTCACCTTTTTCTGGTGCGTTAATGCCGCCCCAGTGATTTATCTCTACATCGTATTTTTCTAACCAGTCCATTTTGTGTGGTTTGAAACCAAATGCCATTATTACTTGGTCGGCTTCAATAACATGTTCTGAGCCGGGTACTACTTCTGCACGGCTACGGCCTTTTTCATCTGGTTCACCCATTTGGGTTTTTACCATTTGTACGCCTGCTACATGGCCGTTGTCGTTTAGTACTATACCTGTTGGTTGCACGTTAAAGGTAAATTCAACACCTTCTTCTTTAGCGTTTTTCACTTCACGTCTTGAACCTGGCATATTTTCTTCATCACGACGATAAGCACAAATTACTTTCTCTGCACCTTGACGAATCGAGGTACGAAGACAGTCCATCGCTGTATCGCCACCTCCAAGTACCACGACTTTTTGATCTGCCATATCAAGGTATTCTTGATTTGATTCGTCGTAACCCATTACGCGGTTTGTATTGCCAATTAAAAACGGTAGTGCATCATGAACGCCTGGTGCATCTTCGTTTTCAAGGCCCGCTCGCATACTTTGATAAGTCCCCACTCCCAAAAATACTGCGTCGTATTCTGCCAATATTTCATCCATCGTGATATCAACACCAACTTCAACATTGAGTTTAAATTCAACACCCATTTCGGTGAAAATTTCACGACGTTTTTGCATAACTTCTTTTTCAAGTTTAAACGATGGAATACCGAACGTTAGCAGACCACCAATTTCTGGATGACGGTCAAATACCACGGGTTTTACACCATTTCTCACTAGAATATCAGCACAACCTAGACCCGCAGGGCCTGCGCCGATGATAGCTACTTTTTTATCTGTCCATACAACGTAGGACATGTCAGGCTTCCAGCCCATTTTAAACGCGGTATCGGTAATATATTTTTCAATATTACCAATCGTTACAGCGCCAAATTCTTCGTCAAGCGTACAGGAGCCTTCGCATAAGCGGTCTTGTGGGCATACCCGGCCACACACTTCCGGTAAACTATTTGTACGGTGTGACAGCTCTGCGGCTTCAAGGATGCGACCTGTACGAATTAACTTTAACCACTGTGGGATATAGTTATGTACTGGGCATTTCCATTCACAATATGGGTTACCACAATCAAGACAACGATCGGCCTGAGAGTTTACTTGCTTCTCTGAAAAGGGTTCGTAAATTTCAACAAATGACTTTTTACGTGATGAAATTGGCTTCTTGCGAGGATCAACCCGCTGCACGTCTATAAATTGATATACATTTTCGCTCATACTACCCCCTTACTGTGCTTGAACACGAAGTTCAGCACTACTGCGAGCGCGATGCCCGAGTAAACTTTTCACATCACTTGATTTCGGTTTAACAAGTTTGAATTTTGGTAAATACGCTTCAAAACTGGCTAAAATGTTTTCTGCACGGCTTGAGCCGGTTAGCTCCAAATGCTCAGCAATTAGACCTCGTAAGTGTTCTTGATGTGACGCAAGCTCATCTAATAGCACGACTTCAACAAGCTCTGGATTGATGCGTTTTTCAAAATCATTACGCTCATCCAATATATAGGCAAAACCACCGGTCATACCTGCACCAAAGTTAACGCCTACATTACCTAGTACACAAACAACGCCACCGGTCATGTATTCACAGCCATTATCACCCACGCCTTCAACAACCGCTTGCACACCTGAGTTACGAACAGCAAAGCGCTCGCCTGCACAACCTGCAGCAAATAATTTGCCGCCTGTTGCACCATATAAACAGGTATTACCCGCAATAGTCGCTTCATGGCTTTTAAACGAAGAACCGAGCGGTGGGCGAATAACGAGCTTACCGCCCGCCATGCCTTTACCAACGTAATCGTTGGCATCGCCTACTAGCGTCATTTCTAGACCACCGGCATTCCAAACACCAAACGATTGACCCGCTGTACCATGTAATTCAATTGATACAGGATCTGCTGCCATCCCTTGGTTACCATGCTTATCGGCAATATAACCCGATAACATCGCGCCCACTGAACGGTCAGTGTTACAAATACGACTGACTAATGAAATACCACTGCTGGTATCAATTGCTTGTTGCGCTTTTGCTAATAGCGTTTCATTTAACTTACCTAAGTAATGAGACGTATTAGGCGCGCTACAATAAAGCGTTTCACCGGTTGGGTTATTAGGCTGTGCAATCACTGACGATAGGTCAATTTTTTGCTGTTTCGCCGTTTTACCTTCAATCGCTTCTAGTAAATCAAGACGGCCAATGAGATCTGTTAATTTAACAACCCCTAGGCTTGCCATAATTTCACGCGCTTCTTGAGCAATAAACTTAAAGTAGTTCATCGCCATTTCAGGTAAGCCGTGGTAATGCTTTTGACGTAGCGTTTCGTCTTGCGTTGCAACACCGGTCGCGCAGTTATTCAGGTGGCAAATACGTAGATATTTACAGCCTAATGCAACCATAGGCCCAGTACCAAAACCAAAGCTCTCAGCACCTAAAATAGCGGCTTTGATGATATCTAACCCGGTTTTTAAACCACCATCTGTTTGTAAGCGAATACGATGACGTAAGCCATTTTCAACCAGCGCTTGTTGTGTTTCAGCCAGACCAAGTTCCCATGGGCTACCTGCATATTTAACCGAGGTAAGCGGGCTTGCACCGGTACCGCCGTCGTAGCCTGAAATCGTGATTAAATCGGCATACGCTTTTGCTACACCAGTGGCGATAGTGCCAACACCTGGCTCTGAAACCAGTTTCACTGAAATTAACGCTTTTGGATTAACTTGCTTTAAATCGAAAATCAGCTGAGCTAAATCTTCAATCGAATAAATATCGTGATGCGGCGGTGGTGAAATCAAGGTTACACCCGGCACCGAGTAACGAAGCTTTGCAATATACGGGGTTACTTTTTCACCCGGTAATTGACCACCCTCGCCTGGCTTTGCACCTTGCGCTACTTTGATTTGGATAACGTCAGCACTGCGTAAGTAATGCGGTGTTACACCAAAACGCCCTGACGCAACTTGTTTAATACGTGAGTTTTTCTCCGTACCGTAACGAAGCTTATCTTCGCCGCCTTCACCTGAATTTGAACACCCGCCTAAACGGTTCATTGCAATTGCAAGTGCTTCATGCGCTTCTGGTGATAATGCACCAATACTCATTGCAGCAGAGTCAAAACGCTTATATAGCTCAGTTGCAGGCTCAACCTCATTAATATTAATGCCTTCAGCTGGCAGTTTAAGCGCTAGCATGTCACGTAATGTAGCAATTGGGCGTTTATTCACTAAATCAGCGTACACGCTGTAATCAGTGTATTCACCTGATCGCACTGCTTTTTGCAGCGTTTGAATTACATCAGGGTTGTACGCGTGGTACTCACCACCATGAACATATTTTAATAAGCCACCGTGGCTTAATAATTTACGTTTGCTCATTGCTAAGGTATGCAGTTTGCGTTGGTCATCGTCAAAGTCAGTAAAGCAGGCACCTTTAATACGACTTGCTACACCGTGGAAACACGTCTCAACAATACTGTCTGATAAGCCTACTGCTTCAAATAACATTGAACAACGATACGATGCCACGGTACTAATACCCATTTTTGACATGATCTTGTACAGGCCTTTGTTGATCGCATTACGATACGCCAAAGTAACCTGACAATAGCTTTTATTAATCACTTTATTGTCGCTCATCGCAACCAGTGATTCATACGCTAAGTATGGGTAAATAGCCGTTGCACCAAAACCAAGTAATACCGCAAACTGATGTGCGTCGCGCACACTACCGGTTTCAATAATGATGTTTGATTCACAACGTAAATTGTTATCAACAAGACGCTTTTGCACCGCACCAACCGCCATAGCCGCAGGAATTGGTAATTGATTCTCATCAAAATTACGGTCACTTAAAAACAACATGACACAGCCAGCAGCCGCTTTTTCTTGTGCTTCATCACAAATACGAACTACCGCGTCGCCCAGATTTTCATCTTTGTTGTAGGTAATGTCTATTTTGCAATAACTGTAGTGCGCTTGATCGGCGCTGAGTAATTGCTGCATGTCTGCATACATTAAAATAGGTGTATCAAACTGCAATCGCTTAGCGTGACCTGTGGTCTCATTAAATACGTTTTGCTCACTACCAATACACGTTGCCAACGACATTACGTGATTTTCACGCAGTGGATCAATTGGTGGATTTGTTACTTGTGCAAACTTCTGACGGAAGTAATCAAATAAAGAACGGTTACCTTCAGAGAGCACTGCAAATGGCGTGTCGTCCCCCATAGAACCCGTTGCTTCTTGACCAATTTCACCCATCACGCGAATAACGCTATCAAGCTCTTCATTGGTATAGCCAAACATTTTTTGATATTTGGCCAAGGTTTCGTCATCAAATGAACGATTTCCTGCATCTTGTTCTGATAATTGCTCAAACGGGGTTAAACGCTTAACGTTTTCTTCAAGCCAAGCTTTGTATGGATGACGAGATTTTAAATCCTGATCAATTTCATCAGAATGCCAAATTTTCCCCTGCTGAGTATCTATTACGAGTAACTCACCTGGACCGACTCGGCCTTTCTCAACCACTTCATCGGCGGTGTAATCCCAAATACCCACTTCAGAGGCAAGTGTGATAAACCCATCTTGGGTGATCACATAGCGCGCAGGGCGCAGACCATTACGATCCAAGTTACACGCAGCAAAACGACCATCAGACATTACAATACCCGCTGGGCCATCCCATGGTTCCATGTGCATTGAGTTAAAGTCATAAAATGCCCGTAAGTCATCATCCATTGCACGGTTTTTTTGCCATGCCGGTGGCACAAGCATACGCATAGCGCGGAACAAATCCATGCCGCCCGCTAAAAACAGCTCAAGCATGTTATCTAAGCTTGATGAATCTGAACCCGTTTCGTTTACAAACGGTGCTGCTGATTGTAAATCTGGGATCAGTGGCGATGAGAACTTATATGAACGTGCACGTGCCCATTGGCGGTTACCTTGAATAGTATTAATTTCACCATTGTGCGCTAAATAGCGAAATGGCTGTGCTAATGGCCAACGTGGCTGTGTATTTGTTGAAAAACGTTGGTGAAAAACACAAATCGCACTAGTCATGCGAATATCTGCCAAATCTAAATAAAAGTTAGGTAAATCTACCGGCATCATTAAGCCTTTGTAGATAGTCACTAAGCCTGACAAGCTGGCAATATAAAAACCGTCGTCTTCGCTTAAACGCTTTTCAGCACGACGACGCGCAACATACAAACGGCGCTCTAAATCTTTAGGACGCCAACCTTCTGGTGCACTTACAAAGATTTGCTCAAACTTTGGTAGCTGCTTGATTGCAATAGGCCCTAAGCATGACTCATCAGTTGGTACTACACGCCAACCTTGAATATTGAGGGTTTCTTTTTCGAGTTCTTCACTCAATATATCTTTAGCAGCTTGCGCAAGTACTGGATCTGAATTTAGGAAAATCATACCTACAGCATAATTTTTACCCAGGTGCCAATTTTTTTCAGCGGCAATAGCGCGGAAGAAACTGTCTGGTTTTTGTAATAATAAACCACAGCCATCGCCTGTTTTACCGTCGGCAGATATACCACCACGGTGTTCCATACGGTCTAAACCCGTGATCGCTGTACGAATTAAGCGATGACTTGCCTGACCATTAACTTGGGCTATTAAGCCAAAGCCACAATTATCTTTTTCTAATTTTGAGTCGTATAACATAGACCCCTCCCCTTGCTACAACAGCTAGCTATGAATGACCTTCTCGACGGTTTGCTAGCAGACAGTCAAAACTATCGCCAATTGTACATTGAGTCAATAGTGTTTTGAATACATATTCACATTCTTGAATATTTCTCACCACAACACAATCTTTTTATTTCATGCCTTTTTTTAACATTTAGCGATATTTTGGTCATTATTTTTTTATGACACTGGTGTCATAATTAACAAGTTGTAAAATCACAAAATAAAAACAGTACAGTTTACGTAAACGTAAACCTCGCTAAAAGTGAATAAATATTCACTAATCCATTCACCGATATATTTGCTTTAGCCTAAATAGTTGCCATTTAATTTGCACACTTGAGCAGCGTTACTCATACCTGTAGAGCGCTGGCTCTAATCTAGACGCAAATTGTTATATATAAAAGGCAGCTAACTAATGCATAAAAATAATAAAATGTAGCTTTACTGCATAATTAATACTGATTGACCCTGCAAGTTTAAGAACTTAACCGCGCCCCTCTTTACCTCAACGCAAAGCATGCATGTCCGCAGCGGACACTTTAACTGTCCGCGGACAGTTAAAAAATACAAAATAAAAATAATAAACAATAAAATCAAACACCTAAATGTTGGCATGCTTTTCGGATAATAAACTTATGATAGTTAATGGACAGCACCATGTTTATTTTAAGCATTTTTTTAGTTTCGCCAGTTACCATGATTTTAGTTGCATACATGATCACTGTTTTTGAAAAATCACATGCCTAGCCATTCACTCGTGGCTTTGCCTTTAAAGCAAGCAACCCAATTTAGTTATGCTGATTTTAAGTAAGGGATAAAAATGATCAAAGATACCAGCGCACAAGATGTAAGCGTAAAACCTACAACTAACTATAAGAAGCCGTTGATCATTGTTTTGACTCTGCTGTTATTTATTGTTTTGTGTAGCCAAGTTTTTATTGCACAGACCTCTGCAAGCGTGTCTGTAGAACTTAAACGCGTAAATACAGCAACTGTGATTATTGATACGTTAATAAGAGACGTAGCCGCAAGTGGCAAAATAGTTGCTGCAAATGCGCCTCAGGTATACAGCCCTGAACGTGGTTTTGTAGATTTGAAAGTTAAAGCAGGTGATAAAGTACAACTAGGTGATGTTATAGCCACGTTAGAAAGCCCCGAATTAACTAACGAATTAAAACAACAACAATCTGTTTTGCAACGCTTACATGGAGAGCAACAACGCAAGCACTTAGAAGCCCGTCGTCAAACACTCAGCCTAAGTAAAACACTCGATATGGCTCAAGTTGAGCTCAATGCAGCGGATAGAGAAAATCGTCGCGCTCAACTTTCAATTGAAAAAAACCTTATCAGTCAAATTGATTTAGAAAAAGCGGTTGATGAGTTAGCGCGTGCAAAATTAACATTTAAACATGCACAACAAGAAGCTTTACTTGCTAAAGACACCCTTGCCTTTGAGCTACAAGCAGCACAAAGTGATGTTAACCGCCAACAGCTAGTCGTTGATGATTTAACGCGTAAAGTTAATAACTTATCTATTCAAGCATCGGTTACCGGTATTGTCGGGAATTTAATAGTGCAGGAGAAATCAGCCGTTATACAAAGCCAGGCACTGATGACTTTAGTTGATTTAAGTAATTTTGAAGCTCAACTACAAGTACCTGAAAGTTACGCCAACGAGCTGGGTTTAGGGATGCAAGTTGAATTAAAGCTCGGCGCTAGAACTGTAATGGGTGTACTTTCTGCGATCTCCCCTGAAGTTAATAATCGCGAAGTCACTACCCGTGTCCGTTTTGATGAGCCACTTGATAACATCCGTCAAAATCAACGCCTCACGGCACGAATTATATTAGATAACCGTGACGATGTGTTGATGATTAAACGCGGTGCATTTATGCAACAAGGTGGCACTGTGGCTTACAAAGTAATCGGAGATACTGCTACCAGAATTCCTATCAGCATTGGTGCCACCAGCATTAACGCCGTTGAAATATTACAAGGTGTAGCGCCAGGTGATGAGTTAATCATTTCCAGCTACAGCGAATTTAAGCAAGCCGACACTATATTATTACGCTAAAGACTAACAACCTAAACGATAACAACCAAATTAAGTGATATAAACAGGATCCCAACCATGTTAAAAATGAACAATATTAGTAAGATGTACCAAACTGAAATGGTACAAACCCACGCACTAAGAGATTTTAACTTAAACGTTAATGAAGGCGAGTTTATTGCCGTTACAGGCCCAAGCGGTTCAGGTAAAACCACCTTTTTAAATATTGCCGGTATGTTAGAACCCTTTAGCGACGGTGAATATTTTTTAGATGATATTAATGTAGGCAAGCTTAATGACAACCAACGCGCTGACTTACGCAATCAAAAAATTGGTTTTATCTTTCAAGGATTCAATCTTATCCCTGATTTGAATCTCTATGAAAATATTGAAGTACCGCTACGTTATCGTGGTATTAAAGCCAACGAGCGAAAACGCCGTATTGAGCAATGCTTAGAACAAGTCGGTTTGGCCTCACGGGCAAAACATTTACCACAACAATTATCGGGTGGTCAGCAGCAGCGCGTAGCGATTGCCCGCGCACTTGCAGGTGAACCTCGCTTTTTATTGGCTGATGAACCAACTGGTAACCTCGATAGCCTTATGGCACGTCAAGTTATGGAGTTACTTGAACAAATTAATCGCGATGGCGCCACCATTATTATGGTGACTCACGACCCTGAACTTGCCCGCAGAGCACCGCGTAATATTCAAGTAGTCGATGGTCAACTTGCCGACTTTACCTTGTACCAAGGTGCGCAAAATCTTAAAAATGTGGCTGGAGTGTAACTTATGCTATTACATTATCTTGATTTAAGTTGGCGTAGCTTTAAGCGCACGCCATTAGTCAGCTTTTTAATGGTACTGGCAATTGCTATCGGTATTGGTATCACCATGACCAGCTTGAGTGTTTACCACATGATGTCGGCGGATCCTATTCCTGAAAAAAGCAGTCAATTATACAACGTGCAATTACAAACCATGGATGAAGGCCGTACCTGGTGGAAATATGACAACATGCCTTTACAGCTTACCTATCAGGATGCGGTAAACCTACTAAGTGCCCCTGTAGAAACAAACAAAGTGGCTATGGTACGTTCAGGATTTTCAGTGCACCTTAATTCAGATACGTTAAAGCCATTTATTGGCGGTGCTCGTTTAACAACGCCTGATTTCTTTAACATGTTCAATGTACCATTCATCTATGGTGGAGTATGGACACAACAGCAAGAGCAAACTGCTGCGCCTGTGGTTGTACTGAGTGAAAAAATCAATGATAAGTTATTTGCAGGTGAAAACTCCGTCGGAAAAATGATCTATCTTGACGATCTAAGTTACGAAGTTATTGGGGTAATCGCTGACTGGCAATTAACAACCAAATACTATGATTTAAATAACGGTGCTTTTAACGATACTGAAGAGCTATTTATGCCTTTTAGCTTGCTTGAAGCGAATGAGTTCAATAATTGGGGTAATACTAACGGCTGGAAACATGAGGTTACTCATACCTTTAAAGATAAACTGCAATCAGAGAGGTTTTGGATTCAGTTTTGGGTGCAATTGCCCGATGAAAAAGTAAAAAATAAATACCAAGACTACTTACTTGCCTATATGCAAGACCAACAAAAAAATGGTCGTTTTAATCGAAAAGAGCTTCAATACACATTGCGTGACGTAAAACAATGGATGGCCTACAACGATGTTGTAAGTGAAGACAACAAAATTTTAGTGGCACTAAGCTTTATGTTTTTAGCTGTGTGCTTAGCAAATATACTCGGACTCTTATTAGCTAAATTTTTGCGTCGCGCGCCTGAAGTGGGTGTTCGCCGTGCACTTGGAGCCAGCAAACGCCAAATATTTTTACAACACTTAGTCGAAGTTGCAATGCTGGGCTGTTTTGGTGGGCTGCTTGGTATCGTGCTCGCACAAATAGGTTTATTAGGCGTACGTCAAAGTTATGATTATTACTCATCATTAGCAACAATGGATTTAACGATGCTTATAAGCGCACCACTTATTGCTATCACCACCTGTATTCTTGCTGGGCTTTACCCTGCTTGGCTGGTGTGTCGCACTAATCCTGCTATTTACTTAAAAAGCCAATAAAGGAGCTATCACTATGTTAGAGATCAAACCTATATTTCATGCACTGTGTCGCTCCAAAGTGGGCGCTATGTTACTACTGATCCAAATAGCAATTACAACTGCGATTGTCAGTAATGCCGCTTTTATTATTCAAGATAAAATAAGCTTTTTGAGCCAGGAAACAGGTTACCCTGAGCAAGATATTTTCTTATTTAATGTTATGACGTTTGGTAAAGACGTAAATGTTACGCAACAGTTTGAATTAGATGAAGCCATGATCAGGCAATTACCTGGTGTGGTAGGTGCAGCAATGAGTAGCAGTGCCCCATTAACTGGTAGTGGTAGTGCGTCTGACTTTAGCCTAAAACCCGCGCCACAAGAAAGCCTATCAGTCAGAACAGGGTACTTTTTTATTGATGAGCACGGTGTTAACACTTATGGCGTAAAACTAATAGCAGGTAGAAATTTTACCGAAGAGGAAGTCGTCGTTACTAACAACTTTGAAAAACAAGCGAATGTAACAATTGTGTCTCAAGCCTTACTAACGGAGCTATTTCCTGGTGAAAACGGGCTTGGTAAAACGGTTTATTTTGGTGATATTCCCTTAAAAATTGTGGGTGTAGTTGAAAAAATGATGGGACCATGGCTAAAAGACAGCCGCCCAGATAACCTAGCATTCATTCCTTTTATTAATGCCACTAGTTCAGCAAATTTTGTAGTACGAACTGAGCCGGGACAACGTGCGTCCGTTATTAAGCAAATTGAAGAAGCGATGCTCAATAATTACAATAAACGTGTTATTTCACGTATCCGAGGGCTTGATGAAAGCAAGGCAGAATATGTTGCCCAAGATAAACTCATGATGCGAATGTTGATTGTGCTGATCACTATTTTAGTGTTGGTAACTGCACTGGGGATTTTTGGCTTAACCTTATTTAACATCAGTAAACGCACCAAGCAAATTGGTACTCGTCGTGCGCTTGGGGCTAGAAAGTCTGCAATAATTAACTACTTTTTAGTTGAGAATGCGATGATTTGCTGCGTGGGCTTAGTGCTTGGGGTTATAGTAGCGCTATTGCTCGGGCAAATATTGATGCAGTATTTCTCTATTGCAGCGCTACCGCCTAGCTACATCATCATTACTGCCATGGGAGTGTTTTGTATGAGCTTATTAGCCGTATTTGGTCCCGCCAAACGAGCGGCAAATATTTCACCAAGCATAGCAACGCGCACTATTTAATAGTAATCAATAAGCTGTGCTACACTGTAAAATAGTGTAGCACTCAGATAAAACTACCCCTGAATTCGGATAATAACAGCGATTAAAAACAATAATATGGAAAAAATACTCATTGTAGATGACAACCCTGCCATTTTAGATGCATTGTCATTATTATTAGAAATTCATGACTATCAGGTCGTCACCGCCGATACCCCTTTTGCAGCGCTGCAAGTTGTTAACTATCAACGCATAGACTTAGTTATTCAAGATATGAACTTCTCCGCCGACACAACCTCAGGTGAAGAAGGTAAAGATCTCTTTTATCAACTAAGAGCACAAAATCCGCACTTACCTATTATTTTAATTACCGCATGGACTGAACTTGCAACCGCTATTGAGTTAGTTAAAGCAGGTGCGGCGGATTATTTACCAAAACCCTGGGATGACAGCAAGCTTCTTACCTGCATTAGTAATTTAATTGAACTTGGGAAAACTAAACAAGTTAATGCCACCTTCACTCGCCACCAGCAAGAGCGACAAGCACCACTAGAAAACGCAAATCTTGCGGGCTTAGTGTTTGCAAGTACCGCAATGGAAAGTACCGTAACTATGGCGCTGCAAGTTGCAAAATCAGATGTATCTGTGCTGATCAGCGGTCCTAATGGCAGTGGTAAAGAATGCATCGCAGCCATTATTCAGCTCAATTCTCCCTTAGCAGCTAAACCGTTCATTAAAGTCAACGCCGGCGCCCTGCCAACCGAGCTAATAGAAGCTGAATTGTTTGGGGCTGAATCAGGTGCATTTACGGGGATCACAAAACAACGCATTGGTCGCTTTGAAGCTGCTGATGGCGGCACCTTATTTTTAGACGAAATAGGTAATTTACCGCTTTCAGGACAAATGAAGCTACTTAGGGTATTACAAACTGGTGAATTTGAACGTTTAGGTTCCACGCAAACACGAAAAGTTGATGTGCGTGTTATTTCAGCCACCAATGAAAATTTACCGAATGCGATTCAAGCCGGTCGCTTTCGTGAAGATTTGTATTATCGGCTGAATGTGATTGAGTTAGCGTTACCGGCATTATCACAACGACAAGACGATATAATGCCTTTGCTTAATCACTTTTTGCCAGATCGTGAACTCACCTTACAAGCAGAGCAAGCATTAATAAAGCACACTTGGCCTGGTAACGTACGAGAACTTGAAAACGCCTGCAAACGTGTTGCGGTACTCAAACCAACTGGATTATTAGATATTAGCGACTTTGCTTTAACGCAAACAAATTCAAACATAACCACACCAAGTATAGAGCCAAGTAAAGCAGATATTGAATCAGCCATGCGCGAACATCAAGGTGTCATAGCCAAAGTGGCACGTCAATTTGGTTTAAGCCGCCAAGCGCTGTATCGTCGTTTGCAAAAAATGGATATTGACTATTAATGGCGTTCCCTCTTAATTCATTACCGTTGGTACATAAAATTAGCCTATATTGTGCTTTAGCAAGCGCACTGCCCGTTTTACTCATTGGATGGCTATGTAAATTAAGTTTGCCTTGGCTTATTAGTAGTGCTGTAGGCAGTGCTGTTTTAGCAATACTGCTGATAAGGCAATTGAGTTGTAACCTTGTAAAAGGCATGCAATCGCTCGAAACTGGTTTACTCAATTTTAAAGATGGTGAACTTTCAAGTTTACTCGCTTATAACCAGCGCGATGAGCTTGGCCAGTTGTGCCAATTGTATAACCAAACAGCTAAACAACTACGACAAGAAAAACAATGGGTTTATCAACGCGAACTTATGCTTGATAAAGTCCTGCAAAGCTCCCCGCAAGCTCTATTACTTATAAACGATAATGATACTGTTGTGTTTAGCAACCTAAGTAGTCGCGCACTTTTTAATTGTGCAAACGCACTTGAAGGTATGAAATTAACTGAACTACTTAAGTTAGCGCCAAAACAATTAGCCACAGCATTAGCGCAAGGTTTTGATGGTTTATTTAGTATCGAAAAAGACGCCCAAGAAGCGCAAACATGGCATTTAGCAACAGGCGAATTTTTGCTGAACAATCAGCGCCATCACTTGTATATTTTTAAACAACTCACACGAGAGCTTAGCCGACAAGAAGTTGCGGTCTGGAAAAAAGTGATCCGTATTATTAGTCATGAACTAAATAATTCATTAGGTCCAATGTCATCAATGTTACACAGTGCCCAACTGCTCGCTAATAAAGTAGATGAGCCCCGCTTAAGCCGAGTTTTTGCAACCATAGATGAGCGGATCGCGCATTTAACTGCATTTGTACAAGGTTATGGTAAATTTGCCAAGTTACCGCAACCTCAACGCAGCCCTATTGAATGGCCGACACTACTTACGTCACTGCAAACTCAATGGCAATTTCACTATCAAATTACACCGTCACAATACACAACCCATGCAGATCAAACACAAGTAGAGCAGTTACTTATTAATTTACTAAAAAATGCGCATGAGTCAGGCGCTGATCCACAGCATATCAATGTAAACATTAGCCATGATCAACACGCAACTTTAATTGCTGTCAGCGATAATGGCAAAGGCATGAGTGAGCAAGTAATGGCGAATGCACTTATTCCGTTTTATTCAACTAAAGCAAGCGGTAGCGGTTTAGGCCTGGCGTTATGTCGTGAAATTGCAGAAGCCCATCGTGGTCATATTAGTTTGCATAATCATAAACAAGGAGGATTAAGCGTACATGTTGTATTGCCTCACCAATCCAAAACACAAAAATAATGAAACTGTAGGGGATCGCCATGCGTGTTAGCGCCTTTTACCCGTTGCGGGGGTTGTCCTTCGCGTTATATGCTCAAACGAGCCAAGAGGTGATCGTCGTTGAAATTAAACACTTTTTAAACCTATAAACTATAGGGTGATTTGGGTATATACCCAAGCCACCTCAAGATGCGAGTTTCAGTTGGAATTTAAAGCGATTTAGGCAAGGCATTGATTGCAAGTAATAGTGGTTCTATTGTTAAAATTAATAACGCAGAATAAATCGCTTTAAAACCAACCCGCTGGGCGCTTCACAGGGACTCACTCTCATCGTTGTTACTTCTTAAAAGGGATTGCCATTATTGCAAAGTAACGCCTTGATATTAAGCCCCTGTGAAACGCTGAATTCTGCATCTTGAGGTGACTTGGGTATAGATGTCGCAAGGGCGTGTTGACCTTTGTGGATTGAAATTTGTTCAATCTAGGGGCGATTTAATCGCGGCGCGAGGTTTGTAACCTAGTGGGCTAAGTAAAAATCGAGCAACAAAGAGTTAATCGCCCTTAGAAAGAACCCTTTGGGCAGCGCATGTTTGGCATTTATACTGCGTTATCGCCTATTTATGGGGAACAACCACACACCATAGGCTCTGCCTTGCCTAAATACCAAATAGACTGCTGCAAAATCAATCACGAAAGGTCAACACGTCCTAGCTAAACTATCGCCTTTCATCATATTGCCACAGACGTCGTAACTAAGACTCGCCAACCGCCACTGCAGTAAACTCGTTTTACTTCTATCTCACCTTAAAAATGTTTACAAGCAAAAGGCAATACGCGCCCCTTTTGTTTAATTATTAACTATTTAACTTAAAAATAGGTGATTGCAACGCATTTTCATATGAAGCTGATATGTTATATAGTATCAACTTCAATCGCTTTTTATAAAAAATGTTAAGGATAATAAAATTGCTTTCCAAGTTACGCGTTGTTACGCCACTTTTTTTAAGTATAACATGTTGCTTTTCTTCATTAACTTATGCAGAAAAAAGAGAGCGGTATGATCCTTCTTTCTTTACGGTTTATTCGGTACAAACAGCCTTTGATATGGTTAATAGGCTCCCTGGTTTTAAAGTTGATCTAGGTAAAAGTGTCAGGGGTTTTTCAGGCGGCGCTGGGAACATTCTCATTGACGGCGCTAGATTATCTGCAAAATCCGGTGGCTTAAAAGAAGCATTACTACGGATCCCAGCGCAGCAAGTTGCCTATATTGAAATTAACCGTTCAGCATCTGGTGTGGGTGATGCGTCAGGTAAAGCAATGGTTGCAAATATTGTTAGAGTACCGCAATTACAAGCAGGACAATATAGCATTACATTATCAAAAGCAGGACAGGATGTACTCTTCCCCGAGGCGCAAATCAGTTATGTCACGCAATTAGGGCAGTGGCAGAGTAACTTTAAAGGGGATATTAAGTTTAAAGATATTCCTAGTCAATCAGAGTATGAGCTAACCTCACAGGCAGGTCGTCACTTAAATAATGCGACCGAAGTTAAAAAAGAAAGTTTAAATGAAATTTTTATCTCTGGTGACGCATCTAGACAACAGCAAGATGCACAACAACAGTTTACATTTAGGGTTGGTAAAAGTCAGTATCGACCTCAGTTACAGCGTACCACAACAACATTAAACAGTATCGAGGTACTGCATAATGACCGCGACAGCGTGTATCACACAGCTGAAGCGGGATTTAATTGGTCGCTTCCTGTTGCTAATTGGCGGCTTAAACACCTTGGAATTGTTAATTTCACCCATTGGACTGTCGACAGGCAAACAGAAGCATTTATCGAAACAATGCCCCGTTATGAAAATTATGACTTTCAACGTAATAAATGGGAATCTATTTATCGTGGCACAGCACAGAAAAAACACACAAAAAGCAGTCAAGAGCTAGGCGTTGAACTGACCTATAACTATGCCAACAACAACACACGCTACCTTAAAACACAAAATAATGTGCAGCAAGTTGTGCAATTACCTGCCGCCAATGTAGAAATAAAAGAGCAAAGGGCTGAAGTTTTTTATAATCATGCCTGGCAGTTAGACAGCACAACAGGCTTTAACGCAGGAATAGCCTTAGAGCATTCAAGTATTGAAGTAAAGGGAGATGCCAGTAATCAAGATGATTACTTGTTTATTAAACCAAGTTTAGCCTATTCACATCAACTTTCACCTAAATGGCAGGGGCAAGTACAGTTTAACCGAGTGGTAAATCAACTGTCGTTTAAATTATTTGCTGCGCAAAGTAATGCTGAAGCAAATAGGCAGCAAGCGGGTAACCCAGCATTAAAACCAGATAGTTACTACCGCTTAAGTGTGGATTCTAACTACCAATTGAGTGACAAAAATGTAATTAAAATGACGCTATTCGGACAATGGCATCAAGACGGTTTAGAGTATCAAATTTTACCTTCAGGAGCCGAAGGGATCGCCAATGGAGGTAATGCCCGAGTTATGGGGATCAATCTCGATGTTTCTTTAGGTTTAGATTTTGTGCTCCCCAATGGCGTAATGGATATTGAGTTTACAACACAAAAAAGCTCCTATTCAGATCCGATAACATTAACGGACAGAGCGATTAATCAACAGCAGCGGCCAACATTAAAAGCGCAGATCCGCCAAGACATCATAGCGCATGATTTTTCTTGGGGGGTAAACTACATAGGGAAAAACACACGACAAAACTATTATGTGTCTGAATACGTTGAACTAAAAGAACAAGAAGATTTTGATGCTTTTATAGAATATAAAGGGTTTGGCTCAAGTGTAATTACTTTTACAGTATCTCAGTTGAACCGTGCTCAATCAATGCAGTATAGGCACTTTTATAGCCCTAATCGTTCTGGGGTTTTGAGTCAGTCAGAACTGCGTGATAAGCGCCATGAACGGGTGGTAAGTTTGAACTATGCGACCACTTTTTAAAGCCTAAATTAATACTCAATGGTTTTAGATTAATTGTCGCCACCGCTCACTACTTCATGCGCATTGAGGCTATTGAACGAGTTGGCACAGTGATACCAATCGGCTTAAATATTTAACCATGCTAGCGGACTAAATAAGGCGCTAACTGCGTTTATCTTTCGCTATAAATGCTCATTAACTTAACACGATTGGTATCAGACAATCGTTATTTACATACGAACGCGCTTTTTCCAATTTTATAAATAAAAATGCCAGTCAGTATTAGCTGACTGGCATTTCATATAAAGTGGTTTTTCTATTTCAGCAATGCTTATTCAGCATCAGCTTCTTTATATTTTTCTGCTGTTTCAGTGATCAGTGGTTGTAACTCACCACGTTGAAACATTTCAATAATGATGTCACATCCACCTATTAATTCGCCATCAATCCACAATTGTGGAAATGTTGGCCAATTAGCATATGCTGGTAATTCAGCACGAATATCAGGATTAAGTAAAATATCAACATAAGCAAACGGTTCACCGCATGACATTAATGCTTGAGATGCTTGTGAAGAAAAACCACAATTTGGTAATTTAGGCGATCCTTTCATATAAAGGATAATTGGATTTTCAGAAATTTGCTGTTTAATTTTATCTATGGTTTCCATCTACAACCTCAAAAATGACGATAGCTGAACATATCAAGGCTTGAAAATTTTTCATTAAGCCTCATATATGTATCTTAAAGTGGGCAAATAAAGCCGCAATCGAAATAGTCTTGCATTTGCATTGCTGTTTGGCATTGCTGTTTGCTAAAACTTGAGTAAAATACTCAACAATTATAGTAACACTATAATTCTGTTTGGTATAGATAAGTGGTCTGTTCGAGCAGGCATTACGTATTACCAAACGGACTATCAACCAAAAGAAGATGGAGATAAAAATGTCATTTGAACTACCGTCACTACCATATGCAATTGATGCACTTGAGCCACACATTTCAAAAGAAACGTTAGAGTTTCACCACGGCAAGCACCACAACACATACGTTGTTAAACTTAACGGTTTAGTTGGTGGTACTGAATTCGAAAATAAAACACTTGAAGAAGTAGTATGTTCTTCAGATGGTGGTGTATTTAACAATGCAGCACAAATCTGGAATCACACTTTTTACTGGAACAGCCTATCTCCAAATGGCGGTGGCGAAGCAACGGGCGCGGTTGCAGATGCTATCAATGCTAAATGGGGCTCTTTTGAAGCATTCCAAACAGCTTTTAATGACAAAGCTGTAAACAACTTTGGTTCAAGCTGGACATGGTTAGTAAAATTAGCTGATGGTTCTTTAGACCTTGTTAATACATCTAACGCAGCAACTCCACTAACTCAAGACGGTGTTACACCGCTTCTTACTGTGGATCTGTGGGAACATGCTTATTACATCGATTTCCGTAACGTTCGTCCAGATTACTTAAAAGCATTCTGGTCGCTTGTTAACTGGGAATTCGCGAACGCTAACTTCGCATAATTAGCAGCTCATTTTGAGCTAACCTAGTTTAAAAGACGCTTCGGCGTCTTTTTTGTTTTTTAACATAAATTTTTAATTTTATTGCACAAAAATCTAAATTCGTGACTAAGCTTTATATAACCTTTGCTTATTTTTAATCTTTAAGCACCTAGTTTAAGCAGGTTTTCGGAGGTCTTCATGAGTATTTTTGAGCATTACCAAGCACGATACGAAGCGGCACAGGAAGAAGAGTACAGTATCGCTGAGTTCTTAGAAATTTGTAAAACGGATAAATCGGCATATGCCAGCGCACCAGAGCGATTATTAACAGCGATTGGTGAGCCAAAAATGGTCGATACGTCAACTGATGCACGTCTAAGTCGGTTATTTTCAAACCGAGTTGTCGCACGCTACCCCGCATTTAATGATTTTTATGGTATGGAAGATGCCATAGAGCAAATCGTTTCATACCTAAAACATGCCGCACAAGGACTTGAAGAGTGTAAGCAAGTACTTTACTTACTGGGCCCTGTAGGCGGTGGTAAATCGTCCATTGCAGAAAAACTCAAGTACCTAATGCAACAGGTGCCAATTTACTCCATTAAAGGCTCTCCGGTTAACGATCACCCATTGGCACTGTTTGACCCTAACGAGGATGCTGATCTGCTCGCAAAAGAGTACGGTATAAAACCACGCTACTTAAAAACGATTATGTCACCATGGGCAACTAAACGCTTATCTGAATTTAATGGTGATATTAGCCAATTTAAAGTGGTAAAACGTTACCCATCAATTTTAAATCAAATTGCGATTGCCAAAACTGAACCTGGTGATGAAAACAATCAGGATATTTCAGCGTTAGTCGGTAAAGTTGATATTCGCCAGCTAGAACATTTTGCCCAAAATGATCCCGATGCTTATGCGTACTCAGGCTCACTCTGTCTTGCCAACCAAGGCTTGATGGAATTTGTTGAGATGTTTAAAGCGCCTATCAAAGTGCTACACCCCTTGCTGACTGCTACACAAGAGGGTAACTATAACGGCACAGAAGGGATTAGCGCCCTGCCCTTTAGCGGCATGATTTTAGCTCATTCAAACGAATCTGAATGGCAAACCTTTAAAAACAACAAAAATAATGAAGCATTTTTAGACCGTGTTTATATTGTAAAAGTGCCCTATTGTTTACGCGCTTCAGAAGAAGTGAAAATTTACGACAAATTGCTAGAGCATAGCGAACTATACAACGCACCTTGCGCACCGGGTACACTTGAAACGCTGGCTAAATTTACAACATTATCTCGATTAAAAGATCCTGAAAACTCCAGTATCTACTCAAAAATGCGCGTTTATGACGGAGAAAGCCTAAAAGATACCGATCCTAAAGCAAAATCATATCAAGAGTATCGTGATTACGCCGGTGTTGATGAAGGCATGACAGGGCTATCTACCCGCTTTGCATTTAAGATTCTATCGCGCGTCTTTAATTTTGATACCACGGAAGTAGCCGCCAATCCAGTGCACTTATTCTACGTGCTTGAACAGCAGATTGAACGTGAGCAATTTTCTGCTGACGTTGAAGAGCGCTACCTGAGTCACTTAAAAGGCTATTTAATTCCGCAGTATGTTGAGTTTATTGGTAAAGAATTGCAAACAGCTTATTTAGAGTCGTACTCAGAATACGGGCAAAATATTTTTGATCGCTATGTAACCTACGCTGATTTTTGGATTCAAGATCAAGAGTACCGCGACCCTGATACCGGCCAATTATTTAACCGTGAAGCCTTAAATGCTGAGCTTGAGAAAATTGAAAAACCAGCAGGCATTTCCAACCCTAAAGATTTCCGCAACGAAATAGTTAACTTTGTACTACGTGCTCGTGCTCACAATAACGGTAAAAATCCGTTGTGGACCAGCTATGAGAAACTACGCACTGTGATTGAGAAAAAAATGTTCTCAAATACCGAAGAGTTATTACCCGTTATTTCATTCAATGCAAAAACATCTGCAGAAGATCAGAAAAAACACGAAGACTTCGTCAATCGGATGGTGGAAAAAGGATACACCCAAAAGCAAGTTCGTTTGTTATCTGAATGGTATTTACGAGTGCGTAAATCGCAATAACACACAAAGGTGTATTTTTAGGGGGTCTTTATGGCGCATTTTATAGACCGTCGCCTGAGCGGTAAAAATAAGAGCACGTTAAATCGTCAACGCTTTATTAGGCGATATAAAAAACAGATCAAAGAAGCTGTATCAGATGCTATCAATAAACGCAGTGTCACTGATACCAGTAGCGGAGAGAGTATTTCTATTCCGCAGCGGGATATTAGTGAGCCAACGTTTCATCAAGGTAAAGGAGGCGATAGAGAGCAGATTCACCCTGGTAACGATCAATTTTCTACGGGCGATAAAATTAAGCGCCCGCAAGGTGGTCAAGGTGGAGGTGCGGGCGAAGGTGAAGCAAGTGACTCAGGCGAAGGCGAAGATGACTTTGTATTCTCAATTTCTAAAGATGAGTATTTAGATTTACTATTTGAAGATTTAGAGCTACCAAACCTTCAACAAAATCAACTTGATAAACTAGTACAAATGAAAACACATCGCGCCGGGTTTTGCAGCGATGGTATGCCTAGTAATATCGACATCGTGCGTTCACTGCAAGGCTCACTTGCAAGGCGCGTTGCGATGAGTGCAGGTAAAAAACGTGAGCTAGCTCAGTTACAAGAGCAGCTTGCTGCGTTAATGGCTGATCCTGAACCGGATATAGCAGCCATAGCGTTAATGGAGCAAGAAATTGCCCAATTGCAAAAACGTATTGGCGCTGTGCCCTTTATTGATAACTATGATTTGCGTTTTCGTAATTATGAAAAACAACCTCACCCAACGAGTAAAGCCGTGATGTTTTGTATTATGGATGTGTCGGGCTCGATGGATCAGGCAACCAAAGATATGGCAAAACGCTTTTATATTTTGCTGTATCAGTTTTTAACACGTAGCTATAAAGATATTGAAGTGGTGTATATTCGCCATCACACTCAAGCAAAAGAAGTCGATGAGCAAGAGTTTTTCTATTCGCAAGAGACAGGCGGAACAATCGTCTCCAGCGCATTGAAATTAATGCATGAGATCATACAAGAGCGCTATAACGCGGGTGAGTGGAATATTTATGCTGCGCAAGCCTCTGATGGCGATAATTGGGCAGATGACACCCCACAATGCGGTGAAATATTGCGTAATAAACTCTTAAATGATGTGCGTTATTACACGTATATTGAGATCACGACGCGTGCCCATCAAAGCTTATGGCGTGAGTATGAAAAAATTTGTCAAAGCAATGATAATTTTGCCATACAACATATTCGAAGTGTTGAAGATATTTACCCTATTTTTAGAGAGCTATTTAAAAAAAGTCGTCAACACCAAGGTGCAGCTTAAGCTGTACAGCGAGGTATTTATATGACCGATAAACGTTTAAGTGATGGCCCAGATTGGACATTTGATTTATTACAGCAATACCAAGACGAAATAGCGCGCGTAGCAGAACATTATCGCCTTGATACTTACCCAAATCAAATTGAGGTGATCACGGCTGAACAAATGATGGATGCCTACTCCAGTGTCGGTATGCCGATTGGTTATAGTCATTGGTCTTACGGTAAAAAGTTTATTCAAACGGAACAAAACTACAAGCGTGGGCAAATGGGCTTAGCATACGAAATTGTTATTAATTCTGATCCCTGTATTGCCTACTTAATGGAAGAAAACACCCTGCCAATGCAAGCACTCGTAATGGCACATGCTTGCTACGGCCATAATTCCTTTTTTAAAGGCAATTACTTATTTAAAACATGGACCGATGCCAGCTCAATTATTGATTACTTACTGTTTGCAAAAAACTATATTGCACGCTGCGAAGAAAAGTATGGCATTGACGATGTTGAAAACCTGATTGACTCATGCCATGCGCTAATGAATTATGGTGTGGATCGCTACAAACGCCCGCAGCAAATCTCTTTATTTGAAGAGCAAAAGCGCCAGCAAGAACGTGAAGATTACCTGCAATCACAAGTAAATGAGCTTTGGCGTACTATTCCATCTCATCAGCAAGAGAAAAAGCCGCACGAACGTCATTTCCCGCGTGAACCACAAGAGAACATTTTGTACTTTATTGAAAAAAATGCCCCACTATTGGAGTCTTGGCAACGAGAAGTTATTAGAATAGTCCGTAAAATCTCTCAGTATTTTTACCCGCAAAAACAAACGCAAGTTATGAATGAAGGCTGGGCCACCTTTTGGCATTACACTATTTTGAACCATCTATACGATGAAGGTAAATTAACCGACTCGTTTATGCTGGAGTTTTTACAAAGCCACACCAATGTTGTTTATCAGCCACCATATAACAGCAATTACTATTCTGGGATCAACCCGTATGCATTAGGTTTTAATATGATGGTTGATATTCGTCGTATATGTGAAAACCCAACAGAGGAAGATAAACAGTGGTTTCCTGAATATGCTGGCAGTAACTGGCTAGATACGCTGCACTTTGCTATGGAAAACTTTAAAGATGAGAGCTTTATTAGCCAGTTTTTATCACCGAAACTGATCCGCGACTTTAAATTATTTACTATTATCGATCATGAAAAAGATCCTAATTTACACGTTGGCGCTATTCACGATGAAAGTGGTTATCACGCAGTACGCGAGGCACTCTCAGCGCAATATAATTTAAGTAATCACGAACCTAACATTCAAGTTTATGATGTGGATATTAGAGGGGATCGTTCTTTAACTCTACGTTATGTACCTCATCAAAATATCCCGCTTGCTAAATCCCATGACGAGGTATTAAAACACCTCTATAGGCTATGGGGCTTTAAAGTGAAACTTGAGCAGGAGTCTATGTCTGGGGAAGTAAGTACGGTGGCGCAATGCCCATCTGATGACTCTCGCCATACAACAGAATAATTGAACAATAAAAAATGACGCCATAGCGTCATTTTCTTAACCATTACTTTTACTCGCTTTTATTAGCTTTGTGGAATATCACTAAAAGCTGAAACAAGGTTTCTGCCATTTTCTTTTGAATGGTAAAGCGCTTTATCGGCGGCCTCTATCCACTTTTCGTGACGTTCAAAACTACTATCAAAACATGCAAAACCTACACTGACTGTCATCGTGACTTGCTGTCCATCAAAAAATATCGATGAGTTTTCAATAACACTTCTTAAGCGCTCTGCAAATATCTGTGCACCTTTTTTATCCGTATCAAGTAATGTTACTGCGAATTCCTCGCCACCATAACGCCCTGCTACGTCAGTTTCACGTAACGTTTTACGAAGTAAGTCGGCAATGTTACGCAGTGCTTCATCACCACAACGGTGTCCATGTTCATCATTTATCTTTTTAAAGTGGTCAATATCAAACATTAGCAACGTACTACAACCACCACTTCGTTTTATTCGTAAAAACTCTTGGCGTAAAGTATTTTCCCAGTGACCGCGATTAGCAAGCTGGGTTAATGCATCAGTTTGACTTATTAGTTCAAGTTTGCGGTTAACGGCTTCTAACTCTTTTTTATTGACGGCTTCATCAGTAACATCATAAATAATAATGCAAATATGACCAACTTCGCCCATCGTATTAGAAAGCGGAATAAACGTGGCATTTTGATACATGTGATCAGCTTTGCCTGTTATTGGCCGATAATTTTTAAACTTAAAAATATAAGGCTGCTGTTCCCAAATGGTAAATGAGCGATTTTTCAAAATGAAAACTGATTCAGACTTACTACGAAACCACTTTTCATCTATTGATGGGAACAAATCAAATAGATCTTTGTCTTTCACTGCACTTGGTAGCAAACCTGAATGGTTTTCCATAAAGCCATTCCAAATACACACTTTGTAGTCACGATCTAACACCACTAAACCAACATCAACGGTATTAAACATATCCATTAACCAATGGATTTCATTCATATTAAAATCTGCTGCAGGCATAATGTTAGTCTTCTAGTAGGTAAGCAACTTTGTATTTCAAAGTTTTCATTGAATCTTCGGTAAATAACAGCATTAAATCGCAGTTAATATTATGGTTTTCGATACCGTAACTAATTTCTATAGCTAACGTACGCTGCCAACGAGACTTGTTAGCCTTTACTAGATCAGATACATCGCAATGCTGCCCTAGTACGACCGGGTGACCTTGGCTAAAGGTCATATCAAGTTGTCTGGATAAACCTGTTAAAATCGCTCCAATTAGTATGTTACTAATATCCATGAGCAATTCTAATTCAACTTTATTGTTAAGCTCGCCTTCGTAATTCATCAACGATGCTATTTCTTTAAAACTTGAGTCGTTGAGCAGTAGCAGCGCTTCTCCCGAGACCCCTCCACCAATAAAGCCTTGGCATACACCAGATGTAGATGAATTTGCGTCAATTGAACGCAGCGCCATGTCTAACTCATTTACTTCAAGGATATTTACATTCGGAATAGGTAGCTCAACAAACACATTAAGCAGTCGTGCTAATAAATCCCCAGCTTGCCCCATTGCTACGTTTGTTAACTCTTGATAAATGTCTCTTACATCGGGGTCAACTTGCTCACCCAATTTATGAGAGAGCCTTTCACGCATGGCTTTATCTTTAATGCCATGATGCTCGATAATATCTGCAAGCTTTTGGGCATCACATGGCTTTTGAATAAAATCGATTGCACCAAGATCAATGACACGCTGATGGGCACTTGGTTGAATATCGCCAGAGACGACAACAGTAAGAACTTGAAACTGTAATTCCTCAATGGCTTGCAGTACTTCATAGCCATCCATTTGCGGCATATTAAGATCTAAAAATAATATCTCAGGACGAATTGCTTTTAATTGCTCGATACAATGAACGCCATCTTCAGCAAATTCTATTTTTATATCCCAATCATCGGGTAACGAACGCGCTAACTGACGGCGCGCAAGTTTTGAATCATCACAAATTAGTACCGATGTTGACATATTTTCTCTCTGATAGTGTTTATTTATAGCAACCACTTTTTAGTTACAATACATTTATTATTATTGATCATTGAATAAACATTTATTACTGTATTATGTTAATCAATGTAACACCTATTTACAATTTTAAATTTCACTAAAACCTTGGTGTGCACCAATGATTATAATACACTCTGGCTAATTGCGTTAATTCTAAAGGAAATACCTTATGCTTCGTTCTATCAGTTTTGCCTTGAGTGCTTTTTGCTCTGTTGCTTTCGCGACTGAAATTCCAGAAAACACGTTAGATGCGGGGAAAGTCACCGCACAATCAAAACCCATAACGTTGTTAGGCCAAGGAGTGAAATTAAATGAACAAGCGCCCGATTTTAAAGTAGTCGACGGTTCTTTCACACCGGTCACTTTAGCAAATTACCAAGGACAAGCTGTTTTAATTAGCGTGGTTCCAAGTCTGGATACAGGTGTATGTAGTATTCAAACAAAGCATTTTAACGAAAAAGTAGCTGCACAATTTCCCAATATTGCCATGCTGACTATCAGTGCTGATTTACCCTTTGCACAGGCGCGTTTTTGTAAGGCTGAAAACATCGATAAAGTAGTCACTTTATCTGACTCTGTTTGGCGTGACTTTGGCCAAAATTATGGCCTAGTGATCAAAGATATGGGGTTATTAACCCGCGCTGTTTTCGTGCTTGATGAAAATCATAAGGTTGTTTACAAACAATTAGTGGCTGATCTATCAACAGAGCCTAAGTATGAGCCTGTCCTTAGTGCTTTAAAGTCACTCTGATTTATTGTCGTATTAATAATAAAAAACCGCCAATTGGCGGTTTTTTTAGATTATTAGCTTATTAACCTAATAATTCAGCTAACTGTTGATTAACCGCTTCAACAGCTTGTGTTCCGTCTAAACGGTGGTACTGAGTGTTACCCGCTTTCGCTTCAGCTTGATAGTAATCAACCAATGGCATTGTTTGCTCATGGTAAATACCTAAACGTTTACGGACTGTTTCTTCAGTATCGTCAGCGCGGATGATAAGATCTTCACCGCTTACGTCATCTTTGCCTTCAACTTTTGGTGGGTTATACACAACATGGTATACACGACCAGAACCTGGGTGAACGCGACGTCCGCCCATACGATCAACAATGATCTCATCTGCAACGTCAAATTCAATAACGTGATCAACGACAACGCCATTTTCTTTCATTGCATCAGCTTGTGGAATTGTGCGCGGGAAGCCGTCAAGTAGGAAACCTTTTTCACAATCCGCTTTAGTAATACGTTCTTTAACAAGACCAATGATGATGTCATCAGAAATTAGCTGACCTGCATCCATTACTTTTTTAGCTTCTAAACCCAGTGGTGTGCCTTCTTTAATTGCTGCACGTAACATATCACCAGTAGAAATTTGTGGAATACCGTACTTGTCCATCAAAAACTGAGCTTGAGTGCCTTTACCTGCACCCGGCGCGCCCAAAAGAATAATGCGCATATCATTGTCCTCGTTTGATACTGATTTTACTTATCTTGCATCAGTATGATTTATTATAAAGCCTGAATTCTTCCATAAGCGCCTGCGATACTCAAGCAACTTATACCAATTGACTACACACACACCATAAAAAAAGGGAACCGAGGTTCCCTTTTCATTAAAATGTTATTTTTTGAGCAATTACTTGCTTAGATCAAGCATTAGTTTGTTTAAACGTGTCACAAACCCAGCAGGGTCTTTTAACGTGCCACGCTCTGCAAGTAGAGCTTGATCAAGAAGTACATGTGACCACTGAGCAAATTTCTCTTCGTCTTGTTCAACATTCAAATGTTTAACAAGTTGGTGCTCTGGGTTTAGTTCAAAAATAGGCTTTGCTTCTGGTGCTGCTTGTCCTACAGACTCCATAAGCTTTTGCATTTGTGAGCTCATGTCATTATCATCTGCAACCACACAGGCTGGTGAATCAGTTAAACGATGTGTAAAGCGTACATCTTTTACTGTATCGCCTAAGGCTGTTTTGATTCGCTCAACAAGTCCTTCAACTTCTTTTTCAGATTCTTCTTGCGCTTTTTTGGTCTCTTCATCATCTAGGTTACCTAAATCTAGGTCACCACGTGTGATTGATTTAAATGGTTTATCAGCAAACTCTGTTAAGTGGCTCATCATCCATTCATCAACACGGTCGCTTAGCAATAATACTTCGATACCTTTCTTACGGAAGATCTCTAAATGCGGTGAACTTTTTGCTGTGGTAAATGAATCAGCCACAACATAGTAAATTGCATCTTGACCTTCATTCATACGCTCAATGTATTGCTCAAGTGACGCATTCTGTGTGCTTTCATCTGTATGCGTTGATGCAAAGCGTAATAGTTTAGCAATCGCTTCTTTATTAGCTGCGTCTTCCGCTGGGCCTTCTTTGATCACTTGACCAAATTCATTCCAAAATACTTGGTAATCATCGGCTTTGTTTTTAGCCATGCGCTCAAGCATTTTTAAAATACGTGATGTACAGCCCTTACGAATTGCTTGCGTTACTTTGTTATCTTGTAAAATTTCACGTGATACATTCAATGGTAAATCATTTGAATCAAGTAAACCTTTAACAAAGCGTAAGTAACTTGGCATAAACTGTTCTGCGTCATCCATTACAAATACGCGTTGTACATAAAGCTTTAAACCACTTTGGCGTTCACGGTTCCATAAATCAAATGGGGCCTTCTTAGGGATATAAAGTAGGCTTGTATATTCAGTTTTACCTTCTACTTTATTATGTCCCCAGCTAAGCGGCTCTTCCCAGTCATGGCTTACATGCTTATAAAATTCTTTGTACTCTTCATCAGAAAGCTCTGATTTATCGCGAGTCCAAAGTGCAGTCGCGCGGTTAATGCTTTCCCACTCACCTGGTACTGCTGGTGTTTTTTCGCCATCTTCACCTTCAGACTCAGGTACTTCTGCTTTGTACATTTGTACAGGTGTAGAGATATGATCTGAGTATTTAGTCACGATGCTACGCAGACGCCAATCATCAGCAAACTCTGTTTCATCTTCACGAAGGTGTAAAATGATGTCTGTTCCGCGGCCTTCTTTTTCAATTTCTTGTAATGTGTATTCGCCTTCGCCTTGCGACTGCCATTCAACACCGGCTGCTTCACCAGCTTTGCGAGTGCGAACAGTAACTAAGTCTGCAACAATAAATGCTGAGTAAAAACCAACACCAAATTGGCCAATTAACTGTGAGTCTTTACCTTGATCACCTGTTAAGTTTTTAAAAAACTCAGCTGTGCCTGATTTAGCAATTGTGCCTAAAGAGCTGATCACTTCATCGCGTGTCATACCAATGCCGTTATCAGAAATAGTGACCGTATTGGCTTCTTTGTCTGCACTGATACGTACTCTAAGATCAGCATCACCTTGGTAAAGCTCACCGTTTGAAAGTGCTAAAAAGCGTAATTTATCTGCCGCATCTGAGGCATTTGACACAAGCTCACGTAAAAATATTTCTTTATTTGAATAAAGTGAGTGGATCATCAGGTTTAATAGTTGTTTAACTTCCGTTTGAAAGCCTAATGTTTCTTTTTGTGCTGCAGTCATTGTGTTTCTCCAATTAGCAAAGTCTCTGCGTTATGCACTTAATATGGGGCGCGGTTCGTTAACTTCAAGGGGAAATATAAAAAAGGCAAACGAAATAATTATTTAAACTGAGTAAATAGGCTATTAACATTTAAACTTAACGCTTAAAATAAACATGGCGAATGGCCGTGGATCTGCTCGCCACTTATTGGATGCTGAAAAAATAAGTCACTGGCGTGTAAGAGCAACCGTGCTGCCATTGCTTCGCTCGTTTCATTTTTATATAGATCACAACCCAAAATAGGGTGACCCATCTCTTTACTGTGGATCCTAAGTTGATGAGTACGCCCTGTCATAGGCATATACTGCACTAAACTTCGCTTTGGTTGGTCAATACGCTTTAGTACCATGTAGTCACTTACTGCGGTTTTGCCTGTAATCTCACAAATTTTAACTAAAGGGAAAAGTAACGTGTCTTTCGCTATCGGTGCGATAACCTGCCCTTCATCTTTCACAACCCACCCTTGTAACATCGCTATATAGTGTTTTGTAATCGCTCGGTTCTGAAATTGCTTATTAAGCTGTTTTGATGATTCAGCATTGAGCCCCACGACCATAATACCTGATGTGCCATAATCTAATCGATGCGGTAATTTGGCTTCAGGGAAAGGCGGACTAACTCCTGCTTGCCCATTTACTAATCGATAATGTACCGAGTCCCAATTAAGTGGATTTCTACCCGACAAGCTCAATAAACCACTGGGTTTGTTGATTAATAAAATATCTTCATCCTGATAGAGTATGTCTAAAAAGCCGGTGCATATTGGGGCGACAAAATCATCAACTATGCTGGGAGTTATTACGTGCTGTTCAGGCATTTATATTCCTGCTAATACCAATTTTATTAAAAACATATTTATGTGAGTTTTGCTAAAAGCCATTAAAAAGCCTGCATAACTAAGTTAATGCAGGCTTTTTCTTTCAAAGTGTTTAATTACGCTAACAGTTAATTTTCGGTAACTGCCCTGCGACCACTAAACGCATGCATTAATGTCATGCCATCGAGTAAGTCAAGCTCACCACCGACAGGTATACCATGAGCAATACGCGAAGCCTCTACTTTATAACGATGACAAAGCTGCGCAATATAATGCGCGGTGGTTTCACCTTCGACCGTTGGATTGGTGGCTAAAATCACTTCGTTAATACCGCCTTGCTGTAGCTTTTTCTCAAGGGTATCTAAGCCTATTTCGTTAGGACCAATACCATCAATAGGTGATAAATGCCCCATCAAAACAAAGTATAAACCTTGATACTGCCCTGTTTGTTCAATAGCCAAGACATCAGTAGGCGATTCAACAACACATAAAACACCACTGTCTTGGCGCTTTATGCTTAAACAAATATCACAGTGTAGCTGCTCTGCAAATGTACGACACGATTGACAATGACCAATTGCAGTCATCGCTTTTGTTAATGCATTACCCAGCTGGCTCCCACCTTTACGGTCGCGCTCAAGTAAATGAAATGCAATACGTTGGGCTGATTTTGGACCAATGCCCGGTAAGCAGCGTAATGCTTCTATTAACTGACTTAAACTCTCTGAAAGTTGCATATTTTAACTTAAAACGGCATTTTCATGCCTGGTGGTAATTGCATACCGCCAGTAACTTTGCCCATACGCTCTTGTGTTTCATCAGCTACACGGCGTACTGCGTCATTACATGCTGCTGCAAGTAAGTCTTCAATCATGTCTTTATCATCTTCCATTAAACTTTCATCAAGCTCTACGCGGCGAACATTATGATTACCAAGCATCGTTACTTTAACAAGACCTGCACCTGCTTCACCAACAACTTCCATCGTTGCGATTTCGTCTTGGGCTTTTTGCATGCGCTCTTGCATTTGTTGCGCTTGCTTCATCATGTTACCCATTCCACCTTTAAACATAACTCTCTCTCTTTATATAATCTTTAATTGGCATGAAGATAAGGGCTATTGCAAAAAATTACAATGCCTGAATACTGTTTTCGTCGATTATTGCAGAAAATACCTGCTGTAATTGCACGATATTCTCGTCGCTGTTGATCACATCAATCGCCTGCTGGTGACGCCCCGCATCTATTTTTTGCTGGATTAAGTAAGGGGAATCAATCACCCCGACTTCAAAGTTAATGCTTAATTCAACATTATGCTCATAAATACTGGCCAGTGCTGCCGTTAATTTTTGTCTCAGCATAGGTGTATCAAGGTGTTTTTGCGATGCGTCAACTTCTAAATGTAATTGTTGCTGCTGTTTTGAATAAATTGAGTGCAGTGCAAATTGGCGCATCCGCCCGCCAAGCCCCATTCGCTTAATTAAATAAGCCCATTCATCTTGTTGATGCGCAAAACGGATATCGCTGATCGGGCTTTGAAAATCATCGGGCACTTGAATGTTTATTTCTGGCTCAGGTGCAGCCACCACTTTTTGTGGATTAATTTGCTCTAGTAACTCTGGCGCTAAATTTTCAGTAATTGTTTGATGTTTTTCTTTAAAGTCAGGTTTTATAGTTTTATTTGGTGCAATGTTTGCCGTGTAGCCGTTAGCCTCAGCTTGGCTAGTTGTCCCCGCTATTTGGGGTTGGGACTTTTTTACCGGTGTACTGCGCTCAACCGCCGGTATCGTCGTCGTTAACGGCTCTGCTGATACTTTGCCACCAGAAAGCGTGCCTGCACCCGAAATATTTCTATCACGTAAAATACGTGCGATTGCAGACTGCGCTTGTGCTTCTTTTTGACTAATATCTGTAGTAGCGGAATAGTCAGAAAGTGAATTATTACTTGGTACAACCGCCGCGTTTCCAATTGGTTCAATGCTATGCTGATGGTCACTAATATTTTGTTTTTGAGCATGGTTAGTATCGCCATCAAAGCCTTGATCCACAGCGTTGCTCATCACATCATCATATTGTGATGCTAATTGTTGCTCAAGCTCAGTTTCTGGATCAGCTGCAGCTACATGAGCAGGTGCTATATCAACTGGCGCAGTTGGCTCTTGCTCCATCGCCACTGTGTTGTGGGGAACTGCGACCGGTTTTTTCTCTGATGCGGTGGCCGCTGATGTAGTAGCTGATGTTCCCGCTGGCAATCTAACTTGATCGTCATTACGCTCTGATGGTGCTTGCTTGTTTTTATTTAGAATGTCTCTGAGCGAGCCTGCTCGAGAACGTTTTTCATCCGCTGATGATCCAGCCGATACTGTGTTGGCAACTATTTGGTTATCAATTGGTTGAAATGCTAGTAAACGCAGCATAATCATCTCAAAGCCTAAACGCGGCTCTGGCGCCCATTGGAGATCTTTTTTACCATTGAGCAGTAATTGATAATAAATTTGAATTTGCTGTGAGTCACAACTCAACGCTACTTCGCTAATAAATTCACGATTATATTCATCTAATTTTGCAGCGTCTGGGACTAATTGCGTCAATTGCGCTAAATGCGTCAGACCAATTAAATCATCTAAAAGGGCTATATAATTTGGGTTTTGAGTGGCAATCTGCTCTATTTGCGCCATCAATGCAGCGCCATCTTGCGCCAATAATGCCACTAACAAGTGCTGGCTATAATGGTTGTCCATCAACCCTAGCATTGCTTGTACCGCTTGATGCTTAATATCACCATTGGTTTGGGCAATGGCTTGATCAGTTAAACTCAATGCATCACGCATACTGCCATCAGCAGCTTTAGCGATAATTTGCAGTGCTTGGGTTTCAAAACTTAACTGTTCTTCGCCTAATACATATTCAAGTTGCTGGAGTATTTCGGGTTGCGATAACGCATTAAGATTAAACTGCAAACAGCGAGATAAAATAGTAACAGGTAGTTTTTGTGGATCGGTAGTCGCCAATAAAAACTTAACGTGTTCAGGTGGCTCTTCCAAGGTTTTTAATAATGCATTAAAACTGTGCTTTGAGAGCATGTGTACTTCATCGATCAGGTACACTTTGTAACGGCCACGCGTTGGCGCATATTGTACATTATCGAGAATTTCTCGAGTATCTTCCACTTTGGTCCGGGATGCCGCATCTATTTCAAGTAAATCAATATAACGACCCGTTTCAATATCGACACAACTACTACACTTTCCACAAGGCTCAGCCGAAATGCCTTCATCACAATTTAAGCTTTTTGAAAAAATACGTGCGATGGTGGTTTTACCCACCCCGCGTGTCCCAGTGAACAAATAAGCGTGATGCAGTCTATTTTGCGTCAAAGCATTTACCAATGCTTGTTTCACATGGGACTGACCGACCAATTCATGAAAGGTCTGTGGACGCCATTTTCTCGCTAGGACTTGATAACTCATTAATTACTCGCCTTCGAATTCAACCAATTTTAGGATTTTAATGCCCATTTTTGCAATACGTTGCTCGCCACCTAGTTCAGGTAAAGAGACTACAAATGCCGCATCTGTGGCATGGCCACCAAGCTTGTGAACTAACTTAGCCGTTGCTTCAATCGTACCACCAGTCGCTAATAAGTCATCCACTAATAATACTTTGTCGCCAGGGACAATTGCATCCGTATGTAGCTCTAATACATCTTCACCATACTCTAGTTGATAATCTTGCGAGATCACTTCGCGCGGTAGTTTACCTGGTTTACGAACTGGAATGAAAGGGATACCTAGTGCATATGAAAGTGGCGCACCAAAAATAAAGCCACGTGATTCAGTACCAATGATCTTTGTGAAACCTTGATCTTTATAAGCAGTTATAAATGCATTAATCGTCGCTTGAAACGCGGCAGGGTCAGCCATCAACGTAGTTACATCACGGAACATAATGCCCGCTTTTGGGTAATCTGCAATGGTGGTAATGCTGTCTTTAATAATAGATGGAGTTGTCATAATTTTAGCTGTCATACATGTAATATTACAAAGCAGGTAATTATATACCCAAGCCACCCCAAGAAGCGAGTTTCAGTAGGAATAAAACGTGATTTATACAAACCACAGGAGGCAATTTAGAATATCTGTTAATGTACGAGGCGTGTGGTATAAGTAAAGTGTTGGTAAGGAGTTAAAAAGATAAGACTGCACAAAATACAGCCTTAGTATAATTTACTAGGGTAAATTAAGACACGGTTGTGATCCAACCTAATATTGCATTTAAACACCCAACTACTGCAAATATAGCTAAAAACGCAATAAAATACATAGCGTTAAATGGGTCTTTAAAATCTTTATCATCTGACATGGGGACTACCTTTATTAAGCGCGACAAATAAAGCGCATATGATAGTCGATGTAAAAAAATCAATAAAGCGTTTAACCTTGATTTTTTGTCACGATCACACCACGTTCAACCATCGCCGTTAATGTCTGGGTAGCCCCTTGCAATAATTGCTCTTCTGTAAATTGCGGTGCGTGCTGAGCGACTTGCTCAATAACCGTAGCTAAATAAATTCCTGATGTTGACTCTATTATAGATAAGAGTAATGCTGTCATTGCATTGGTAGCTATAAACTGCACTTCATCTTCAGTATCACGATATACAACAAAGTAATGCGGCTGTTGCGATGGTTCTGAAGGTTGAAATTCGCTAGTAATGTGTTGCACTGGGTATTGATAACTTAAATTTCGGGCACAGCTACTAAGGTAAAGCGGTGTGTTACTTAGCTCCGTGGTGATAATTCGTTCCATAATGTCTAGCTGTGTAATCGATACATCAAGTTCTATCCATTCATAATGCGCAAGTTCAAGCATAAAAGCGGGATCACTTTCTAGCATTTTATAGTCGCTACTTAAATAATGAATAAACTCTCCCGCAATATCCAAAAAATAAGGGGATTGGCAATCGTGCTCAGCAAAAAAACAGCGAACTAACTGTAACCAGTCATCATCACTGTAGAGTGTTTTCAGAACCGGGAAACCAGATGAAATAAAGCCATTTATATTATTAAAAAATAAGTCGCGATAGATAGCCATTCGGCGATCTTCAATACCGTTAGGCTTTGGGTGCAATTGTGGTTCACGAATATGCGCCATAAACGCGTGTTGCGTGTCAATAAAGTTCATATCAGGCACTTTCTTTACTCTGAGGTATAGCGTTCTTCGCTTGTAGACAATGAATTATATCCAGTTCTTTAACTAGATCGGGAATAGCAGGAATATTAAAGTCACGCTCTAATAAGGTAGGAAATACCCCGTGATATTTATAAGCGTTATCGAGTAGTTGCCATACAGGGTCTATTACATCTGCGCCGTGAGTATCAATAATTAAATCATCAGCTTCATTGTAATGCCCAGCAACATGGCCATAAGCAATACGCTCTGACGGTAAGTTTGCTAAGAAATGGTCGCCGTCATAGCCATGATTTATTGAATTTACATAAATGTTATTTACATCGAGTAATAACTTACAATCAGCTTGTTGTAATATCTCACTGGTAAATGCAAGCTCGCTCATTTGTTGACCCGGAGCCGCATAATAGGACACATTTTCAATAGCAATTTGCTGCTCTAAAATATCCTGTACTTGCTTAATACGCGGTACAACATGTTTAATTGCTTCATCAGTGAATGGGATGGGCATTAGATCATACATATGACCAGTACCAGAGCAATAACTAAGATGTTCACTAAAGCGCTTTATATTATGTGCATCAAAAAATACTTTTAACGATTTAATAAACGCAATATCTAACGGTTCTGGCGAGCCAATCGATAACGATAAACCATGACAGACAAAGTTATTTGTATCAGTAAGTGATTTAAATTGCTTGGCAAATCGCCCTCCGAGTTTTAGCCAATTTTCCGGAGCCACTTCCATAAAATCAATTTGCTTTGGTACCTGAATGAGTAATTCATCCAACATTTCTCGGCGTAAACCAAGCCCCACCATACCAAATTCATCTTTATTAGATATTCCCATAGATACTCCTTAATTTAAAAAGGCCCGCAAAGGCCTTTTTAATAGAATTAACTTAATGCTATCACAAAGTGATTAGTGGCTACCGCCACATTTACCTTCACCACATTTGCCTTCTTTTTTCGCTTTTGTGTCTTTAGCATCGCCGCCACATTTACCTTCGCCGCATTTGCCTTCTTTTTTCGCTTTTGCGTCTTTAGCATCGCCGCCACATTTACCTTCGCCGCATTTGCCTTCTTTTTTCGCTTTTGCGTCTTTAGCGTCGCCGCCACATTTACCTTCGCCGCATTTGCCTTCTTTTTTCGCTTTTGCGTCTTTAGCATCACCGCCACATTTACCTTCGCCGCACTTGCCTTCTTTTTTCGCTTTGTCATCTTTAGTTTTAGCATCGCCACCGCATTTACCTTCGCCACATTTACCCTCTGTAGCATCAACTTGGTAGCCAGTTACCATTTGCTGAAATTCAAATGGGTTTGCATGAACATCAGCAGAAATAAAACTTGTGCTGCCTACAACTACCGCGCCTAATGTTAACGCAATTGAATTCTTTTTAATTGTATTCATTTTATGACTCTCTCTAAAACATAAAGGTTATACTAAGTAGACCTTGCTAAAAAAATAATATTTCATTCAATCACAACTTTTTATTAATTTTTTACCAGAGCCCTACAAAATACGCACAACAGAAGATAACTATGAGAGTAAAATAAGGATTTATCAAGGTTATATTTATATCCAAGCCACCAGAGAATTTAAGATCAAGGCGATTTATACTGCGTTATTGATTTTAACAATAGAGCCAACTATTACTTGCAACCAATGCCTTACTGAAATCGCTTTTACTCCAACTGAAACTGTATCTTGAGGTGGCTTGGCTATACAGGTAAACTACGCCTCCTTTTCAGTTGTATAAAGTTCCCCTATCATGAAATTAGTTTTAGCGCCTATGGAAGGGGTTGTCGATTTTAAAATGCGTCAACTGCTCACCGAAATTGGTGGCTTTGATCTATGCGTAACTGAAT
Source organism: Pseudoalteromonas sp. NEC-BIFX-2020_015 (assembly GCF_012952265.1). Classification (NCBI taxonomy): domain Bacteria; kingdom Pseudomonadati; phylum Pseudomonadota; class Gammaproteobacteria; order Alteromonadales; family Pseudoalteromonadaceae; genus Pseudoalteromonas; species Pseudoalteromonas sp. NEC-BIFX-2020_015. The sequence goes on from NZ_JABCJL010000018.1 coordinate 41,251, forward strand.
TTGTGCGCGTTATTGATGCCTGCCTTCCAGATAAAGTATTTCATCGCTATTGCCCTGAGCTTCATAATAATGGCTTAACTCGCTCAGGAACACCCGTGCGTATTCAATTACTTGGGCAAGTTGCGCACGCATTAGCTGCAAACGCAGTAAGAGCGATAGAACTTGGTTCACATGGTGTTGATCTAAACTTCGGTTGCCCTGCTAAAACGGTTAATAAGAGTAAAGGCGGCGCTGTACTGTTAAAAGATCCAGAGCATATGTATGAAATCATCAAAGCTGTACGTGATGCTGTGCCAAGCGAGCATCAAGTAACAGCTAAAATCAGATTAGGCTTTGATGATGATAGTAACAGTCAAGAAATTGTTGATGCTGTTGTCAGCGCTGGCGCTAGTAGCATTGCCATTCATGCCCGCACAAAACGTGATGGCTATAACCCACCCGCTTATTGGGAAAAAATTCCTCCATTAATCAAAGGTAAAGATATTGCTGTTGTAGCAAATGGTGAGATTTGGCAAGTAGAGGATGCCATACTATGCCAAAAGCGAAGTGGTTGTGCCGATTTAATGTTGGGTCGTGGTGCACTTTCGCACCCTGATTTAGCACGCAAAATTAAAGCTCATTTTAATGGCGAGCAATATGTCAGTCTTCAATGGGAACATGTGCTGTATCATCTAGTTCATTCTGCTATACACCATGACCCAGCTAAAGATGAAAAGTATTTTGCTTCTCGTACTAAGCAGTGGTTGGGCTATTTAAAACGTCAATATAGCCAAGCTGATATTTTATTCGATGAGATCAGGCGTCTTAAAACAAAAGAAGACGTTGCCGATGTTTTGAAAAAATACGCTATTGCACCTTAATTTGACGCACATCATAGTGCGCTTTTTTTTATTGATGAATACTACAGCATTGCTCAATGGGGAAACTAATAATGATCAATGCTCAAAACCACCTGCTTATACTAAATGGCGAATTAAAGAAAGTAAGAACGTCTTTACTCTCAGCACTGTCGAACTCAAGTAACCTATTACACCATTCGCTCGTTGAAACATTAAAACAAAATAATCCAGAGCACTGGCTAGAATTAACTGATAGGCAGCTTGGGAATGAATATAGATCGCTTATTATTCGTCTAGAACAGCTAGAAGCCGCAGTTTGCCAAGTGGATATTGGGCAATATGGTTATTGCTGTGACTGTGAAGAAAAAATTGACTCGCAACGTTTAAATGCAGATCCAACAATTCAACGTTGTGCCAGCTGCGAGTCTAAGATAAAAAGTAATTAGTTCACGTTTACTTTTTATCTAAAAGAAATGAAAAGCTAAAGCTCGATCCAGGATAAAAAACAATATCCTCAACCAAGTATTGAGCTTGCTGCGGTGTTAAGCTTAAGTGCTTAAGCAAGTTAACTTTGGCTTGTTGTGGTGTCCAAGCATGGTAGTGAATACCAACGTCGGTCTCCATCATCGCCAACCAAAATACTTGATCTGGTGCTGTTAGCTCTGATTTTTTACTTAACACAGCTTTAGTAAGGTCTTGATAATTTTGTGCCCAGTCAAAACCTATGCTCTCAATCGCGGTTGGTTTGAGCCACTGCTCTAATACTGAATACTGATGATCTAGCGCCAACGTCAATCCAAAGCTTTCCCTTTGTCTTACTTTTAATTCAGACTGTACCGCTACCAACCAATTTAATGGAGGCTTAGTCATACCAGAAAAATAATTTAATTTACTTTGATACCATGGACCCCCATTCGCTAAGCCATGTAAACCTGCGCTTCCTCTAGGTATATAAGCTAATAAGTACTCATTAAAACCTTGTAATGCTAATTGTACATTTGAAGGTAAGCTGGGCCGATTTAAACTTACACTCACCTGCTGTTTTAACATACCCAATTCGATTGAATTTAGCTTTAGATTGCTTTCCTTGGCAAGTATCAACTGCTGTTGATTAAAATTAATCCAGCTTGCTATCTGCTGTGATATATCGAGCGTCTGATTATAGTTAAGCATATTTTCAAGCACAGGAATATGTGCTGGCCAGGGAAAATAGCGCTCAGGAAAACGCTCAGCAATAATTAAATAATCCAACAGCCTTTGCTCTGTTGGCTCTAAATCAAACGTATTAATTCCTTGATAAATTAAATGCCGTTTTTCTAAATAAGCGTTTGTGAATGGCCATTGCTCCTCACTCACTTGCTTAATTGATCCGTTAGTTTTTAGTAATTGGTTTAATGTTTGCAGGGTCTGTAAAGCATGATCTTTTGTTTGATACTGCGTGTGACTTTCACCACATCCACTTAATAAAAAACCGAGAAAGCACACCGTTAGTAAATGTTTTATCATGAGTATAATCCAATAAAAAAAGCCCCTATGGGGCTTTTTATAAATTGCTACAGCAAATTAAAGTTAAATCTTAACACCGTTGCGAGCGGCTTTATCTTTAATATAAGTTGACCAACCTTTTGCAAACTTACGTGTGCGAGGGTCATCCATTGCTTTAACAATAGCAGCATAAGCTTGCTTATACTTTTCTTGATAGTAGTAAGCTTCTGCTAAATCTGTATATATAGTTCCTTTCTTATCAGAACCTAATTCCAGAGCTTTGTTCAAACGAACAACGGCTGCACTATAGTTTTGCGACTGAAGCAATAATGAACCTGCTTTACGATAAAGCTCAGCATCGCCATCAAATTTTGCCGCTTCTTCATAGTACTTAGCTGCTTTCTCTATTTCTTGAGAGCGATGGTAATTACTTGCCACTGCAGAGATATTTTGTTTTGTACGTTTAACTTTCTTCTCATTGATCGCATCTTCTAAAACTTTAGCAGCTTTAAAAGGTATTGCATTCAAAGAGTAGAAGTTAGACAAAACTTTATAATCAACTTCAGTTTCAAAGTAGCCATTCTTAAATGCGACTTCCATCGTCGAAAGACCGGTTTTATAGTCTTCCGTCTGGAGGTAGTATTTACCTAAGCCTACCCATGCTTTTTTATCATCAGGCCAAACACGAACAATCTCTTCACCAACTTTAACCATATTTTTATAGTCTTTAAGTTCAAAATAAGAACCTAATTTTAATTGGTAAGGGCCTTTATTTGGCTCTTTTTGAAGTTTAATTGCCTTATCTGCCGGTTCAAAAACATCTTTGAATTTTCCTAGCTGATGATTCGCTTGGGCGATGCGTGTGTAAACAGTTGCATCTTCTTGACCAGTAAAGTCCATCCACGCAACATACGCTTTTTTCGCTTTTTCATACTGCTCTGTGCCAGCTAACATATCACCTAATGTTTTTAAGCTTTGCTCATGATCAGCAAAGTTTAAAATATCAGGCGCCACTGCTAATTGTAGGTATTTAATCGCAACTTTATACTGCTCTTTTTGCGCATACATACTACCTAAGTAGCGATTAACTGTCGCTTTATCAAAGTCATCTGATGGCTCAAGCTCTTTAAGCATAGCAATTGCTTCATCAAGCTTTTCTTCAGCGTAAAGATCGAACGCTTTGATAACTTTCTTACCAACACGCTCTCCCATCACTCTAGTTTTTGCTTTTTTACGCTCTTCTATCTTTGCGTAATCAGGCGCCGCTAAAGCAGGTGCAGTAAATACTGCACCTGAGAAAGACATAAGTACCGCAAGTGCTGTTACTTTAGATAAATTTCTCATACTTGCCTCCTTAATTGCCTTGGTTAAGTTTAAAGTCTAGCTGAACTTGTAAACCAACTTGTTTTTGTGGTTTTCCGTCAATAATCTTAGGACGGTACTTCCACTTACCAAGCGCACGTTTAGCTTCTCTATCAAAGATACGTTTAGGGTCTGCGTCGATAACATCGATGTCAGTCACTCCACCTAGCTCATCAATTGAGAATGAAAGTTGTACCCAACCTTCTTTACCATCACGTGCTGCTTGTGTTGGATATTTAGGTTCAATTCGAACGATAGGTGTCGCATCACCGTCACGTCCAAATGCACCTGGACCACTTAAACCACCTGCCGAACTTCCCACATCGATGCTGCCCATATTAAATGACATAGCACCCGGATTTGGGTTGTTGTTTTCCGGCTGTGGCGGCTGCGGTTTAGGCGGCTGCTTTGGCGGTGGTGGAGGCGGAGGCGGTACACGCTTCCTCTCTTGCACCTTAGATTCAGGCGGATTCGTCATAATTTCGACTATGATCTGCTCTTTTTGTTCCGTATTACGGTCAGCCCCACCAGAGATGAGGAAAGCCATGAAGTAGAACAAGCCGAAAGTAACTGCCCCACCTGCAATCAGTGAAAACAGAAAACGAATCATTACTGATCTCCAGCTATTGAAATTCTCAGGTTATCGCCCGTCGCTTTAATCTGGTCCATAACTTTAACCACTACGCCATGTTTTGCATCTTTGTCAGCTTGCAAAATTACAACTTCAGTAGGTTGTTCTGCTAATAAACTTTCAATTTTTGCTGAAACACGTTCAACATCAACTTGCTGTTTATCAATCCAGATTTCGCCGTTGTCACGAATAGCAATAAAAATGTTAGCATTTTTTTGCTTCGTAGCTTGGGCCGCTTTTGGTTTATTGACCTCGATACCAGCCTCTTTAACGAACGATGTAGTTACGATAAAGAAAATAAGCATGATAAATACGATGTCAAGCATCGGTGTCATATCGACCGTTGCATCTTCTTCTTCACGAAAACGTTGTTTACGTGCCATATTTAATTCTCTCTCTAGTGATGAGGCATACTATCAATAAGTTTGGCTTTCACCATTTTAGCTTTTGTCTCAAGACGTGAGCTAAAAAATACTCCAGATAGTGCCGCAACCATTCCAGCCATTGTTGGGATTGTTGCCATTGAAATACCTGATGCCATTAAACGTGCATTACCCGTACCTTGGCTTGCCATGGTTTCAAAAACCGCGATCATGCCTGTTACCGTACCAAGTAAGCCAATTAAAGGACAAACAGCTACCAATGTTTTAATCAACAACATACGCTGATCTAATTTTTCAGACGCTTCAGAAATCCATGCTTCACGGATTCTGTGTGCGTACCAAGACGTAGTGTCTTGGCGGGCATCCCACTTAGCTATAATTCCCTTCGATAAACGAGGAAACTCTGCAAGTAAGAACCAATAGCGCTCAATCATTAAAACCCACATAAGAAAGAGTGCTATCGCGACCACGTATAAAACCTGGCCGCCTGTGCCAACAAAATCCCTGATAGATTCCCAGATTTCCATCAGGACTAGCATTAGGCTTTCTCCTTCTCCGCGTGAGTAGCGATGATACCTGCGCTTTGCTCATCAAGGATGTGTAATACCGACTTACTACGACCCGCAACAACAGCGTGAAGAAGAATAAGTGGTAGTGCAGCAATTAGACCTAGCGCAGTAGTTACAAGTGCTAGAGAGATGTTACCTGCCATGATCTTCGGATCACCTGTACCGAACAATGTGATTGTTTGGAACGTTAAGATCATACCGATTACCGTACCTAGTAGACCAAGTAGTGGCGCGATTGCAGCAAGGATTTTGATAATGTTGATACCAGCTTCAATGCGTGGCGTTTCACGAAGAATCGCTTCATCAAGCTTAAGCTCAAGGTTTTCAACGTCTTGATTCTTATTATCATGATACACTTTAAGAATACGACCCAATGGGTTATTTGTATTCGGTGTAGCAAGATTTTTAAGCTGGCTGTTGATTTTGCTTTTTGTAAGCGTAAGGTCAACAAAACGAGCTAGGAAGATTAATAAACCTAAGCCTAACAACGCAGTGATGATGTAACCAACAACGTCACCTTGATGATAGTACTCTTCAAGTGTCGCTTTTTGTGTATTGATACGTAAGATCGCACCACGAGTTGGATCCACATAAACACCAGCAAAGTTATCAGATGAAGTATTTGCTAAATCATCAATACCTGCAAGGATAAAACCGTCTGGTTGCTTACCTAGTGGCTGAATCGATTTAGTTTCAGGTGAATAGATTAAGTATCCATCATCTGTTACTAAGTTGAAGTTACCAATACGCGTTACTTTCTTGATAGATGCATTACCGTCAAGACCTGCAACTTCAGTTTCAAATGTTGAAACCTTCGCTGACTCAGTCATTTCAGTTTGTAAAGAAATCCAAAGCTCTTCAAGTTCACGAACTGTTGGTAATTCTTTAGCAGCAGCTAATGAACGTAAGATTTCAGCACGGCCTGGCTTTTCAGCAGATACAAGTGACGCTTCAATTGAACCGATTGCATCTTGAGCTGCACGACGTACAACACCAAACATCTCACCTAAAGTACCTTGTGCACTTTGTAGAGCTGCTGCTTTCTCATTCATTGTATTTTCGTTTTGTGCATATTCTTTAGTTAGACGAGTTCCACGCGACTTTTCAGACGCTAATTGGCTTTTCGCTTTATTAAGTAACGCTTGCTTGTCAGCACGAGCAGAAAGAAACTCTTGCTCACGTTGCTTATTGATTTTGCCTTCAGAGATACGCTCTTGTTTTACTTGCTCAAGAATTTTATCTAGAGCAGCAGAACTTGCATGTGCATTAAGCGCGGTACCTGCAGAAACAGACAGTACTGCTGCAACAGCAAAACCTTTAAATAGTTTCTTCATTATTGATTACTCCGCGCCAAAGATTGGTAGTTTAACAAGTTCTAATGTCGCTTGCTTACGCGCCATACGGATAACTTCTTTAACAGGTTTTAGGTATTCATCACCTAATTCTTTCCACTGTTTAGTGTTGTTATCCCAAACCCACGCGTGCTTAAGGTCAAACGATTGTGCAACATAAGTGATACGACCTAATTGGCCGAAATCAACATTTATGCTTTTGCCATCAACTTCTAAAGTACCTTGTGAAGCAGCAACTAAAGAGCTGTATGCAGCTTCAATAGTGTAGGCTTCTAATACTTGACGGAATTTCTCTGATGTAGTTACAGAAGAAGAAACCATTGTTTCACGTAATCTTTCAACACGCGCTAAACGATTGTCACTGTTAAACGGAACGTCCGCTTTGATGAATTGCTCGAGCGTATCGATCATGCGATACATCAAAGGCACAACGTTTTGTTTTGTGTTGTCGATAGTAGCGATTTGACGGTCAAACGATTCAATTTGTGCATTTTGGTCAGCGACCAAACGTGCAACGTGATCGTTGTATACTTTCAAAAGCTCAGTTTCATCAACAATGCTACGGTACTCAGCGATAAGCTCTTGAGTTTGACCGTATACGTTGTCAATTTTAGTTTGAGACTTAACCGCAGCCGTTTGAATTTTTAGACCTGCGTTTTGCACGTCCTTCAAAGGATCTGCAATCACATTGCTGCTTGCGAATGCAAATGCGCCAACCAACGCAGTTGCTACAAGACTCTTTCTGATTTTAACAGACATAGTTCCCAACCAATTAAGTAATGTTACTTTTATAATTTAATTATCCTCCGAAGAAGACAACCCTGATATCTTTTAATAGATATCAACCCTCCAATAATGCTAAATGCAATGCACGCTGTCAACTTGATGTTTGGAATTAACTAGAAATAAATCTTCAGAAGCAACATAAACTAAAATACAAAAAACAAAGGATTAACATAAATGCAACAGGTGGATTTTTCGAAGGTCTATAAAAGCCGCTAACTAACGACGGTTTTTTTTTAAATAAATTAAAGACGCACATAAATGTAACATTTCATGTCAAAGCGAGGTTTTAAAAAAATATTTCAGGAAACTTTAATATAAGCTTAATCATTCAGTAAAAAAGCGTTTTTATGCACGGGTTGAAACAAAAATGAAAGGAATTAGCTGTAAAATGTATTAAATTACACAGGGTGTACTTAACTTCTTACAGCTAAATTTTAAAAAGAGTCTTCTTTTACAAGTTTCGCCAGTGAAATGACTGAGTCAACACCTAGCTTTTCGAATATCTTCGTTTTATAGGTGCTGACTGTTTTATTACTTATAAACAATTTTTCGCCTATATCCTTATTAGATAGCCCTTCTATAAGATATCGCATGACAGTAAGTTCACGCTCAGTAAGTATTTCATCTAGATCTTTATCGTTACTAACCAAATCACCTTGCGGGAAAAAAGTAAAACCACGTAAAATTAATTCAACTGCAGAAGTGATATCTTCTAAGCTCTCAGCCTTATTGATAAACCCTTGAGCTCCCAACTTTGCGGCGGTACGAATTATATGCTTATCTTGTTTAGCGGATAAAAAAAGAACATGCCCTTTATACCCATCTAAAAGCGCGCGTTTATATAAGCTAAAACCGTCAGAATCTTCCAATTCAATATCTAAAATAATAAGCGTGATATTATTTTTCTTTAAAGCATCCAATGCCGCTTTTTGACTAGCGACTGTATATATATCACCAACTAATGCAGATGTACCTAAGGTGGTTTTTATCGCTGCACATACCATTGGGTGATCATCAACGATCAGTACGTTATTTCTAATATTCATTAATTAGCAAACCCTTTACTTACTTTGTAATGCTTAAACTTAGTGTAAACCAAGATAGCTAATTGTTCCTGCTTCTTGCCAAGCATTTTGATGTGGCAATCGTCGCAATCAGTGAATGAACTTTGATAATGAATATAAAATTTACTATGTGTTCTTCATTCAGAAAATATAATTTATGTTATAGATGTTAATTCTAAAGTATAAGGATAACGAATATAAACAAACTGATACAGGATAAAAACAAGGATGAATATAAAATTCAGTAATTGGGATGCGGAATGATTTAATAAATAATGTTTTAGTATTGCTAAAAAATGTAATTTTATAAAAATTTGAGGAAGATTATGGTGAAACAGGACTCTGTTTCACCACGATGAACTTAGGTTCACATAATAAAATTATGCTAGTTCTACGTTCTCAGCTTCAGGGCCTTTTTGGCCTTGCTTGATGCCGAAAGACACTTGCTGGCCTTCGCTTAGAGTGCGAAAACCTGAACCAGTGATAGCGCTGAAATGTACGAATACGTCAGGGCCATTCTCTTGTTCAATAAAACCAAAGCCTTTAGCTTCGTTGAAAAACTTTACTTTACCAGTAACCGACATACTAAATTTTCCTGTAAGTCAATAATTAAAATTCAGCCATATTATTATGGCAATATCCTCCCTGAGTCAATGCCCAAAAATCTGGAGGTATAGTACAGGAACAAGTAATAACCTAACCGGTAACCTTAAACGCAGCACAATATCCGTAAATTCAATACGCAAAAACTCAAAGCAATATAAGATTAGCACAATAAAAACGTTTTTGCTCTATTAATTAGTAAATATTTTGTCTGCCAATTTGCAATGCACGAAACACTATCTAACTGATTAATTTTAAAACTAAAAACGTACTTTAACTATAGGCTAAACCGCGATTTATTTAACTTGCCACTCAATAACTGATTCAGCTTTTATTGGTACTACGTGATCACCACCAAGCGGGTAACTTGCTGGTACTGTCCATGGCTGTTTTATTAAAGTAACGGTGTCTGTGTTACGTGCTAAACCATAGAAATCTGGACCATAATGACTTGCAAACCCTTCAAGTTTATCTAAAGCCCCAGCATCCTCAAAAGCTTCGGCATAAAGCTCTAATGCAGCATGAGCTGTGTATGCACCCGCACATCCGCATGCAGCTTCTTTTTTGTCTTTGTAATGCGGTGCAGAGTCTGTACCCAAGAAAAACTTTTTACTTCCGCTAGTCGCAGCGTCTATTAGTGCATGTTGGTGCGTGTTGCGCTTTAAAATAGGTAAGCAGTAGTAATGAGGGCGGATCCCACCGGCAAGCATATGATTCCGATTATAAAGCAAATGATGTGCTGTAATCGTCGCTGCAACATTTTCTGATGCATTATTAACAAAATCAACAGCATCTTTAGTCGTAATATGCTCAAGAACAATTTTAAGCTCAGGGAAGTCTTTAACAACATCAACCATAATAGTATCTAAAAATACTTTTTCACGATCAAAAATATCGATTGAAGAATCAGTAACCTCACCATGGATCAATAATAACATCCCCACTTCTTGCATGGCTTCCAGCACCGGATAAATGTTTTTCATGGATGTAACACCAGAATCAGAATTCGTTGTTGCACCGGCTGGGTATACTTTTGCAGCGACTATTTTACCAGTTGCATGCGCTTTTTTTATTTCTTCTGGTGAGGTTTTATCTGTTAAATAAAGCACCATCAATGGTTCAAAGCTGCCTTGTGGGCCTGCAGCCATAATACGCGCTCGATATGATAAAGCTGTTTCAGTACAAATTGCGGGCGGTACTAAGTTAGGCATTATTATAGCGCGGCCCATATATCGACTAATATCACGAACGGTATCTTTGAGTTGATCACCATCTCGTAAATGAACATGCCAATCATCTGGACGAGTTATAGTTAATGTTGACTGAGTATTGAGGGCTTTATTTGTCATTACTTATTTCCACGGCTGAATTTAGTTGATCATATGCATATGATTCATCTGAGTAAAGATTTTATTGCCCTTTTTTACTCGGACGTGTTGACCTTTCGTGGTTGATTTTGCAGCAGTCTATTTGGTATTTAGGCAAGGCAGAGCCTGTGTAGTGTGGTTGCTCCCCATAAATAGGCGATAACGCAGTATAAATGCCAAACATGCGCTACCCAAAGGGTTCTTACTAGGGCCTTATAAGGACTCCCCCACAAATTGTGAAAGCATTGCATCTTCAATACCTTGGCTGTTCGTTTGTATTTACACACTCACGTTGTTTTTTCATATATACTTTGTTTATAAGTTAATATTCCGTTAACGTATATTTATATGAACTATAAGAATTAGAAAAACCACACGTGCCTTATGAAAAATAAAATAGATTTATCTTCTGCTCTTGAAGTAAAAACAGAACAACTGAGCATTATTAATCAGTTTTCATCAAGCTTATTACAATTAGATAGACTCGATGAACTGTTTGAATATGCCACGACAGAAGTCGTTAAACGCTTAGGTTTTGTCGATTGTGTGATATATATCGCCGATGAAAAAAATGCCACCCTTCATGAAGTCGCATCAATGGGCGTATCTAACTCAGCGAGTGATTACTCCATAGAACGTAGTATCATTAATTTCAATCAAGGGATCACCGGTTATGTTGCATCAACAGGTCGCGCAGTAATTAGTGGCGATGTAAGTACAGATAGCCGTTATATTGCTGATGCCCGCCCTGCCAGATCAGAGCTGTGCGTTCCATTAATTTACAAAGAGAAAATTTTAGGCGTTATTGACTGCGAACACCCAGTACACAATTACTTTACTGATGCTCATTTAGAAATTTTAACCACTGTGGCACATTTACTAAGCGCCAAAATTAATCATGTCAATACTGTAGAAAACCTACAGCAAACAGTCAGCCAGCTAAATACGGCACAAAAGCTTGAAAGTACATTATTGCAAATTGCTAATTTGACTTACCAAGCAAATGATTTAGATACATTTTTAGAGTCACTTCATGGCATATTGACAAACCTATTAAGGGCTGACAACTTCTTAGTTGCACTTTACGATAAGCAAATAGACATTTTGGACATCGTCTATATTGTTGAGCAGGGTGTTCGCTCAAATGCTCATAAAAAAATATCAAAAGAGCAACTTAAAAATACGGCTTCATATTATTTGCTCAATTCAGAACAACCTTTATTACTAAATAAAGAAGAATACCAACAACACATTCAAGCTGGCCATTTTAAAATGGTGGGCAGGCAGTCAGAATCGTGGCTGGGTGTCCCTTTCAAAGTAAGTGATAACATTAGTGGTGTAATTGTTGTACAGAGCTACGATAAAACACATCATTATGATGATCATGATTTAGCGCTTTTAACTTACGTGAGTCGCCAGATCAGTCTGACAATTGACAGACAGCTCTCACGACAAGCACTCGAATATCGCGCCTTACACGATGAGTTAACTGGGCTGGCAAACCGCTCCTTACTGATTGATCGTATTAAGCATGCCATTTTAAAACTGACTCGTACCCCCAAAGGCACTTACCATGCTTTGCTCTACCTCGATCTTGACCGTTTTAAAAGTATTAACGATTCACTTGGCCATGAAGTTGGTGACCATTTTTTAATCGCCATTTGTAAATCCATTAAAGCAACCATCCGTAACACAGATACCTTTGCACGATTGGGCGGCGATGAATTTTCAATCCTTATGGAAAATATCACCCATAAAAATCAAGTAACTGAAGCACTAAAACGAATAAAAAAAGCCTTAGCTGAACCACTTAACATTGATGGGCATTTACTCCAAGCCTCAACAAGTATTGGTGTTGCTTTTTGCGATAATAAAAACGATAAAGCTTATAAGCTATTACAGCATGCTGATGCGGCTATGTATGAGGCTAAATCGAATGGCCGCAGCCAAGTTCGCTTCTTTAATAATACCATGCGTAAAAAGCTAAAAAGTCATGCTGATATTGAAAATGATCTACAACACGGTATTGAGCACAATGAATTTGAATTGTATTTTCAACCAATTTTTACCATTGGTGATTGTCATGTAGTTGGTTTTGAAGCTTTAGTTCGCTGGCATCACCCAACAAAAGGCTTTGTGCCACCCAATGATTTTATTCCAATTGCAGAGAATACCGGTCAAATTATTAACCTTGATCTACATCTGCTTGAGCTGGCTGCTAAACAAATTTCAACTTGGCAACAACAGGGAAAGCGCTTTTTACGGATCACTGTCAATGTGTCGTCGCGGCACTTTGCGAGTCTTGATTTCGTCTCACAAATTCATGCAATTTATAATACCTATCAACTGCCTTTAGGTTCTTTGTGTTTAGAAATAACTGAGTCAGGATTAATAGAGAACCTTGAGCTGGCAACCAAAATTATTGAAGGTCTATCACCATTAAAAGTTAAACTGTGCTTAGATGATTTTGGTACAGGCTATTCAGCACTTGGCTATTTACATCAGCTCCCTATCCATGTGCTAAAAATTGATAAAAGCTTTATTGATCACCTCAAAGACACGCCGACTCCACTTGTTGACGCTATTTTATCATTGGCATCATCACTTGAACTTGATGTAGTTGCTGAAGGCATTGAAACCCAACAACAATTAACCACACTACAACAAACAAAATGTAATTACGGGCAAGGTTTTCTAAAAGCCAAACCATTGCCTGCATGCCAAGCTATCCTCTTAATTGATCAACCACTTTAAATAGCTCACAAAAAAGCCCCGATAAACAGGGCTTTTTTGTATCTGAGTCTCTAAATCAACCAACTAACCAATGTGCCATAAGCGCTATTACCGGAAGTGTTACCAAGGTTCTCAGGATAAAGATTGTGAACAACTCCAAAATGTTCACGGGGATTTTACTGCCCAGTAATAGTGCACCTACTTCCGACATATAAATTAATTGCGTCACGCTCATTGCGGCAATGATAAAACGCGTTACATCACTTTCAATCGAACCTGCCGCTAAAATTGATGGAATAAACATATCGGCAAAACCAACCATAATTGTTTGCGCAGCGGCTTCAGCTTCAGGCACTTGTAATAACTCTAAAAACGGAATGAATGGCATACCTAGATATTGAAAAACCGGCGTATATTCAGCAATAATCAATGCAAATGTGCCCACAGCCATTACAACTGGTAATACAGCAAACACCATATCAAGCGCGTTATGAACGCCTTCTTTTAATGTTCCCTTTAACCCGGGTGCTTTTTCAGCCTTAGCTAATGCAACATCCAATGAATGCTTAAATAACGTTTTACCTTCAGGTACTAATTCAGCGTTAACATCAGGCTTCGTACCGTCAATTAATAAGTCTTTTTTAAAGCGTAACGGTGGTAATCGAGGTACTATAATCGCGGCCACAACCCCGGCTAAACATACCGTTGCATAAAATGGGGCAAATAGGTATTCCAGTTTTACTTGGCCAATAACCACTAAACAAAAAGTGATTGAAACAGCAGAGAAAGTGGTACCAATTATCGCAGCTTCACGTTGTGTATAGTATTTATCTTCATATTGACGCGCGGTCATTAAAATTCCTACGCTCCCATCACCCAACCAAGAGGCAACACAGTTAACCGCACTACGCCCTGGCACCCCAAATAATGGACGCATCACTTTCGTTAATAAAGTCCCCACTAATTCAAGTAAACCAAAGTTAAGCAATAAAGGAAGTAATAAACCCGCTAAAATAAATACCGAAAATAATACAGGCAGTAAATCTTTTAATACCAGAAGCCCTGTATTTTCAGACGTTATCGCATGAGGTCCAACTTGAAAGTAAGTTAATAGCACAAACAGCATACCTAGTAGCCTAGTGACTAACCAAATCCAACTCACATTAAACAAATGATTAAGTAAGCGAAATTTTGTTAAGCTTTTTGGCTTTAGTACACTGAATATAATCGACATTACGCCTGCAACACAAATAACAAACGCGATCAGACCTAAAGCAATATCTGCAAATGAAGCCTGCACTGCTTTAGCCATTACCGCAATTGGTATCGTCATGATCTCGCCAGATGGAACCGGTGTCATAAATAAGAACACGCCAATCAAAGAGGGGACTAAAAAGGCAAACCATACTCTTAAATCGTAGCTCTTTTGATGCTGCTGCGGGCTGGGTGAGTTTAACTTAGACATATTTTCAACCTGTTAAAACCACAAAAAGAGCCAAATGCTCTTTTTGTGGTTATTATTTTATTTTTGATTAAATTTTAATACCGCGCTGACGCAAGGCATTTTCTAATGCTTGTTGTAGATCGTTCATAGTGCCAGGCTCCAATGTTGCCCCTTTATCATCCATCCAAGTTAAACTAGTGCCGCCCTCTTTCGTTCGGCTAACGAGTATTTGGTATTGCCCTTCATCAATTGGTAATTCAGCAAGTTCATCACCCCAAATTGAATCCCAGACGCTTGATTCAGGCTTTTTATAGTCAGCCGTTATAAGGCCTTTTTCTTGGTTTATCTCTACAATTGTAAAAGATAAGCGCTCTAAGAAACCAGAAAAGCGCTCAAAAATAACTGAGTAATCTTGCTCTGTTACCAATGCCGCATTGCCTTTATTATCAAAGCCCATCTCAAGAGAAATAATGCCTTGCTGCTTACGCATTTCAACCTGAAGCTGACGGTAGCGATAATCAAATTCAGCAATTACTTGATTTAATGCACGTACTTCTAACTGTTGCTGCAAAAGCGGCGTTAGTTTTTCACTTGCACTTTTATAATCAACCAGTTTAGAACTCAACGAAGCTGTACGCTGGTGTGATTTTTCTTCCAATGTAAAAATAAAACGCTGTTGTGATACAGGCGCACTATCAGCAAACCAGCCATCATCTGGTTTTATAATTGAGTACCAATCGGTTTCAATCGTACCCGTTGTATTATCTTCTTTTTGCACTCGTGTTTGTTGTTCAGCCAAAACAGCTTTAACCGATTCAGTGATAAATTTATTTAAATCGACAATGCCGTCATTTTTATCAAAAAATACACGCGCTTGTTTATCCGTTTCTTCAACCCAGCTGCCTTTAGCTACAGTTAAAACCTGTGCTGGCGGGCGGTAATTTGTGGAATCTGGATTATTATCATAAGCAGCCACTTCCATTTTATAAGTGGGGTCTTGCGCTGGTTGCGCCAATTGCCCAGGCACCTGTACTGGTGCAGTTGCACGATAATTACGTTTATGATGCGCTTCATCAGTAAAAACACTACATCCTGACAAGCCTACCAATACACTCACTGCAAGCGCTTTTGGGATCCAATACTGCACAGATAATTCTCCTTAGCATACCCTTAATTGTTTTAACAAATATATGAGTGGGTTATGCCGATTTGGTTCAGTGTAAAATCAAGATTAACTTTACATTTCTTATTTTTATGCAAAACCCGTTGTTTTGAAGAGCCACTCAATACATATTATGAGCGCGGTTATGCAAAATTTTAACTATGGTACTTTCCCATGCCACTAAAAACAAGAAACACCGTGATTTTATACGGTGTAAATTAAGGTGCTCTGTAGTTTAGCACCTAATTTGTGTTAAACTTCGCCGCCATACAGCCACTATTACTGGCTTAGCTCGCGCTGTCTGTTGTAATAAACATAACTTAGGTATTTGAATTTATGACTGTTTTTTCTAACCATCAGATCGTATTAACTGCAATTGGCGAAGATCGCCCTGGTATTGTTAGTGAATTAACCCAATTAGTCAGTGACTGTCATTGCAACATCATCGACAGCCGCATTGCCATCTTAGGTAATGAGTTTACGTTTATTATGTTGTTATCTGGTGACATGTCTGCAATAAGCCGAATTGAACACACCTTGCCTCTCAAAGGCATGGAGTTAGGTTTGCTGACTATGATGAAGCGCACAGCCAGTCATAAACAAAGTGAATTTTGTGCAGGCTATACGCTCGAGTACACTGGTATAGACACCCCTGGCACACTTAGTAAAGTAACTCGCTTCTTTGCAGATAATCAAATTAGCATTTGTTCTCTAAAATCAGATACGTTTGATGAAGATGAGCATGTAAAAATGCGCTGTGAAATTGAGTTTAATATTCCCGTAGACGTTGACATTGATACCTTTAAAGTTCAATTTGAGGATCTATCACGCACCCTTAACGTAGACTATATTTTTAGACGCATTCGATAAGGAATAAACCATGAATACAATCAGTCCATTACAAGCAGGCGATAAAGCGCCTAGCTTTAGCTTACAAAACCAAGATGGTGAGCTAATCGTTCTTGAAGAGTTATTGAAAGACCAGCAAGTACTCGTGTACTTTTATCCAAAAGCATCAACACCTGGCTGCACTGTGCAAGCTGAAAACCTACGAGATGAAAAAGACGTATTAGCGCAATTAAATACCCGCGTTGTTGGTATAAGCCCTGATCCGGTTAAAAAATTAAAGAACTTTGAAACGAAAAAAGACCTTAATTTTGACCTACTCTCAGACGAAGATCACGCCATTGCAGAAGCATTTGGTGTATGGGGCTATAAAAAATTCATGGGCAAAGAATACGACGGTATTCACCGTTTAAGTTTCTTAATTGGTCAAGATGGCAAAATTACACACTTGTTTGATAAGTTTAAAACCAAAGATCACCATCAAGTGGTGTTGGATTATTTGACTAAAGACTGAGCTGTAAGCTGTTAAGAATATACATAAGCGTTGCCAATGTGCAGCGCTTTTTTATTGGCAATAGTAAAATAAGCCGTCCCTCTAAATTGATAGTTACAAAACAGAGTGGATGTTGAGCTATCGCTATCTAGCCACACAATCACGTATTTACTGTTAATGCCGGCTTGCGAATTGAATTTAATGATTAACGAGAAGTTATTAATACAAAACTCTCGTGTATCAGTCAAAATACAGTGATGATATTACCACCGTAGGTTGATTTGAGTAAAACCCAACGAAAATACAGGACCAAGCAACTTAATAGCATGAATAGGTGAAGTGTGTCGCGAGTAAAAGCGCAGATTCCCAGTGGTTATGATGTCTGAAGTCAAGATTTGTCACATTGGTCTTTTCCTCTTGGGGTCTACTTTATTCCTCTTATTTACTTAGCTACCGTTATTCACCAATAAACTCAATTGAGAAACCTTTGCCTTTTTCTCCTGACACATAAACTGTAATACTTTTTTCTTTATTCAAGAATTGATAATTGAGCTTTTTGGGGAAATCATTACTGGCAACTTTAGCAACATAGAAAATCTCCACAGACATTTCGACTAACCGTAAAGTTTCAGTACTTACAATTTTATCCTTTTCGATCGAATACTTTTAACCAGAGCCTTCAAAAGTTTTGTCACTTATCCGCTTCCATGATTCATTAATTTACTACTTTCAGAATTCCAATTACCAACAAGCCATGTTAATGATTCAACCGTATCACAAGCTTTTGATTCAATTAGTTACTCCTGTTTCACGTAAAATATAAAGTGAGGATTTGATGTTATTTTAGTTGGCATTTTGAAAGATATTACAGGTGCTTGAATGGCTTATTTGAGGTAAGTCAAACTTATGTAATGCTCTGTAATATTAAAAAACTCAACAAAAAAGTAGACTTATAATTCCAAAACTTTTGCACTATTAAGCGATCAATTATCGCTATTTTAATACAAATACAAGAGAGTTATGAGGAATAGCCTAATGGAAACGGAAACGCTTACGAACGGACGCATAAATATTAATGCGCATGCCCTACAGTTACTGAGAAAAAAAAGCTTTAAGTCAAGAGCAGCTGGCTCAAGAATGTACCGATAAAAGGCTGCCTATTTCAGTTTCATCAATAAAAAGAGCTGAAGCTGGGAAAAAAATACTCTTTAGAACATTATCTATATTTGCACGCTTCTTTCAAGTCAGCATTGACGTATTACTTCCTAATTCGCCTATCCCTGTTTGGTTATACACTCATTTAATGAAGCAATCAGTAGATCCCTGCCTAGGTAGAGAATGGGAATTACATCAATTACATTCATTATTGAGTTATGCTGAAAGTCAAAACTGCACCAAAACCATTTATATTTACGGTATAACTGGCAGCGGGAAAACCCATTTACTTAATCACTTTATTGATTGTGTTAAATCTGCAGGAAAACGTAATTTAGCGTTTAGCCAACCACATAATTGCCCTGCTCATAAACTCAAATTTTCGATCTTTAATTTTATAAAACAACTACTGCAAATTGAAAGTACTGCCACGGATATGGTGATTACAAAAAAAGTAAATTTAGTCGCAAGTTCTTCTCTAAGTTATTTAAGGACCCTGCAATTATTAGGGTTTTCTCTCAGTAAAAATCAACGTAACACGCTAGCAAAGCAAACACTCCAGCAAATGAATAAAATAGATCAGCAGATAGCCTATGATTTAATTGATTATGCAGTTCATAAAAGAATCGCACTAATTACTATCGATGATGTGCATCATTTAACCTATACACAGATTCAATTTTTACGCTTATTCATAGAAATACAATACGCACAGCCTATTTTATTTATTCTTATTGCCCAGCCAAAAGATCTACTGACCTCGCCACCTGATTGGTTGTCTCTTGCGCACACCATGCCATTAAAACAACTCAGTCTAGACGCCCAAACTCGCTTAGCAAAACATTGCCTTGCCAAAAAAGGGTTTGCTATTGCGAAATATCAAACTGAAGTAAAAGTGGCAATAGAGCGCGCTGCTGGCAACCCCGCTTTTTTACAGCAATTACTGCTCACTCCTGATTATCAAAGCTTCCAATCCACTAAGTTACAACAATTTATAGACAATACACTGGCCGATATGCCGGTCGAGCTTACTGAGCTTTTCCAATATGCGGCTTTACAAGGATTTCATTTTAGTGCCAGCCAATTAACTCAATTTACGCATAAAAAACATATTCATGCACCGCTGTGTTTAGCCCAAAAAATGTTGAGCAGCGGCTTAGTCGTACGTGAATCGGATCATTACAGTTTCTCACATCCGTTAATTTGGGAAGGCATTAAAAACCATCAGCCTCTATTGATTAAAAATTCAGTTAAATAATACAAGTGAGCCGGATCTGAGCCGGTATAAGCAACGATAAAAAAATATCTTTTCGTTGAACTAAACAATATGCGCATTCACATACCCAAAATTTTGCATGCGCATATTTACTTCTATTCAATGAAAGGAAAAATCATGTCTGCACAGTTGAAAACAACGCCAAATACGCTCTCTTGGATTGGCAATAATACTGATGACCTAAATTATAAACAAATTATTAGCCAACTCAAAACCGATCCCGAGCAGTTTTGGCAATACTGGTTAAGGTTGGAAAAAAAAGTATTTAATTACTGTTTGTATAGTTTAACTAAAAATTTCCATGATGCTGAAGATCTGTCTCATGACACCATGCTAAAAGCTTATCAAAAGTTGCCGGAAGCAAAATCAGATATAAAATTACAGGCTTGGTTATTTCAGCTTGCCCGTAATCATTATTTTGACCAATTAAGAAAAAATCAGACGTACTTTAAATACCAAACGGTGCTGTTAGCTGAAGAGCAAGATAACGAAGCTGAAATATTTAACGAGGTCGTTAATAAAAGCACCAGTTGTTTTATTGAAAAGACAATTAAAAATATGCCGGAGAAATATCGTATAGTCGCGTTAGATTATTTCTTTAATGACAAATGCTACAAGCAAATCAGTCAGGAACAAGCACAAACCGAATCTCAAATTAGAAAATTGATTTTTCGTACCCGCAAACATATCACTCCACTAATTGTTGATTATTTAGTTAATTAAGTTGGAACAGAACTTAAGTCTTAAACGTTTATATAACAGCACCACAAAACACTGAGTGAAATAAGATACTTTAAATTAAGTATCTTATTAATAACTTGGTAAAACGGCTGATTAATTATCCGAAACAGGATCTAGGTTCTAAACGCTTATATGACAGAGTAGTAAATGAACATAATCAGAAACTAATATTAACACTAAGGAATTCAATATGTTTTGTGATACTCAGATCACCTATATTAATAAATCATTGAATAAAGATATGCCTAAAATATTTGTCTTCGCGACTAACGAACTACCCTCGTTTAACGCGTTACAAGATGGTATTGCCTGGAAAGTCATTTCAAAGATAGGTAGAGAGTCAATGAGCCGTTTTACTTACCCGGCTCAAACTAAAATATTTGCAAGTTGGGGAGATGACTGTAACCAGACCAGATCTTTAAATTGTACCCAAGGTAAACGTTATACGGTGACAGAAACCAACACAGGAATAATATTAGTTGAAAATGGTAATGCCGTCAGAAGTGATGAAATAGAGCTAACCAATGAGATAAAAGTTCAAAATGGTGTAAGTGCTTACTTGAGTAAAAATGATAGCGTGTTAGTGCGGAAAAATATTGTTGCTTATGGTCAAAAAGCATCATTCCGTTTGTTACCTAAACTGTACTGGGGGATCGCATCTGAAATTAATCAATCGGATGCTATAGGTTCAGCCGTACTAGATTCAGATAACTTTTTTGTGCAAAACCTGGAAAGTGTTTCGATGGCTACTGTGTCATTAAACGGAAATGCAAAAGAAGGGTACACATTTAAGATCGAAGATCAAAAATAAAAGGTCGCACAGCTTATGAATACTCAGATCAAGTTCATTAATCAGTCGATGAATAAAAGCTTGCCACACGTTTTTATTTTTGCTGAAAGTGGCATGCATGATTTTAATCCAATTACAGACGGTATTGCCTGGCGGGTGCTGAAAAATGTTGGCCAAGGCTCAATCGCTTCACTTATTTATGAGCCTTATTTTACTATCAGAGCTGGTTGGAATAATGGTGCTGACATGACCAAAATGCTAGTTGCTGAAATTGGTAAACAATACCAAATAATTGAAGATAATACTGGCGTGATCTTGGAAAAATCCGGTAATGCCGCTACAAAAGACATCATTGAGCTTGTGAATAACATTCAAGTTGATAGCGGGATTTCTGCTCAACTTTGTAATGGTGGCAGAGCCATCATAGGAAAAAAAATAGTTGGTTATCAGCAAAGTGCCATTTTTAAACCAAGTAATAAACTTTATTGGGGATTAGCATCAGAAATTAGCGAAAGTAAAGGACTTGGGTCTAAATCGGTAGTGCTAAATTCAAATCGTTTTTTTGAGCTGGATTTAAGCGGTGCAACAGAGGTCTTAGTCTCACTCAATGGTAATGCCAAAGATGGTTATCATTTTCAGGTTGAGCAGTACAGCTAAAAAGACATAACAGATATGAATGCTTTTGAAATTAATAGACTTAACCCAGTTGCGCTTAAGCGACTATTAAACATGGATGGAACTTGGTATTACTGCCAATTAAAAAATGGTAATACAAAAATCAGCAGTCGACAACATAAACTGCCTATTACTCAGCTCAATGCGATAAAAAAAAAGTAACCCAATTGGGCGGTGAAATTGTGTCGTCCAATATTAAGCAAACCTTAGATAAACCCAACCAAAGGAAACAAAGAATGAGTAACTCTATTGTGATCACTTCGAGCTATAAAATTGTTGATCAAGGAGCTTTTAAGGCTTCATTGACTGAACATTTAGGCTCAGATGCTAATTTACAAAAAAATATTAAAACCAAACTGGATAAAGTCGCTGAAGAAGCGGAACAAAATAAGCTGGAAGGCAGCACTACTGTATCTATAGATTCAATGATTAAGACCGTATCAAGTGATGCTCAAGATGCTATTCAACTGACTGTTACAGATAGCACATCAACACTTACTATGTCTGAGTCATTTAATATGACACTGGAAGTTGTAGTAACCGATACGTTAAAAACCGCAAACGGTGTTGATTCTAAAGTTTCTTATACTAAAAGCTTCCCATTAAATGAGCCATCAGTTTCTGGCGTTACAAGTGTGATAGCTGCGTTAAATTCATTCCCTGAAGGGAAACTTTTTGATAAAACCTTAACGTCTGTGGAAGTAAAATCAGACGGCACAGATGTTAGCAGTAAAGCGAGTTAGCTGCCGTTTGCTAACCAAACTCATGTAAATAACCCTCAACAAACCCAAGTAGGAAAATTATGCCTTCAAATATTGAAATTACTTATGTAAACAATTCTATGAACAAAGACTTACCTAAAATTTTTGTTTTCACTAAAAACGAAACACCTACCTTTGATGCGTTAAAAGAAGGTGTGGCCTGGCGAGTGATCCCAGATATTGGCCGCGCATCTTCCAGCACCTTTGTTTTTCCAATTGAAACCAGTGTTGGAGCGACTTGGCAAGAAGGACAAAATAAAACGCAAGTTCTACCATCGGTGATTGGTAAGCGTTACACCGTCGATAAAGATGATACTGGCGTAGTATTAGCTGCAAATGGTAATGCGTCAGACACTAAGTCAATTGATGTTAATAACAGTGTTAATGTACCTAATGGGATCAGTGCTCAGCTATATAAAGACGGCAAGTTGATGATGGAAAAAAGAATCGTCGGGTTTGGTCAAAAAGCAACGTTTGTACTTAAACCTAAGTTGTACTGGGGCGTCGCTTCGGAAATTGAAGAAAGTCAGTTATTAAATTCAGCGGTACTTAATACCGATAGCTTCTTTGAGCAGGATCTGGAAGGTGTCACTAAAGCAACCATTTCACTTAATGGTAATGCCGAAGACGGTTACAGCTTTAAAATCGAAAGTCAACAATAAACCCATTATGGCAAAAAAGCCATTTATAATATTAAAACCACTTACTCAATGAGAGATAAATTATGCCTTCAAATATTGAAATTACTTATGTAAACAAATCTATGAACAAAGACTTACCTAAAATTTTTGTTTTCACTAAAAACGAAACACCTACCTTTGATGCGTTAAAAGAAGGTGTGGCCTGGCGAGTGATCCCAGATATTGGCCGCGCATCTTCCAGCACCTTTGTTTTTCCAATTGAAACCAGTGTTGGAGCGACTTGGCAAGAAGGACAAAATAAAACGCAAGTTCTACCATCGGTGATTGGTAAGCGTTACACCGTCGATAAAGATGATACTGGCGTAGTATTAGCTGCAAATGGTAATGCGTCAGACACTAAGTCAATTGATGTTAATAACAGTGTTAATGTACCTAATGGGATCAGTGCTCAGCTATATAAAGACGGCAAGTTGATGATGGAAAAAAGAATCGTCGGGTTTGGTCAAAAAGCAACGTTTGTACTTAAACCTAAGTTGTACTGGGGCGTCGCTTCGGAAATTGAAGAAAGCCAGTTATTAAATTCAGCGGTACTTAATACCGATAGCTTCTTTGAGCAGGATCTGGAAGGTGTCACTAAAGCAACCATTTCACTTAATGGTAATGCCGAAGACGGCTTCAGCTTTAAAATTGAAAGTCAGCAATAAACTTTTAAGTAAAGAATTAACCCATCACTAAACAATCAAATTAATCACTTACTTCCCCAACGTTATTTTACGTTCATCTTTGTAACAATAGAGCTGCAATTAAATTGCCTATTATTAATAAGAAAGGGCTACTCATCGCTCAAATATAGGGAAGGTATATCTTAAATTTGGTTGGTTAATGGGAGTTGATAGTGGCCTTTTAATGTTGAAAGGCCTGCAAATAAAACTAATTAATAGGAAAAATAAATATGTCACTCATCATCCAAAATAATCTAACCGAGATAGTAAAGCTAAAAACTAATTCAAAGGATGGTACCGGAGCAGCTACTTTAGCTCCTAGTAAACAAGCTACGTTCAAGGATGTTCCGACAGAGATGACCATTAATAAAGTGTATTAATACACTTTATTGCCTTTTAACGCTCAGTTACAGGCATGAAGAAGGTCTGTAGCTTTAAGCCAACAACCCCGTAGCAAGCTGTGGGGAATTAAACCCATAGAGATTAAATAAAATAATATATTGGTAATGCCAAAAAAATAGAAAACATAACTGATACCGGTTACGGAGTTTTAAACTTCTG
This sequence comes from Pseudoalteromonas sp. NEC-BIFX-2020_015, assembly GCF_012952265.1. NCBI lineage: Bacteria > Pseudomonadati > Pseudomonadota > Gammaproteobacteria > Alteromonadales > Pseudoalteromonadaceae > Pseudoalteromonas > Pseudoalteromonas sp. NEC-BIFX-2020_015. Next base: position 65,692 of record NZ_JABCJL010000018.1, read on the forward strand.
TCGCTGGTTTTTTACACCCAATCGTTATAGGCAAAAAAAATAGTCTATAAATAATAAATAGTTAAAAAGAGGTAGATAAAATGGAAACATTAAAACCTGGTGAGTCATTTACTTTTCAAAAGACTTCAGATGTAACAGTAGAACATTTAGATCCCGTTCCTCATAATAAGCTTGCTGCATTTGAATTATCTACAGAACATAGCACGCCACACATTATCACTAATTCGCCATGGGTGGGAGGAGTAAGTGCGAATACAACATTGACAAATACTTCATCACCCGGCGTACGAATCACGGTTATATACAAATCGAGATAAACAATTCAAAGAATCTGTATGTGTTGTGATTTTCTAATAATGCCGTAAGCGAGTTTAGGTTAATCTATAACAAAACCTAAAACCCATTAAGACGGGTTTTAGGTAACTTGTCAAAACAAGTGGGTAAGTAATTCGACCCATTTTCCCCTTATTTGAACAAACTAGTACAACTCAATTCATTACAGTCAAAGTAAAACATCTAACATGCTTACTTGACCTAATATACACCAAAGGATATTTATATGAATAATAATGCACTTATGGTTGGCTATCTACAAAGCTGGTCAAACATCTCTTTTACACAAGCTGCAGAGCAAGGTTATACCGCGATTGTGTTAGCGTTTGGTAAAATTAATGGCTTAGATATTGGTATTGCAGACGGCGCTTCTTCCGTGTTTAGTTCACCAGCCCAGCTGAAAGCAGACATAAAAAAAGCCAAATCAAAGGGGGCAAAGCAGGTATTGTTTTCAGCCGGTGGTGCAAACAATACCTATAATCCAAATAACCTTCCAACAGTCGTGCTTGCTCAGAATCTAGTTGAATACCTAACAGATTATGGTTTCACTGGCGTAGATTTTGATTTGGAAATTAATGGTGATGGTAAATATTTGGATGAGCTTTGTCAGGCCATAAAACAACTTGCTCCAACATTGCTTATTACAGCTGCTCCTCAGGTAAATCAACGCGTTCCAGGTTCTGATTTATACTTGGTTTCGACTGGTCATTGTCGTATGTACGATCAGGCAATAAATAATAATCGTTTTGATTATTTGTTTATTCAGGCATACAACAATCCATCCCCTGATATTGATGGCAGTAAAGAAACAAATGTGGACTTTATATCTAAAAGTTTTATTAACTTTAAAAAGTCTATTCCTACAGAGACTCTAATTGTGATTGGTGAGCCAGCTAATAGAGATGCGGCCGGAACAAGTATTTTTACTGTTCCTGATGTTCCTGCAAATATTTACCCGTTAATTAGCGATCAATACCAAGCTATTTACAAAGACCCACAGTTTGGTGGTGCTATGGTTTGGAGTATTAATTTAGATGCACAAACAAACTATCAGTTTGTTAAAGCGGTAAAAGATACTATCTGACCTTTTGCTGTATTTCACAAATCCTATGCTTTACCGTAGTGTATTATAAGTAGGAACACTCCTTGTACACATTGATAACACAGTAAAGAAAAACACACTTCTCTTTTTTGCGTTTTTTGGTGTGTAAAATCAAGATTTAAGATCTGTGAATATTTCAGCCTATTTAATGAAGCAGAGTGGCGGGAAAATACGCAAAATGTCACTTTTACTAATAAAATCATTCATTTTACCATGTTGGTAAAATGAATGATTTATAGTAAACGCAGCTTATTAACCATGTGTAACCTAGCTCTTTGTTATCTTTAAAAATATATTTCCCCAACTAACTTTCCATACATATCAAGGATAAACGCTATGCATTCCGTATTACATTATACAGTTCAACCAGGTGACACCCTTACACTGATCACAATTTCAATAAGAGCCAGTGCAGGTGTTGGAGTTAAAGACGTTATAGCAGTTAACCCTGAAGTTAACTTCGACCCTCTATCAGAAAACACTTTGCTCAAAATACCTTACTACTCAGCAGGCGGGCATTTTATATATCAAACTCGGATAGGCGATACTACGAAGTCAATTTGTGAGGGGTTAGCCAATACTGCAACACTTACGGTACTCGATTTAATTAACCACAACTACGCAATAAGCAAACATAAAAAAACGCTAGATCTAAGCAAGTTAAAGGTGAACCAAGTTTTATCTATTCCCTACACACCGCATTGAATACCTTAACGGTAGCGCCATAATATACTAATAAACTACATCTATATACTAAGAGGAAATACACGTTTTTATACGCTAGACGAATAAAAACTAACTTAAATAAATGCTTTGTTGAAGAGTTTATTACTTAAGTTATTGATGGCACTGCAACTGCTCAGCCTACGCCTTTGTAGCATTTTACATCCTTGGTTGCGACTTCTAGTTTTAACTGTTGTTTACTACCTAAAAAACTTGAGTATTGATACCTAAATCATTTTATTGATTCAAGCCATTGCGCTTCCTCTATATTCAATATAGAGAGCTGTTTTTTTACGTTGCTTTTTTATATCTTTGGGCCTATATAATGGCCGCACCAGTCTACTATTCAATGCAGTCCTTTACACTGATCGTTGATGCTACTTAACTTAATTGCTAATAGGTAAGTATCTGATATGAGACTAACAAAGTTTGGCTTTACTTTTTATTTTCTACTTTCTACTTTCTACTTTCTACTTTCTACTTTCTACTTTCTACTTTCTACTTTCTACTTTAAATTTTTACACAAGCAAAAATAGCATTGCCTGATCTTTCATCCCAAGCGGTTATTTTTTCATAATCATGCGCAAACACATGTATTTCAAAGTAAGGCTTTAGGGCTTCTTTTAACTCGGCAAAGCCCAAAGCAACCATCGGATGTTCATCGTGCCATACGAGAGTGTCGTCTGCTGTTACTTTTGTAATACTGAGCTTTAATGACTGTTTTTCGCCACTGCCACTGTAGCTCCATCCTGAGCGAAATGTGAATAAACTATTTTCGTTTTCAGCGGTATGCTCTACAGATGAATCACTATCTATTTTATTTTTGTCAACGACGTTAAAGCAAAATATACCGCCATCTTTTAATGCCTTGTGTGCACTAACAATACATTCTTTTAATTTATCAATACCATCACAGTAATGGATTGAATACAAAAAGCAGGTAATTAAATCCAATTGCTCAGTGACAACAAATTCACTCATGTTTTGCAGTGAGAATTGCGCTTCTGGGCAGCGAATTGTTGCTCTGTCTAGCATTGGTTGATTTATGTCGAGTCCACTACTTTGATAACCGTAGTTAATAAAATGACGAACATGCGGGCCCGTGCCGCACGCTAAATCAAGATGCGTATTTCCCTTATTACCAAAGATTTGGTGCAACCTATGAATAGAAGAGCTTTGGGCTTGATAATCTATATCTGCGCACATTAAGTCATAGTAATCGGAGAGATCTGTGTATAGCGCGTTTGCGGACATATAAGCCTAGTCGTTTGTAGTGTGTATATTGAGTCGCGCATAATAAACTAATTATCACGATTTACGAAGTGGATATATCATACTAATCTGTATAAATATTCGAACAATTTAACGAATTAAGTAGACCCTATATCTAAGCTAGTTGGTATAAGTAAAGTGGTTTGTTGGGTTTCGTTGTACCCAACTCAACCTACTCAGCTTTATTTTAACACCAGGCTAAAATTAAGGCTTACGGATGAAAACTTACAGCCCCGCTAACCCGGCGCAGCCGCTTAGCTTATTCCTAAATATTTGTGTACTTGCACTGATAAGCGCCAGTTTTTTTCAATACAAGTTTCAATCGCCAGTTTTGTAGCTGATACCTTTTGGCTAATTGGTTGCAGGTAAACAAGTTTAGGGCTTACGCCTGTTTTAGCGAATAACTCTTCAAGTTCTTCTACGTGCTTTTGCATCGCGATGGGGTGTTTTATTTCATCAGCGCGCTTCATTGCTGCACTGAGCACCTCGTAGCCGCCACGCATATTAATTTTAGGTGAAACAGTAACCCACGTTTGTGCTGGGGCTAAAATCTCAAATGTGCCGCTGGTTTCAATCTGTGTACTAAAGCCATTTTCATGCAGTAAATTACAGACAGGATTTAAGTCGTACATACATGGCTCGCCACCAGTGATCACCACATGCTTTGCACGATAGCCACGCGCTGCAAATAGCGCTAAAATTTGTTCTGCAGATGCATCTGCCCAGTGATCTGAATCGGCTTTTTTTTCAACGGTTTCATCCAGAGAGACTTTAAATACATTGTCTACTTCCCACGTTTGTTTAGTATCACACCAAGCACAGCCCACAGGGCAACCTTGCAAACGCAAAAAGATCGAAGGCGTGCCTGTAAAACTCGCTTCACCTTGGATTGTTTCGAATATTTCATTAATTTTGTACAAAAGACATCTCACTTACTGCTTGGCATTTATTACGAGCACAGTACCCTGATTTGAAAAATCAAAAACCACGGTCAAAAATTGTTATTTATGCCCCAGCCGTGTAGTATATCGCGCCCTGATATAAACCTCTATTAAAACTAAGAGCAAAACAGTTATGACGCAAAAAGTAGTTGTGATTTATTCCGGCGGTATGGACTCATTTACCGTATTAAATAAAGCCCTGCAGCAAGGCCACGATGTTTATGCCCTGTCATTTGACTATGGTCAGCGTCATGTAAAAGAGCTTAAAGTTGCTGCAAATGTGTGTGAAAAATTAAACGTTCCGCACAAAATCGTTGATATTTCAGCAATTAATCAATTAATTGGCGGCTCGTCGTTAACTGACGATATTGAAGTCCCTGAAGGTCACTACGAAGCTGAGAACATGAAAAGCACCATAGTGCCTAACCGCAACATGATTTTGCTATCACTGGCCGTAGGTTATGCTGTATCGCTAAAAGCGAGCCAAGTTTATTATGGCGCTCACTCTGGAGATCATGCTATTTACCCAGATTGCCGTCCTGAGTTTGTACAAAAGATGGATGATGTTTGCCGTATTGCTAACTACGATGCAGTGGAAATTTTCAGCCCATACTTGAACAACACTAAAATAGATATTCTAACCGATGGTATCAAAATGGGTTTAGATTATAGCCAAACATGGACCTGCTATAACGGTCGTGAAAAGGCTTGTGGTAAATGTGGTGCTTGCCAAGAACGTTTAGAAGCATTTACTCTGAATAACATGACAGATCCAATTGAGTACGAATAACTAAATATTAGCCCAAGCAAGATTTATAAATTTACGATGTTTGGGTATATAGAGGCTATTATTTTATTATATACCCAAGCCACCTCAAGATGCAGTTTCAGTTGGAGTTAAAAGCGATTCAGGCAAGGCATTGATTGCAAATAATGGTTGTTCCCTTGTTAAAATCAATAACGCAGTATAAATCGCTTTTAAACCAACCCGTTGGGCGTTTCACAGGCGCTTACTCTCATCGTTGTTACTTCTTAAAAGGGACTGCCATTATTGCAAAGTAACGCCTTGATATTAAACACCTGTGAAACGCTGAAGTCTGCATATTGAGGTGGTTTGGGTATAACAATAGCCTTTTTACTTAAAGCCAACGCCTTACCCGCGCTTTGTAGTCACTGTAGTCTTGCCCAAATAACCTTTGTAGTGCATGTTCCTCTGGAATTATTTGAAACACCGTCAAATAAAAAACAAACCCAAACACACACAAAATAGCCCATAAAGAACCCAACCAGACACCCCAGCCTGCGAGTATAAATGCAAAACCAACATACATAGGGTTACGAGTGTATTTATAAATACCCTTGCTTACTAAGCGTGTGGCTTGCTCTGGCTTACTTGGATTAACCGTAGTTTTTGCTAAACGAAAACTCACTACACCCGCAATACAAAATATGCTGCCAATGACTACTAACACTACAGCTAAATAAACAATAAAAGTAGTAAAATCAATCACGCTGTAATGTGCAATGATCGCCATTAGTACGGCAAAAAACAGTACAACAATAACGGGGGGAATTTTATTTTTTAGCATAATTATTTATTCACTTTCGCTGATAAGCATAGATAAGTACGATTCAATAAATATGGGGCCATTGTATAATTTAACACGTGCTATTTCGCCAAAACCAGATCGAAACAAAGCATATTTACAAATTAAGTTACAATTGTCAGCTTTATACTCGCAAATATAAGGTTATACTTTGTGCTAACAACGGTATTTTAAGGAAAGAAGTTATGTCTGGTACTACGATGATAGTGTTAATCGTATTTATATCTGTAGGTTCAGGTGTGATTTACGATATGTATAAAAAGCACCTTGAGTTTAAACACAAGATGCAAAATAACAACAGTGATTCAAACAAACAACTGAGCGCGGTAAACGCTGAAGTGCTTGCACTCAAAGAACGAGTACAAACGCTTGAAGCTATCGTGACTGATTCTAGCTTTGCGGTAAAACAAGAAATAAATAAGCTATAACACGTTAAATTGGTATAAGTGCGCATTTTCTGGCTGCTCAATCCCATGAGCAGCTAAAAAACCACTGATAGCTTGATTACATCCTTGGGGCGCTCTACCACTGTCAATTTCAAAATTAAGTTGATTTGCAGACTGCTTACCTAATGAACACAAATTTAGTGCATTATGAGAGCGCAGCACAACACTTAGCAGCCCTATTTGCTCAGCTACAACGTGCTGGCTAAAACGCGCAAATCCATTGTATTTAAAATGCTCGTTAACATAATCATTACTGATTTTAATTAACGCATTTATTAAGCCATGTAAAAAACCGTTTGCTGAGCTATCTGATGCCAAAAATACAACCGTCTTAGCATTAAACTCACCTAACTGACACTCATCGCACGTAAGTTGTACTGTGTATAAGTAGTTATCGCTATTGATAGCCTGTATTGCAATTAAACGTAACTGCTCACCTGCAAATATACATCGCGCGACAATGGCATCAATGTCATTAACTTGATCATTTTGATTACAAATCAATTCCGAATTTTGCGCCATTAAAGGCAAATCATGATGGTTATTAAATGGCGTACTTAAACCACTTTCGTGTGTTAACTGAAAAAGTTCACGTACTTCGTGCTCTCTTGCAACTTTTAAAGCCAGCAAAACAGTTTGAATCAGCTCTGACGTAGGCAAGTTTTCTTCAACATACCAACGCCTACCAAACAGCAGTTTTTTAGCTTTGTTGCCGCTTTGGTAATTATCAGGGCTAAGTATCGCAACTTGCAGATAAATTTGATTGTCTTTTTTGGCTGCTAGTACCCTAAAGTGAGCTGAAAACTCAATATTACTTAGTACTTCATTAACACTGTCGAGAGAGTGTTGATAACGTAAAAAGTGCTGCGGTACAACCCAATTTTTATTAGCAAGTTGTACCAACGGTGCATATGAAATTGGCTGCTCAAAGCTTTGTGGCCATTTAGTGTTATTTTTTGGATGTGAACCAATCTGTGTGTTTTTATCGAGCATAAATAAACCAAATATATTTGCGCAAGGCAGGCGTAAATTATATGTACTCTACGAGAGTAATATGACAAATAGATCACACAAGACCTGTTATTTTAGGTTTTTAATTCAACTAATTGTTGATAATCATTAAGCACGTTTTGAAAATATGCAGGGTCTTTATTTATCATACGTGTGTAATGCTTAATTAACTGGCAAAGATACATTCTATGAGCTGTGTTGTTTTCTTCCCACATAATTGTACCTGTTGAGCTAATAGGTTGTTCGCTTTCAAAACTAACGTGTAAAACTTCATAAAAACGTTTATTTTCTAATACTATTTGCTCTGTAACTAAGCCTAAGCCTAATTCATGCAGCCCTTTTCTCAAGCTATAAGTATGATGTACTGGGCATAAAATAAAGCTTAATTTTGATAAATCATGATTGGTGTTATTTATTATTATTTGCTGTACTAACTTAAGCAATAATTCCCCTCCCACACCAGCAATAATAACAAGTTGCTTTGCTGAAGGAGTTAGTTCAAGACTGCCAACGTCCTGACACTTTACCTGCCACTGTTTAGCTGTTTGCGCGCAGCTAAAACGAGTTAATGTTTTGCTCAAATCAGCCATTAATGCAGGCACAATATCAACAAAAATAATTTTATCCGCAAGATTGCGCTTTAAAATCGCCATACCTAAAAACCCATGATCACAGCAACAATCCCAAATGACATCGTAAGACTCTGTGATCAATGTGTTTATAGTATTAAGGCGGTTACTCAATTTCATTTATAGTGACGATTGCGACGTTTTATAGATCAACACTTTTAAGCTTCTATCACTGTCTACATCAACAAAACCTTGCGTAGGTGCTAAACGTTTAACAAACTCAATTGCACCTTGCGTATGCTCGCTAATGAGCATTTTAAACGACTCTTCGCTTAATTCTGGGCTGTTAGCGCATAACAATAGCTGCGTGTTGCTATTGAGTACCTCTGGCAAGCGACGCAATACTTTTTGATAATCTTTAGTGAGTATAAAGCTGCCTTTTTGAAAGCTGGGTGGATCAACAATAATTAAATCAAAAGGCCCTGCTTTTTTGAGCTTGCCAAACGATTTTAAAATATCGTGCGGTAAAAAACTTACACCGCGATCAAAGCCATTTAATTGGTGATTTTGTTTGCCAGTGCGTAGCACTCCTTTATTCATATCCATGTTTACAACACTATCTGCACCACCATGCATTGCCGCCACTGAAAACCCACACGTGTACGAAAATAAGTTAAGCACCTTAGCGTGTTTACTCTGCGCTTGCACAAACTCTCGACCACTGCGCATATCAGGGAAAATACCGGTATTTTGGCGGCTCATTAAGTCAACTAAAAAGGTCGCAGCGCCTTCTTTTACTGTATGCGGTTGTGGTAACTCGCCATATAACAAGCTGTTTTTTGTTTGTAGGCCTGCGCGCTGTTGAAACACCAGCGACGTAACGAGTTCTTTTGCGTGCGTTTGTGACCACTGCCATACAAGCTCGCTTAACTGCGATAATGTTTGCTCATCCACTTCTTCATACGATACTAAAAATAAACATGGCGGATAAAAATCAATATTTAAATGACTTAATTGCGGCGTAGTGTGCCCACGGCCATGAAAAACACGGCAAAGTTCATTGTTTGCCAAAGGCGCACCTTCGAGTGCTGTAATAAGGGGTGTAAAATTATGCATTTTTAATTAACTGTTGTTGTAGTTCATGGATTTCATCACGTACAGATGCGGCTTTTTCAAATTCTAAGTCACTGGCATAGGCATGCATTTTTGCATCAAGTTGCTTGATTTGCACTGCAATCTCTTTAGCGCTTAGCACTTGTTTACTTTCTTTACGGATCAGTTTTAAATTGTCTTTTGGACCCGCTTGTTCGCCGGTATCCATAATATCGGTGATTTTCTTAATTAACGCTTGTGGCTCAAGGCCATGCTTTACATTATAAGCATGTTGGATCTCACGGCGGCGCTGCGTTTCGTCAATCGCTTTAGCCATTGATTTAGTCACGCGATCGCCATATAAAATTGCACGACCATTAAGATGACGAGCGGCACGGCCAATCGTTTGAATAATTGCGCGTGCTGAACGTAAAAAGCCTTCTTTATCTGCATCAAGTATCGCAACAAGCGACACTTCTGGCATATCTAAACCTTCTCGAAGTAAGTTAATGCCCACTAACACATCAAATACACCGGCCCTAAAATCACGAATTATCTCAATCCGCTCAACAGTATCTATATCCGAATGCAAGTAACGCACTTTTACATCATGCTCAGCAAGGTAATCGGTTAAATCTTCTGACATACGTTTAGTCAACGTGGTTACTAATACCCGTTCATCAATCTCAACGCGCTTGTATATCTCCGACAGTAAATCATCAACTTGTGTAGCTACTGGACGCACTTCAATTTGTGGGTCAAGTAAGCCCGTTGGGCGAATAACTTGCTCAGCAATGTCATCACCGCAGCGTTCAAGCTCAAAATCACCAGGGGTTGCTGAGACATAAATAGTTTGCGGTGCAATTGCTTCAAATTCTTCAAAACGCAGTGGTCGGTTATCCATTGCTGATGGCATACGAAAACCATATTCTACGAGGTTTTCTTTACGACTACGGTCGCCTTTATACATGGCGCCTATTTGCGACACTGTAACGTGGGACTCATCGATGATCATCAATGCATCATCAGGTAAATAATCGAGTAAAGTTGGTGGTGGATCGCCCGGTGTACGTCCTGATAAATAGCGACTGTAGTTTTCTATGCCTGAGCAATAACCCAGCTCGGTCATCATTTCAATATCGTACTGAGTGCGTTGTGCAACTCGCTGCTCCTCGACTAACTTATTCGCACTGAGCAACTGCGCACGACGATCTTTTAATTCAGCCTTGATATGCTCAACCGCATCAAGAATTTTTTCTCTAGGTGTCACGTAGTGCGTTTTAGGATAGATAGTTGCACGGACAATGTGTTTCTCAACAGCGCCCGTTAATGGGTCAAAAATGCTCAAGCGTTCTATTTCATCATCAAACATTTCTACTCGTACTGCAAACGTGTCTGACTCCGCAGGAAAAATGTCCACAACTTCACCACGAACGCGGTAAGTACCACGACTAAAATCAATATCGTTACGTGTATATTGAATTTCAGCTAAGCGACGCAGCATATCGCGCTGATCAACTTTTTCGCCTACTTTTAATAACAGCATCATCTTCATATATGATTTAGGATCGCCCAAACCATAAATAGCTGATACCGATGCCACAATAATCGTATCCCGGCGCTCTAATAACGCTTTTGTTGCACTGAGCCGCATTTGTTCTATGTGTTCGTTAATTGATGCATCTTTTTCAATAAATGTGTCACTTGAAACTACATACGCCTCAGGCTGATAGTAATCATAATACGATACAAAATATTCAACTGCGTTATGAGGAAAAAACTCTTTCATCTCGCCATATAGCTGCGCTGCTAACGTTTTATTATGTGCCATGATGATCGTTGGACGATTCAAATCACTTATTATGTTAGCCATTGTAAACGTTTTACCCGTGCCCGTTGCGCCTAACAAAGTTTGATGAGCAAGGCCAGCTTCTAGCCCTTCACACAACTGAGCAATCGCGCTTGGTTGGTCGCCACTAGGGGTAAATTTTGATACCAATTGAAAATGGTCACTCATGCATGGCACTCCTTAATTGGTTGATTACTTATTGCATTAAGCTCTTTCATAAACCATTTATATGCCACTATACCGGTAAAAACATTACCAATAGCTGCACCAATTAATAGCCCCTTCAGACCTGCAAGCTCATTACCTAAATAAGCAAAAGGGATATAAAATATAAATAATCTAATCACACTTAAAAACAATGCATTCATTGGTTTATGCAACGCGTTGAATGACGAATTTGATAAAATAATAACACCTTGAAAACCATAACTCAGCGGCAAAATATATATAAATAATTGTATAACATCGATAACCACTTGCTCTTTACCGAACAATTGACTGATTACCCCCGCGCATGCAATCAATACTAAATAAATAATAAATTGCCAGATCATCACAAACTTTAAAGTTGTTGTATAAGCTTCTTTAACTCGTCCAAGTTTACCTGCTCCAAAGTTTTGGCTGATAAACGGCGGTAAAGTCATCGATAAAGCTAACACCACTAAACTAGCAATTGACTCAATCCGACTTCCGACCCCAAATGCCGCAACGGCCTCTGGCCCATGAAACGCCACAAGCATCGTCATGATCGCCATTGCAATAGGAGTAAGCATATTAGCGCCCGCTGCTGGTAATCCAATTTTTAAAATTTTACGAATTGAACTTATCGCAGTTTGTTTTTTTGCTTTTAAACTGAGAAGCCTTTTTTTTACGGCTAGTAAATATAAAATGATCACTACAGCCACAGACCACGCAATGACACTGGCTATTGCTGCGCCTTGAATACCTAGTGCGGGAATGGGTCCGAAACCAAAAATAAGCATTGGATCAAGCACCGCATTAATCAGCCCTGCCCCGCCCATTACAATACTGGGTGTTGTTGTATCACCACTGGCCCTCAACACTGAGTTACCAACCATTGGCGTAATTAAAAATACACTACCAATAAACCAAACACTCATATAATCATGGATAAACGGCAATACCTGTTCACTGGCACCTAATAAAGTAAATATTGGATTGATCAGCACATAACCCAGCAACGATAAACACAACACCATTACCACTGCAATTAACAATGCCATGCTGGCATCAAAACGTGCTTCTTCTAATTTATTACTCCCCAGCGCTTTAGCAATAACAGCTGATGTACCAATGCCAAGCCCGATCGCCAAACTAATGACGGTAAACGTAACCGGAAAGGTAAAACTCACCGCAGCTAAGGGTTCTGTTCCAAGTAAACTAATAAAAAATGTATCAACGATATTAAACATCATTAACGTGATCATGCCGAATATCATCGGGATCGTCATTTTTTTCAATGTTGGTAATATGGGGGTATTTAATAAATCGGGAGATGTTTTGGTCTGCAAGGTTGCACGCATGAGAATAAATAAGCCTCTTTTACTAAGCAGACTATTTTAAAGCATCATCGCTTTGCAAGCCACGCATTTATACACTGAATGTAAATTGAGTTAGAAAACCGCTGATAAAGTAAGGAAAACTTACTTTTTTACGCCCTTCATAAATAAATTTGTATTAAACCCCTATTAAAACAATAAAAATACATTTAGATAACTAAAATTACAAAAACGCTGCGTGAAACGCTGATTTTTTACACAATAATTTTGTATATCAAATCGTCACGAATAAATTTACTCATCAAAGGCGCTACTTTTACAATGCTTTATTAAATCACTGTTTTATAAGTATTAAAAAAAACTGATTTTAATGCTTGATATCCTTACAGAGCCCTAGAACAGTAGTCCCGCAGATGTTCTTAAAGTTTCATAAACAGAGTTATCCACAGAAACCGTGGATAACTCTCTCAAAGCCGCATTTATAAAGGCTTCTGAAGCAACCTCAAATACTACTCTATAACTTAGTTGGCAAATACTAACTTTAACAGAATTGACTTAAACAGCTCAAAAAACAAACTTAGCGTGTAAATACACTATCTTTGAGTCTCACTAAACCTCTTTTCTATACACTCCATATAAGCTAGTTAGCTGTTTTTAAATATAACTACCACAATAATTTGAAATGAAAGCATGCCACCGCGTTACTAACGTATTTTTATTAAGGCTCTCTTTATTTTACTTGTTCATCTATAAATACAGTTCGGAACAAATCAAGAAGTTAATATTTAATCAATAAAAAGTACTGAACACATTATTTTAATTCTCATAGAAAAAGACTGGTTTTATAAATTTGACTCCATTTAAGTATCCAAATAATCATTTACGTGATTATTCAATTATCGCGTTTGTTTAAATAACAGCCGCTTTTGTGGTTTTGCCTGTTTTTAAACCGCGGGTAACTAATCAATAAACAGGCAATCTCTGTCATAAAACCATCAGATCGAACATAAAAACATCGAATAGACTTCTTTTTTTAATTTATGACTTTTATGTGTTGACAGTTTGCGGCGCGGTCATTAATATTTCGCCCCGTTGAAAGGCATATACGCTTCCCCCTTAGCTCAGTTGGTTAGAGCGACGGACTGTTAATCCGCAGGTCCCCCGTTCGAGTCGGGGAGGGGGAGCCAAGTTTTTCAACCATAAACGATTCCCCCTTAGCTCAGTTGGTTAGAGCGACGGACTGTTAATCCGCAGGTCCCCCGTTCGAGTCGGGGAGGGGGAGCCAAGTTTATGTAATATGATTGTAGTTCCCCCTTAGCTCAGTTGGTTAGAGCGACGGACTGTTAATCCGCAGGTCCCCCGTTCGAGTCGGGGAGGGGGAGCCAAATCATATAAGTTATTGTAGTTCCCCCTTAGCTCAGTTGGTTAGAGCGACGGACTGTTAATCCGCAGGTCCCCCGTTCGAGTCGGGGAGGGGGAGCCAACTTAACTCGAACAAATCAAATAGACTTTCCTGTATAATTCCACTACCCTACATATATAAAATTAATACACTCTGTTAATCATACTAACAAGTATAAGAAATTTTGATTGATCAAGGATTTGACTCCTTCCCTTTTGGACGACTGAAAGACTAAGACATGGCTGGCTTTAAAAAACTTATATTTATACAATTGTTATCTTGGCTACTATTTGCAAGTGTTGGCGGTTATTTTATAGCTGCGGCCTTCGACGGTGCTGCAAGTAATGCCCAAAAAAAAGCACAACTCGTAGTTAGTAACTATATTAACTCTCATTCTATCTCTGAAATAAACCCAGAGAAAATTCAGCGCGCACTTGCTGATGGAAATACATTTTCTTCTTTTATATTGCGTGATTACGACGGTAAAGAAGTAATCAATATCCAATCCCCTATTCAACTACCCGCTTTTGCTAAGTTTGTTGAATCAAGATTTAATTCTATCCGGCCACAATTTGCCGTTAATAGCGCCGCTGACATCAAAGTAGAATTTACAATCAACGCTGTTAGCCTTGCTTCCCTGTTACAACAAGCCCTATTTATCGTTATTTTGATTTCAGGCATTGTAGCAATCATCCCTGTTATTTTTATGAAAGCGATGTTCAAACGCTTAAATAGAAATATCAGTATGACAGTAGCAGAAGTTATTGATGTTTATATTAATCAAAACCAAGTAGAAGCAGGTCTTGAAACAGCGATTGATAACAGTAAGATAAAACGACTGGGCGCAGATTTAATTCCGAGCTTTAATCGTTTATCTCACTTTTTACAAAGTAAACATGACGATATTGAAAATGCCGCTCATTCTATAAAACAAGAAGCATATAAAGATGTAGTAACTGAGCTGGGCAATCGTAATATGTTTGTAGAGTATTATGAAAAGAATATCGAAAGCAGTGAAAAGAGCACCTTTGGTTCGTTAGCCATGATACGTTGTAGTGAATTACAATCAATAAACCAAACACGCGGTTACCAAAGAGGTGATGAATACATCAAAGCTGTTGCTGATATTATCAAGCATATTAGTGGCACATACACTGACAGCAAAGTGTTTCGCTTAAATAGCTCTGATTTTGCGGTTGTTTTACCCAATGTCCCGCTTAAAGAATCGGAACGTTTTGGTGATAATTTACAATCACGCTTTACTCAATACCAACAAAACCAAGAACTAAGCTCGGTGGCAAACACAGGTATTGTTGGTTACGAGAAAGGTAAACCATTGGGAGAGTTACTCTCAATTGTAGATAATGCTATGAGCATGGCACAATCAAAACAAACAAATGCATGGCATGTACAGCGCGAAACTGATTTAGTAAATAATGTGAGTGCTGGTTTTGGTAATCAAAATTGGCGTAAAGTTATAAATGAAGTAATAGAAGCCGAACGTGTTCATTTAGTAATGCAGAATATAATGCCAATTGGTAAAAGTATTAAAGCCTATGCTGAAATACAAGTGCGTTTTAAAACCGCTGAAAACCAAGTTCTTCCTACGGCCTCATTTTTAGCGATGGCTGAAAAACTGGATATGGCGATTGAAATTGATCGTTTAATTATTGATACTTCTCTTGAAAAAATCAAAAGTCGTAATTTCTCTGAAAAATATTTTGGGCTCAACGTTACTGCATCCAGTGCCCATAATGATCAATTTGTTATTTGGTTAGAAAGGCGCTTACTTAAAGAGACGAATATTGCTTCAAAGCTGGTATTTGAAGTCAGTGAGTTTGGCTTACAACAAAATATTAAAGCCAGTAAACGCTTTATTGATATGATACATCGTGTTGGTGCGCGTATTACAGTTGAGCGGTTTGGTGTTGGTTTAACCTCATTTAAATTTTTCCGTGATTTGAAACCTGATTTTATCAAAATGGATGCAAGTTATACTCGCGGCCTTGAAGAAGATAAAAACAATCAGTATTTCATGCGTTTAATGGTAGATTTAGCACACCGAATTGGGGTTAGCGTTTTCGCTGAAGGTGTTGAAAGCCAAGAAGAAAAACACATTGTTGAAACTTTATGTTTAGATGGCGTACAAGGTTATTACATCGAAAAACCAAAAGATATATAGAAACACCTTAAAAGATTCAACGCTTAGTTATATAAAAAGGGCTCCAGCATATGCAGAGCCCTTTTTGCTATCTCAGGGTTAAGATCCCCCTCTGTAGCAAAATCGTATCTAACTTTTAACGCACTCGTTAGCTTAATCCAATAGCTATACCCAAGCCACCTCAAGATGCGAGTTTCAGTTGGAATTAAAAGCAATTTAGGCAAGGCATTGATTGCAAATAATGGTTGTTCCCTTGTTAAAATCATTCCCTTATAAAAGTAACGCAGTATAAATTGCTTTTAAGCCAACCCGTTGGGCGTTTCACAGGCGCTTACTCTCAGCGTTGTTACTTCTTAAAAGGGACTGCCATTGTTGCAAAGTAACGCCTTGATATTAAACACCTGTGAAACGCTGAAGTCTGCATCTTGAGGTGGCTTGGGTATATATTGCATTGGTTTTGTATATTTGCCTTCTACGTGTTGTTAAACAGCCAATAAAAAAGGATAATGTCGACGTTTATTATAGCTTGAGGCGAACATGACAGAATATGTCTTGCTGTTGATCGGCACTGTGTTGGTTAATAACTTTGTATTAGTACAGTTTTTAGGTTTATGCCCATTTATGGGGGTATCTGGCAAGCTAGATACCGCTATAGGCATGTCACTTGCAACCACTTTTGTATTAACTCTTGCCTCGGTAACAAGCTATTTAGTCAATCAATATATTTTGATCCCGCTTGATATTACCTTTTTGCGTACTATGAGCTTTATTTTAGTCATTGCTGTGGTCGTTCAATTTACTGAAATGGTCGTTAGAAAAACCAGCCCGACACTTTATCGCTTACTCGGTATATTTTTACCTTTGATCACCACCAACTGTGCAGTATTGGGTGTTGCCTTGCTAAACATCAAAGAAGATCACTCATTTTTACAATCAGCGGTATATGGCTTTGGTGCTGCCGTTGGCTTTTCTATGGTACTTGTTTTATTCGCAGCACTGCGTGAACGTTTGGCTGCTGCAGACGTACCTACCCCTTTTAAAGGCGCATCAATTGCCATGATCACAGCTGGTTTGATGTCTATGGCCTTTATGGGCTTTACAGGATTAGTGAAATTTTAACATGACCTTGTTTTATGCATTAATTGCGCTTGGTTCACTTGCGCTCATCTTTGGGTTGATATTAGGGTTTGCCGCTGTGCGCTTTCGTGTACAAAGTAACCCTATTGTAGAACAAATTGACACTATTTTACCGCAAACCCAGTGTGGTCAGTGTGGCTACCCGGGTTGCCGTCCTTATGCTGAAGCTATCGCCAACGGTGACGAGATTAATAAATGCCCTCCAGGTGGTGAGTCAACAGTAAAAAAACTAGCTGATTTAATGGGTGTTGAAGCCAAACCATTAGCTGGCGGCGAACAAGCTGAGCCGGTTAAAACTGTTGCCTATATTCGTGAGGATGAATGTATTGGTTGCACAAAGTGTATTCAAGCCTGCCCTGTAGATGCCATTGTTGGTGCTACACGCCAAATGCATACAGTGCTTATTGATGAATGTACTGGTTGCGACCTGTGTGTTGAACCCTGCCCTGTAGACTGTATTGATATGCTACCCATTGAGCAAACTAAGCAAAATTGGAAATGGCAGTTAAATACAATTGAAATCACGCAGGTAGATTAGGAAGCCACATGGAACAATTACTAAATCAAATAAAAAAAGGTAAAGTGTGGCCATTTCCAGGTGGGATCCACCCACCTGGGCAAAAAACACTGTCTAGCACACAGCCTATTACTCGCCTACCCCTGCCTGATAAACTTGTTGTGCCTCTTAAGCAACATATTGGTGCCAATGGACAGCTTATAGTTGAAAAAGGCCAACGCGTATTAAAAGGACAAGCGCTTACACAACCTATCGCTAATTGGTCAGTACCTGTTCATGCACCTACATCAGGCGTGATAGAAGATATTTGCCACGCCCCATCTGCGCACCCTTCTGCACTGCCAGAACTCAGTGTAATTATAATACCAGATGGCGAAGATACCTGGTGTGAGCTGCATGTAGCTTCCGATCCGAGTAAATTATCGCATGAACAACTTATAGATATCATTCATCAAAGTGGTATTGCTGGTATGGGGGGAGCTGGTTTTCCTACTTACATCAAAGCCGATAGCAGAAAGGCCATTGAATATTTAGTTGTCAATGCTGTTGAATGTGAACCTTATATAACCGCTGACGATCTACTTATGCAAGAACATGCACAAGGGATCATTAACGGAATTGAAGTGATGCAGCAATTACTCACTCCAACCCTTACTATTGTTGGCATCGAAGATAATAAACCCGATGCAATTGCAGCGATGAAAAAAGCCGCACAGCACGCTGATAACATCATCGTTCAGACTGTGCCGACTATTTATCCGTCAGGCGGCGAAAAACAGCTGATTAAGTTGCTCACAAACAAAGAAGTACCTAGCGGTGGGATCCCTGCTGATATTGGCGTGCTCGTACAAAATGTGGGTACTTTATTCGCGATTAATCAAGCCGTTTATGAAGGTAAGCCACTTATAGAACGCGTGATCACCGTAACAGGTAATACGATTCATAAGCCCGGCAATGTCTGGGCACTCTTGGGCACAGAGATAAAACACTTACTCGACTGCCAAGGTTTCTCACCTGTACCACAGCAACGTGTTGTAATGGGTGGCCCAATGATGGGGTTTACATTACCCACCGTGCGTATTGGTGTAGTCAAAACGACCAACTGTATTTTAGCCCCTGATCATAATGAACTTGCAGAGCCCGGCCCTGAAAAAGCCTGCATTCGCTGCAGCGCATGTGCAGATGCTTGCCCTGCCTCTTTATTGCCTCAACAATTGCAGTGGTTTGCTAAATCTCAAGAGTACGACAAGTTAAAAGAGCACAACTTATTTGACTGTATTGAATGTGGCGCATGCGCCTATGTTTGCCCAAGTGAGATCCCTCTTGTTCAATACTATCGCGTTGCAAAAGCTGAAATTAAAGAAAAACAAGAAGAGCAAATTAAAGCTGAACGCGCAAAAGTACGTTTTGAATTGCGTAATGCCCGATTAGAACGCGAACAAGAAGCCCGAAAAAACCGTCATAAGCGTAAACCTGCCACCGAAAAATCAGCCGATGAAAAACAAAAGATAGCCGATGCGTTAGCTCGCGTAAGTAATAAGCCCGCAAAAGACGATGAAAAATCGGCTGTTGCCGCTGCAATTGCTCGCGCTAAAGCAAAAAAACAAGGCGATCAGCTAGAGCCTGATAATAGCGAAGTAGCAAAAGAGCGTGCCGCACGTAAAGAGCAAGCGCGTCTTTATAAAGAACAAAAAGCCGCTGATACTAATGAGGCTACACATTCAGATGCCCCTGTTGATGACAAAAAGTCTGCTGTGGCTGCCGCCATTGCGCGCGCTAAAGCTAAAAAAGCCGCACAAGCTGATGCATCAACAACTACCGGGGATGCCCCTGTTGATGACAAAAAAGCGGCTGTAGCTGCCGCCATTGCGCGCGCTAAAGCTAAAAAAGCCGCACAAGCTGATGCATCAACAACCACCGAGGATGCTCCTGTTGATGATAAAAAAGCGGCTGTAGCTGCCGCCATTGCGCGCGCTAAAGCTAAAAAAGCCGCGCAAGCAGAGCAACTCGCTGCATCAGAGAATAATAATACTGAAGAAACGACAGTAGAAAAAACACCAGCGGATGACAAGAAAGCGGCCGTGGCCGCCGCCATTGCGCGTGCTAAAGCTAAAAAAGCAGCGCAAGCTGAGCAACTCGCTGCATCAGAAAAGGTAAATACTGAAGAAGCAACAGTAGAAAACACACCCGTTGATGACAAGAAAGCCGCAATAGCTACCGCCATTGCGCGTGCTAAAGCTAAAAAAGCTGAGCAACTCGCTGCATCAGAAAAGGTAAATACTGAAGAAGAAGAAACAGTAGAAAATACACCAGTGGATGATAAAAAAGCGGCAATAGCTGCTGCCATTGCACGTGCTAAAGCTAAAAAAGCCGCGAAGGAGCAAGCTGATGAGGCAAATCCTCAAACTGAGACAAGTGAAACATCCGCAACATTCGAGCAAAATATAGAAGCTCAAGCACCCGTAAAAGAAAAACCTGAATTAACAACAGCTCAAGAGAAGAAAAAAGCCGCTGTAGCTGCCGCCATTGCGCGTGCTAAAGCAAAAAAACTACTAAAAGAAGGAAGTGATAAGTCATGAAGCTAACTATGGCCAGCTCGCCCCATAGCCACAGCCATAAATCACTCAGCAGATTAATGCTCACGGTGATTTTAGCCTGCATTCCTGGACTTATTGCCCAACTGTATTTTTTTGGTACTGGTGTCTTAATTCAACTTATTTTAGCGTTAGTGACCGTCAGTGTGTGTGAAGCTATCATTATGCGTATTCGCAAGCGCGCTATTTGGCCTGCACTTAGTGATGGTAGTGCATGGTTAACTGGCGTGTTGTTAGCCCTAAGCATTCCGCCATTAGCCCCATGGTGGGTAATTGTAATAGGTTGCTTTTTCGCTATCGTTATTGTCAAACAGCTTTATGGTGGCCTTGGTTTTAATTTATTTAACCCCGCTATGGCTGCGTATGTGCTATTGCTTATCTCTTTCCCTGTGCAAATGACAAGCTGGCTCCCCGTTAACGAATTACTTGGTAAATCAATCGACTTAAGCCAACAGCTAGCACTGATTTTTAATGGTTTTACGAGCAGTGGTTTCAGCCTAGATCAGATGCGTGTTGGCGTTGATGGCGTAACAATGGCCACACCGCTTGATACGATAAAAACCGACGTAGCCCACGGATTAACCGTGTCAGAGAGTATGCAAAACCCACTATTCAACCAATGGACAGGCCTTGGTTGGGGATGGGTTAACCTTGGTTTCTTAGTCGGTGGTTTATACCTAATTAAAGCAAAAATAATTAATTGGCATATTCCTGTTGGTATAATTGCCATGCTTAGCGTATGCAGTGCGATAGGTTATATCGCATCCCCTGGCACCGAGCCTGGAGTGGTATTTCATTTATTTAGTGGCGCGACAATGATGGGGGCTTTTTTTATTGCAACTGATCCCGTATCGGCCGCCACAACAAATCGCGGGCGTTTAATTTACGGCGCATTTATTGGTTTATTGGTGTATTTAATTCGTACTTTTGGTGGTTTTCCTGATGCCATGGCGTTTGCCGTATTACTGCTTAATATGGCGGTACCATTAATTGATTACTACACCCAACCACGCACTTACGGACACGGGGTAAATAAATGATTTTATCGTCGATGGGAAAAAATGGCGCCATTTTAGCCTTGTTTGCACTGTTAACCACAGGTGCAGTCGCCACTATTTTTAGCTTAACCAAAGACAGCATTGCAGAGCAAGAGCGCAAACAGCTCTCTTCACAACTGCAAGAAGTGCTTGATGCCCACTTATATGATAATGCCCTCTACGAAGATTGTGCACTAATCGAGAATGATTTACTCAGCGCACGTGACTCGCAAACCGTGTATCGCGCGCGTAAAAATGGCCAAAACATTGCACTCGTTATGCGCCACGTTACGCCTAAGGGCTATAGCGGAAATATACATTTATTAACCGCGGTATTTGCCAATGGTGAAATCGCAGGCGTGCGTGTAACAAAGCATGAAGAAACGCCCGGTTTAGGGGATAAAATAGAACTTAGAAAATCACCGTGGATCACCGTTTTCAAAGACCAAACAGTGTTAAGCACAGACGATAACCGTTGGGCCGTAAAAAAAGACGGTGGTAACTTCGACCAGTTTACAGGCGCTACCATCACCCCTCGCGCCGTTGTAGGTTCAGTGAAAGACGCAGTGCTATTCGCTCAACAACACTTTGATGACGTTTTTGCGGCAGAAAACGCATGCTTGGCAGGTCAACTATGAGTCAAACAAATAACCCGTTAAAAGAACTAATCAACGAAGGCATGTGGAAAAACAACCCTGCTCTCGTTCAACTTCTCGGTTTATGCCCATTACTGGCAGTCACCTCCACAATTACCAATGCGCTAGGGCTTGGCTTAGCCACATTACTGGTACTTGTGGGCTCAAACGTTACTATTTCAGCCGTGAGAAATTGGGTACCAAAAGATATTCGTATCCCTGTTTTTGTGATGATCATTGCTGCATTTGTAACGATTATTCAATTATTAATGAACGCATACACATTTGGTTTGTATCAGTCATTGGGGATCTTCATCCCATTGATTGTCACTAACTGCGCCATTATTGGCCGCGCTGAAGCGTATGCCTCTAAAAATCCTGTGCATTTATCAGCGTTTGACGGCCTAATGATGGGCTTAGGGTTTATGGTTGTGCTAGTTGTTTTAGGCGCCATGCGTGAATTAATCGGCCAAGGCACTCTATTTGATGGTGCTGATTTATTACTTGGCCCATGGGCATCCGTTTTACGTATTGAAATTTTTAGTTTTGATAACCAATTTTTGTTAGCTATTTTACCACCCGGCGCATTTTTAGGCTTAGGTTTACTGATCGCCGCTAAAAATGTGATTGACGCACAAATAAAATCAAAGCAAGTTGCTCCACCAGAGCCAGAAAAAGGGCCGCGAGCAAGGGTCACCAGTTTAACTTAAGGGGAAGCGCATTATTTTATAATGCGTTTAAGTTGCATGAATAAAGAAAAACGTCACCAAATACTCACGCGCCTGCGCGACGATAACCCACATCCAGAAACCGAGCTTGAATATTCAAGCCCGTTTGAGCTACTTGTTGCAGTAACGCTATCAGCGCAAGCAACCGATGTGGGCGTAAATAAAGCCACACGTAAGCTGTTTCCGGTGGCCAATACACCACAAGCTATTTTAGATTTAGGTCACGATACACTGCGTGATTACATTAAAACTATCGGTTTATTTAATTCAAAAGCCGCCAACGTTTATAAAATGTGTGAAATTCTCGTCAATCAACATAATAGTATTGTGCCTGAAAATCGCGAAGCCCTAGAAGCCCTACCCGGCGTTGGCCGTAAAACTGCGAATGTAGTGCTCAACACCGCCTTCGGCTGGCCCGTAATAGCGGTAGACACACATATTTTTCGTGTTTCAAACCGTACTAAACTCGCCATGGGTAAAGATGTAGTAGCCGTTGAGCAAAAGCTTGAAAAGGTAGTCCCAAAAGAATTTAAAGTAGACGTGCACCATTGGCTCATACTGCACGGACGTTATACCTGTGTAGCGCGTAAGCCTAAATGTGGCAGCTGTATTATTGAAGACTTGTGTGAGTTTAAAGATAAAACAGAGTAAATTAGTGACTGCTTTGAGCGATCAGAGGTCATTAACTTAGTCATAATAAGAGGATACTTTCCTCTTTTGTACATGTTAATATAAGCTACAGTAAGCATAATATTTATAGTTGGCAATAAGTTACACTATTTGCTATTAATAGAAGTACATAAAATAAGGATGTTTTCTCTCTAAAATAGGGAAAGTGTCCTCTGATAAAGTGTTATATTTTTTGAGGTAAGTATGGTGTTTCCAACAGATAGGTTGTATAAATTTGCTTCATTCAATGAAAATTCACTATCAGCTTTAGCTGATCAAACGGTCTGGTTTTCCGATTTAGATTCTTTGAATGATCCATTTGAAGTATCGGTCCGATACGAAGTCCCTAAAGAAGAATGTGATAAAATTGTTCAATACATAAACGCCGCTGCAATCGATAGGAAAAAGGTGTTGAATATTTCTGAGGCAGAAGCTTTAGAATTAGCTAATAAAACCTATCAGCAAGATCCTAAAGGGTTTTGTGAAAAATTTGAATTGGCTATCGAACACGTTAAGAATGAACATTCGGATTTGTTAAACTCTCTGAATATATTTTCAACTTCTTTAGATTTACCAGACGATGTGCCACATAGTGAAAATATTCTAATGTGGTCACACTATGGCGTGGGTTTTACTGGTTTCTGTTTACAGTTTTCTGCGTCAAACTTTCTCAATTCAACTAAAGAATTAAATCCCGATAGCAAAATTGGATACTGTAAAGTTGATTATGTAACTGAATCACATGTAGTTAATCCAGTCGATTATGTTCCTTTTGTAAACGAACAATATTTTAGTGCTATGCAATTTAAGCATGAACAATGGAAGTATGAAGGTGAGTTACGTTTTATAAGTGGTACACGGGGTTTGCACCATTATTCTCCTGATGCTCTTGATAACGTATATATTGGCTTTAAAATGCCAATAAATAAGCGAAAGGTACTTATAGCCATTATTCGCCAATATTTTCCAAATACTAAAATATACCTTACAGAAATAGATAAAGCATCGTACAAAATTGTCGCAAAAAAAATATAATCGGGTAGCCGGAGGTCTCTAACCTCCAGCCCCCACACCACCCATCAAAAAATGTGTGCCTGTCCTTTTTTACTGTGCTAAGCGCTCACGGTATTGGTTCACTGTTTGATTAAAAAAATATGCGCTCTGTTTTACTTAGCTTTTCACCTTGCATATATTTTTGAGTAAGCAAAGTGCCCTTACAGAGTTTATGCCAGCGGATAATAATGGCTTTATCATTCAGCCTCTTTGCTTTTTTATCATCAACATAGAGCACTAAGTGCGTGTGGTTACTCATTACTGCATAAGCACATATATCAATACAAAATACCTTGGCTAGACTCAGTAGTTTCTCTTCAACCCACCCTCTGCGGTACTCATAAGACTTCCCTGTAAAGCGGTCTTCACCGCATAAAAATGCTCGGCGTACACAGCGAGAAATACAATGATAGTATTTTGTATCAACCAAGCTTATTTGACGCTTTCTTGCGATAGCCATAGGACACCTTGTTTGTTTTTCGCACTAATTAAAAGTTAGTGCAAAATATAAAAAATACAAACTTTAGAGTGGGTGTCATCTTTGTTTCATAAAGAATGCTAGCGGCTTCCTCCAGACTATCTCTCGCGATTTAGCCCTTGCCATTTGCGAGTGTCTATCGTTTAATAACAGTGTGTTATTTAAACGGTGATCTTCCTACAGAGGACTTTCACCTCATAAGTCAATGCCCATATCGGGCGTACACAAGTTACTTAAACGCAACTGAAACAGTGGGTTACGTTCCGCTTCGCTACACAGTATAACCCACAATTTTAGGTATCGAGGAATTGTGAATTGAGTTACGCAAGAAAGTCTAAAAAAATTAAAAGTCTACTAAGAAAACACGATCCTATTGATTTATTAGAAAACCTTGTTCGATATATGAATGTACCTGAAGAAAATGATATAGATAGAATCCGTAGGCACCCGTGGTTAATTATGCTCCTGATTAAGTGGAGCTTTATTGAAAATAGAGACTATCCATCAATTATTGAACATTTGACAAGTATAAAGTTCAATAAAATATTACAACTAACTCATGATTTAGGTGCTTTAGTACGAATGCCTGGTGATGGTACACATGTACACAATTTCATGAGAAATATGGCGTATCAGCAATTTATTTATCAACATTCGTTTTCTGTTACTCATTTTGCATCAATCAATATGATGTTTTCTGCTTTAGAAAAAAATCATAGGTTAAGAGTTAAGTTTAAAGAAAACACTGGTATTGATTGCGTATTGTTTCATCAATGCTGTATTGCAATCCATGCTCTCGTTGCCAATAGACAAATCATTAGACTAAATGATTTTTCACCTATCTTTGATCGAATTGAAAAAAATGACTTAGATCGAGTTTTAAATTGTCTTTCAATAGACCTTCGTAAAATAAGAAGTAGAGTCATAGAAGATAATGAATCAAAAGGTAGTTATGCTGAATACTATGAGCAAACATCATTTTTAAACTACCCATTTATTAAGCATAACGACAAGTATATATGCGTTAATGTTTATGTGTTTATTCGGTGCATAGAGAATTTTATATACAATAGTTTAAAATCTGAAAATCCAGAGTGGTTTATGGATAGTTTCGGTAAAATTTTTGAAAGTCACTTAACTAAAGGCTTAAACTATTCAAATGAAACTTATATTTCTGAGCACTCATTAAAAAAGCAACTTCCTAAAAGATCAAATCTGGTTGATTATTTAATTTCAGGTAGTGATTATAATGTTTTCATTGATGCTAAAGCTGTTGAATTACCATACTTAGGCAAAGTTTCAGATAATCCAAGTGTGATATTAGGTAAAGTAAAAACTAGTGCCTTAAAAGCAATTAAACAAGCATATGAGGTCAACAACAACTTACTAGAACTCCAGAGCGACTCTCTACCAAAGTTTAAAGATAAAAATTATGTGTTGGTAGTAACCTACAAAGAACTTTTTCTTAGTAATGGTAAGGTTTTCTATGAATCGATAGCAGGCGATAAAATTGATATTTTAAAAGAGAATATTGCTAAACGAGCAATAATCCCAATGGAGAATATATATTTCATAACGTTGGAATCTTTCGAGCTTTTATGTTCTGTTTTAAATGAGTCTAGCTTGAATATTGCTCAAGTAATTGAAAGAGCCAAGCAAAATGATAGTGAGCCTCAAACAAGAAAATTTGAGTTCAATCAACATATATACTCGTTAAATATAAATGTGAGACGACCTGATTATTTAGACGTTTCTGTTGACGAATTGACGAGTGTATTAAACCAAAAATGCTAACAAATAAGGATCGGTGTCGCGAAGCCGACACCTATCCTGGGTGTTGAACAAGTCCTGCGTCGTTGCGTGATGAATTTAAGATGACACCCATCTTAAGTTTTAATCGCTGTTAAGTGATGAATTTAAGATGACACCCATCTTAAGTTTTAATCGCTGTTAAGTATTGTTTAAGGAATATGTTCATATGATAGATGAAGCCAAAAGGTGTTAGCTTCTTTACCAAGTCAACCTATCTACTTGGCTAGCAGAACACTCTTACCAACACGCTAAACTAATCCGACCCCAACACTGTAGGTAACATCCTTTTCATCGCAGTTAAGTGTTGTTTAAGGAATAGTGTTCGTCTATCGATTTTTTGGAGAAATAATGTTCATATGTGACCTTTTAGCTTAAAATCTCACCTCGAACGTTCAACTGATCCTAGCGAATATGTTCATATGATAGATGAAGCCAAAAGGTGTTAGCTTCTTTATCAAGTCAACCTATCTACTTGGCTAGCAGAACACTCTTACCAACACGCCAAACTAATCCGGCCCCAACACTGTAGGTAACATCCTTTTCAAATAGTGGACTGTTTTGATTTGCTGCGCCATGATGGAAATTGATACTACCTCCAGCAAAGCCCCTAATATTGTCATAAATAGGAAAGGATACTCCTGCAGATAGTTCGGCGCCTAAATAACCACTAGATGCATCAAAAGCAGCCCTATCAATTGTTACAAATTCAGGAGACACACCGTAAAAATAATCTTGTAACTTGTTAGAAGCAAACATCAAGCTTAATGAGGCGTCCATTGCAGTATTGTTAAACAGTACGTTTCGTTGTTGGTAAGATATTTCCGGTTCGAATACATAACCACGGCTATCAATGGACTCAAAATCGGTTGAAAATACGCTACGTAATTGCAATCTTAAATTCAATCTGCCTTTCCCCCCTTTTGTAAAGTTGACATCTCTTAGCCGATAAATTAATTGCGGTCCAACTTCAAATAAAAAATCGAGCTCTGGCATACCATCACGAAGGGAGTTATTGTCAGCATCCGCAGCTAAGGCTCCATCTATGGACAAATCAAGTTCGAATTTCTGCTCTTCTACTACAACAGCTCTTGCACCTTCTTCTCCTATTCGAAAAGTATCTCCACGATAAATGAAATAAGGAAGTGCTAGCGGTGTAAAGTTTCGCTCCGATGACGAAGGGTAGTTAGGTGTGTCGATAACACCCGTGGCTAAACCATACTCCCATTTTGGTTGCGCCACATCCACATCTTCAAAGCCAGTATAACTGCGATCAGGTGATTCTGTCGTTTGAGCAATGGCTGTGAGGTGAGTAATACAAAATAAAGATAGTGCTAATGAATAAGATAAGTATTTTAAATATGACATTCGTTTCTCTAGATATAAGGAAATACCACTGCAGTCTAAATACATTTTACTTGGGCATATTGAATAATTACGCCAAATGCATAACAAGTGAATTACCTATACCTTTAAGTCAGACAGACTAAATGAAAAAATGATCTCAAAGAATCGAGGGGGTCAAACCTTGCCTTCAGACACCATATTACTGAGCAGCTTATCTGAGCTGATTTAAAACAACCGATAATGCTAAATACTGGTGCTAATTTGGTTGAATATTGTTTCGTTGAGTTTCGTTATCTTCAATCCAACCTACGTCGCTTAATTTAACACTCAGTAAACTTAATGCTTACGACTTACAGCATAAAGCTCTTATTGTGACATAAAGCTAAATCTAGACTTCATACATCACATTATTGACCGTGTGCTACTGGCACAAACCAGCCTTGTACAATTAGACATATTTTTATATCTACCTTAATCATTCTATGGCTGGCTAACTAAAGCCGTAAATACGCATATTTTCCGTCTATTTAATCGTACAAAACTTGCTATGGATAAAGATGTTGCTGCGGTTGAACAAAAACTTGAAAAAGTTGTACATAAATAATTTAAAGTTGATGTGCACCATTGGCTCATACTCCATGGGCGTTACACCTGCGTGGCGTGTTAGTGAAATAGCATAATTAATGAAACATTTTAAAAGTATTAATTTCACAAGTCTCATTCCTTTCGTTATGCTGTTGAGCATTATGAAATTCTATTGCGAAAACGCCTATGTTACCTTTACTTCGTATCTTGTTAATTGAGCAAGACCCTGCCACCTTGCAAGAGCTTTCTACGAATCTGTCGAAAACGATCCCTAATTTTGAACGAAGTGATGTTCATATTGATATAATTGAACGTCTTGAACTTAAGCAAGCATTGGAATGTGTTGAGGAAGATGGTGATATTCAGGCCGTTGTTCTCAGTTGGGATGTACACAACAAAGTTGGCGAACGAACGTATAGCCGCTTTATCGAGCAGTTAAAAGGGATCCGCCTTGAATTGCCGGTTTATGTTATCGGTGACGATACTAAAGGACTGGAGATAGTCAACGAGTCGGGGGAGATCGAATCATTTTTCTTTAAAGATGAGGTGATTTCTGATCCAGAAGCGATTTTAGGTTATATGATCAACGACTTTGATGACCGAGCAGAGACCCCATTCTGGACGGCGTATCGCCGTTATGTTGGCGAATCTAACGACTCATGGCATACACCTGGACATAGTGGCGGTTCTAGTTTTAGAAACTCCCCTTATATCAAAGATTTTTATCAGTTTTATGGCCGCAATGTATTCGTTGGCGACCTGTCGGTGTCGGTTGACTCGTTAGGTTCATTGTCAGATAGCACAAACACCATTGGTCGGGCTCAGGAGTCCGCTGCGGCAACATTTGAGGTTAAGCATACTTATTTCGTGACGAACGGGTCGTCAACCTCAAATAAAATCATCTTGCAGACGCTGCTGCGCAAGGGCGATAAAGTGATTATCGACCGCAATTGTCATAAATCTGTGCATTATGGCATCTTGCAATCAGCCAGTTTCCCTATTTATTTGTCGAGCATTTTAAACCCTAAATATGGCATCTTCGCGCCGCCGTCGTTGGCCGACATTAAACAAGCGATAGAACAGAACACCGATGCTAAATTACTGGTTCTCACTGGTTGCACCTACGATGGCCTACTGAGCGATTTAAAACAAGTGGTAGAGTTTGCCCATCAACATGGTATTAAAGTGTTTATCGATGAAGCCTGGTTCGCTTACTCTCTTTTTCACCCTAGCTTACGTTATTATTCTGCTATTCATGCTGGGGCGGACTATATCACCCATTCAGCGCATAAAGTGGTATCGGCGTTTTCTCAGGCGTCTTATATTCATGTAAACGATCCTGATTTCGATGCCGATTTCTTTCGAGAAATTTACAGTATTTACGCCAGCACATCGCCAAAGTATCAGCTGATAGCGTCGCTTGACGTGTGCCAAAAGCAATTGGAGATGGAAGGCTATAAATTGCTTAATGCCTTGTTGAACCACGTGGAAGAATTTAAACAACAGATGGCCTCGCTCAACCACATTAAAGTGCTAGGTAAGCAAGACTTTATGGAAATATTTCCGCACTTTAGTGGCGATAACATGGGCCACGATCCACTAAAAATTCTCATCGACATTAGCGAATTACCTTATTCATTAAAAGATATTCATAAATTTCTGTTAGATGAAATTGGCCTAGAAATAGAGAAGTACACTCACAGCACCATCTTGGTTTTACTCACGCTTGGCGGCACGCGTTCAAAGATCATTCGTCTGTACAATGCGCTAAAGAAGCTCGACAGCGGTAAGGTAAAACTGTCAACATCGACGAGACGCTCTCGTTTACCAGAGAGTTTACCCGCCATAGATTTGGCGTGTATTCCAAGCGATGCTTTCTATGGAGAGCGCGAATCTGTGCCTATTAGCAAAAGCAACAACCGTATTTGTGCCGGCTTAGTTACGCCCTATCCACCGGGCATTCCACTGTTGGTTCCGGGTCAGCATATCACTGAAGATCATATAGAATATCTGAAGGAGCTGGCGGGACAAGGGTTGACAATTCAGGGGAGTTTTGAGGGCGAGATCTATGTTCTTAAGGGCAAGGTTAAGAAGTAAAGATACCCTTTAACAATCACAACTCTTATAGCTGTGCAGCAGTGTCGCTAGGGCGTGTTCACCTTTCGTGATTAATTTTGCAGCAGTATGTTTGGTATTTAGGCAAGGCAGCGCCTATGCAGTGTGGTTGTTCCCCATAAATAGGCGATAACGCAGTATAAATGCCAAACATGCGCTGCCCAAAGGGTTCTCCTAGGGGCGATTAACTCTTTGTTACCTACACGGATGTAGGTAAGGGGCGTGAGCAGGACGCGGAAGCTTTGCTCGGTTTTTACTTATTCTCACATGGATGTGAGCCAGTAGAATAACGCAGGAGCAGTTATCGAGCCCGCTAGGTTACAAACCTCGCGCCGCGATTAAATCGCCTCTAGATTGAACAAATTTCAATCCACAAAGGTCAACACGCCCTAGGCATTGCTGTTACTAAGTTCGTGCCATCAATAGCTGATAAAGCTATGTCTAGTACATTAAGTAACGTCATCCACACACTAAAATAATAAATGAAGCGGGAATACAATGATGCCATTAAAGAACAAAAAAACGCTCACACTTATGCGTATTACTGCTCTGATTGTTACCCTCACTAGCATCTACTTTTTTGCCCCTTGGAAGTTTGCTTTATATTATTTATCCCCTTTGCCCACGACCGTTCAAGATCAAACAATCGATGCTATTGAGCAAGGGATGGATGGCATTATTGTCTATGTTCAAAAATCAGGGCAACAACCTGAATATTTTGTGCAAGGCTGGCATGATCGAGATAAAAAAATAGCTGCCTACGCTCACGCATTGTTTAAAATTGGCAGCATTCGTAAGCTGTATGACGCATCGGCATTAACTAAATTGGCTGGTGCTGGGCTTATTGATGTGGATAAAACCCTGGCTGACTATCTACCCTCGTTAAATGGCCGAATAGAAAACGCAGATAAAATCACACTGCGCATGATGGCACAACATCGCAGTGGTATAGCTAATTACACAGATACACCTAACTATGATTGGTCAGTTTCATACCCTGATCCCTTAGCCTTGATACTAGACACTCCTGCTGATTTTAGCCCCGATACTGATTACGGTTATTCAAATACCAATTACCTACTACTGCGTAGGATCATGTCTAATGTGCTGGGTTATGATCACAATCTATTTATTAAAGCTGAAATATTAATTCCTAATGGCTTAACGAATACGTTTGCTTCTATTAATGACGTAAATACAGATCAGCTAATGAGTGGCTATTATGTTGGCTATAAGAATGATTTTAAAACACTTGATCAAGGCTATGTTGCTACTGCTAACGATGTGGGCCGCTTTATACTTGCATTAAATAACGGCACATTTTTCACCTTTGAAGAGCAAGTATTATATGCTTCGCTTTACGAATATGAGCATACAGGCTGGGTTTTAGGGTATTCAAGCATTGCGCGTTATCATAAAGATATCGACACTGTTGTTGTGCAATTTATAAATACTAATGGTAATGATACTGTCATGCTCTCAGGTATTATTTATAATCGAATTATTGATATTTTAAGAACACGAAGAATTCAGAGCTCTGAACTATAAGTTATGGATTTGATGTTATTAAAATAATTTAAATACAAAATAAGGATGCTTAAATGCGTTTATTACATACCATGTTACGGGTCGCTGATTTAGACAAATCCATTGCGTTTTACACTCAAGTATTGGGCATGAAAGAATTACGTCGTGCTGATAACCAAGAATACCGTTACACGCTTGCCTTTGTAGGCTATGGCGATGAAAAAGATAACACTGTGTTAGAGCTAACCTACAACTGGGATACAGACAACTACGACTTAGGCAATGCATATGGTCATATCGCGATTGAGTTTGACGACATTTATAAAGCCTGCGCAGATATAAAAGCCGCGGGTGGTAATGTTAGCCGAGAGCCTGGCCCTGTAAAAGGTGGCACGACTGAAATTGCTTTTGTAAAAGATCCTGATGGCTACGCCATTGAGCTGATCCAAACAAAAGATAACACGACCCTTTGATTCAATCAGGTAAAGATATTTACGTACCTTTACCTGTTCGCCTTAGTATAATTATACTAACAACGTATATAAGCATTGCACAAAACATCAAACTCAAGCGACTCTCACACCGACCCTACCCGCAACAGGTTAAGCAAAGTTCAACATTATTTAGTTACTAATAACCAGTGTATATTAAACAGCCCATCCTAATGGCTCACTCGTTATTCTCCCTTGCTTAATTGCCTATAAAAACACACTATTCTTTTTATATTTTTTGCCCTCTCTAACCTACTGTTTCAGATAGAGTGTTTAGTCAAAAAATAAAATAAACCCTTATTATTGCGAAAACAACCATGTTTAACATTTGACCAACACTTAAAGATACAGCACAATAGTACTATATTAAGTAATTAAATTGTTAACAAAATCAGATTTATTAGTCTGGCAGGAGAAATACCATGAAAAAACCAACCTTTAAGTTTGCAGCTCTACCTTTATTACTTGCGTCAACATTGACAATGGCCGGCCCTAATCTAGTTGCAAACGGTTCTTTCGAAGACACTGCAGACTTCTCTGGCTCTTGGAGCTTGTTAGATGATCTTTCTGGATGGCAGCGCTCAGCTAACGCTAAATTTGAAATCCAAACAAATGCACTTAACATTGTTGCAGCCCAACATGGTACTAAATACATCGAGCTTGACTCAACGGCTAACTACAGTGCATTTCAAACACTTGTTACTGAAGAAAACCACAGCTATGAAGTAAGCTTTTATTACTCAGCACGTATAAACGGTAACGAAACAACAAATGAAGCTGAAGTTTATTGGGATGGCCAGTTACTTGACACTCTAAATGCAACAACGAAAGGCTGGAAAAAATTCACGTACACTGTAAAAGCAAGTTCAACAGCAACTGAGCTGAAATTTGTAGGTGCGGGTGATTCTGATAAGCTGGGTGCATTTATTGATGATGTAAAAGTAACTGCAACATGCGCATCAGGCTTATACGGTATTAATAACTTTGGCTCTAACGAAGACGGGTTTGTTTACCATTTCGATACACAAGATAACACGTACTCTACTGTTGCCGGTTTATCTAATACAGCATCAAACATTGCATCACATGATGGCGTGTTGTACTTCATGGAGCAGTTAGATAAGTCGACTAAAGCGTCACAAATCCTGTCACTTGACCTTGCCACTAACGAACAAGCACTTGTTGCATCTGCTACGTCATACCCTATCTACCGCTCTGCAATGAGCGCTGATGGCATGAACTTACGTGCAACGAGCAAAACGTACATGTATGACTTTAATATCGAAACGGGTGATAAAACAGTTTTGGGTAAATTAACATTCCCTGGTGATTCGTTCGCTGATGGTGATATCGCTTACTCTGCTGATAACAACGTATTGTATGTATTAACGGGTAAAGCGTTGTATACCCTTGATGAAGGCGCTATGGAACTTGCATTAGTGGGTGAGCATGGCGTTGCACAAGCATCCGGTATTGCTATTGCCACTGACGGAACTATCTATGTATCTGGTCGTGTAAAAGGTGAAAATGCAAACATCTTCAAACTAGACCAAAATACAGCGGTAGCAACATTTGTAATGGATGGCCCTTCACACGTTAATGACTTAACATTTGTTGATGGTAACTATTGTAACTAATACACGCCCTCTTCATCACTAAGCCAGTCTATGACTGGCTTTTTTTTGCTTACTTACTTACTGTAAATCGATTTGGATCTAATCTCCTTATACGGTAGTAATCCCTCTAATCTTAATGCGATTAGGATAAGTTTTTGTCACTTAAATTGAGATAATAAAAAAGCAGCGAAAGGCTGCCTTTTTATTACTGTACCCAAGTCACCTCAAGATGCAGAATTCGCATATTGAGGTGGTTTAGGTATACGAATGACTACTTAGTTTAAAAAGTATAATCAACTACTTTCATACCCAGTTTTTCTAGCTGAGGTTTAAGTGTCTTAGCATCGCCTACTACTAAGTAAACCATCTCTTTGGTATTTAAATGCTTTGCAGCCAACGCGTTAATTTCGTCTTTGCTTATTGTGCTTACGATCTCATTACGGTCTTTAACAAAGCTTGGCTGTAAATCATGTTCCAATATCTGAGCAAGGAAACCTAGCTTAGCATTAGGTGTTTCATATTTAAGCGCATCTTTTTGATTGATCGCTTGACGCATAAAGCTCAACTCATCATCTGTAATACCATTTTGAGCATAATTATTTAGCTCATTAGTAAATTCAACAATAGAGGCTGCTGTAGAGTCTGCACGTACTGCAGCAGATGCTGTAAAACCACCTGATGTTGCATCGCCCCAAAAACGCGTACGTGCACCGTAGGTGTAACCTTTATCTTCGCGTAAATTTAAGTTTATACGACTATTAAAATTGCCACCAATTGCAAAGTTCATTAGGTTAGATTTAAAGAACTCACCAGTTATGTCTTCAATCATACCGCGCTTACCAATGCGAATTTCAGACTGAGGTGCATCTGGTTTATCTACTAAGTAGATTACATTTCCTGCAATTTTTGGCTCTTCAAACTTAGCTGTAGATACAGGCGCTTTGCCTTGCCAATTATCTAGCGTATTTTTGATTTTGCCTTGTAATGCAGATTGATCTAAATCAGATACTACGATTACTTCACTGCCCTGAGGTTTAAAGTTTGATTGATAAAACCCTTTTACATCATCAAGGTTAATAGCGGCTAAACTTTCTAACGTGCCACCATTTGGCAATGCTGCAATGCTATTGCCATAAAGCAATTTACTGTACGCGTTACTTGCTAAATAACCTGCATCTTTCATTGCATGTTGAATGTTCTGGATGCTTTGTTGTTTGTTACGATTAAAATCATCTTCACTAAAAGCTGGATTAAATAACTTCTCTTCAACCAAAGCTAAAGTCGCATCAAGGTTTTTTGTTAAGCTTGAAACAAATATATTTGTGTGCGTGCTATTTGCAGAGATACGAATGCTGCTTCCAAGTTTTTCAAGCGCGTTACTCATTTCCTCTGTTGTATAATTTTGTGTTGATTCACTTAACAATGCGGCGGTCACAGAAGCAAGTCCCACTTTTTTAGCTTGCTCGTTATATTGGCCACCAGGCACTTTAATAAGTAAAGAAGTCGTTGGCGTTTCAGTACTTTGAGTTCCTAATACCGCAATCCCATTGTTGGTCGTGGTTTGCCATAATGTAGGTACATCCACAGCTGGGTTTTTACCTGCCGTTGGTTGTTTACTTCTATCAAATGTATCAACTGCCTTACGAGCAACTAAGTCGTCTGCACTTGTTGATGATGGACCACCGAAATCATGAGAGATTGGAGTGAAATTATCTTTAGCTGCAATTAACTGAGGTTGCCCTTCAGGCACTACACTCATGATCACTGCAAATTTGTCTTTAACATATTCATTAAATACACGCATTACATCCGCTTTTGTAACGCTATTATAGCGAGCGATGTCATCTTTAATGTAATTAGGGTTACCCGTGAAGGTTTCAAATGCTGCAAGCTGAGAGACTTTACCTGAGACGCTTTGCAATCCAAAAATTGCACCCGATTCTATTTTTGCTTTCACTTTATCTAAGTCATCTTGCGTTACACCGCGTTGTTCAAACTCAGTAAATGAATCACGAACAATTTTTTCCATATCAGCCAGTGTTTTTCCTGATGCTGGATTTGGTAAAGCATAGATACTTAATGAACATGCAAGCTCACGACATGGGTGGCTAACGCCCGCCTGTACTGCAAGTTGGGTTTTTACTAAGTTTTTATATAAGATTGAATTATTACCGCCACCAATAATCTCAGCGAGTATATCAAGTGGTGCTTCATCTTCGTGACGTGCATAGGCTGTTGGATAATTAATACTCAACAATGGTAAGTGAACCTTATCTTCCATTGAAATATAACGATCAGCATCAAGAGTTACCGCTCGTTTTTCTGCATTATCAACCTCTGGTCCACGCGGGATCGGTGCAAAATATTTGCTAACTAACGGTAATACTTCTTCCGCGCTGATATTACCACCAATTGTAATAGTTGCGTTATTTGGACCATACCAACGTAAAAAGAATGCTTTGAGATCGTTAACATTGACGCGATTTAAATCGTCCATAAAACCAATTACCGGCCAAGAATATGGGTGACCGTCTGGGTAAAGAGCTTGTGACACGCGTTCATTTAAACGACCATACGGGCGATTATCTACACGTTGGCCACGTTCATTTTTAACTGTTTCTCGTTGTACTTCAAACTTTTCTTGCGTTACAGCATCAAGTAAAAAACCCATACGGTCAGCTTCTAACCACAACATTTTTTCTAACTGATTTACCGGTACTGTTTCAAAATAGTTAGTGCGATCTGAGTTAGTCGTACCATTTAGCGTACCACCGGCTTCAGTGATAATTTTAAAATGCTCTTCATCCGCTACATTTTCAGAGCCTTGAAACATCATATGCTCAAAAAAATGGGCAAAACCTGATTTACCAAGCTCTTCACGGGCTGAACCAACATGATACGTCACATCCACATGAACTAAAGGATCTGAATGATCTTCATGAACAATCACCGTCAGGCCATTGGCTAGTTGGTATTTTTTATATGGGATATTAATCTCAGCTGCATTTGCTGTAACTGATTCTATAAGTGTAATACCTGGGAGTACACTCGCTGCGGCTTGTGTATTTTTATCTGTTGTATCTGTGCTATTACAAGCAGCCAGGCCTGTAGTGAGTAAAACGGCTAGAGCAATTTTTGTGAGTTTCATTTTTTTATCCATTTTTAATTAACTCATGGAGTTTATGATTTAATTAAGCTGGGTACAAGTGAATGAAAACGAACAACTGCCGTAGTTTGTAACTAAGTGTGACTGTAATAAAACATGATTGCTCTAGGGCGTGTTGACCTTTGTGGATTGAAATTTGTTCAACCTAGGGACGATTTAATCGCGGCGCGAGGTTTGTAACCTAGCGGGCTCGATAACTGCTCCTGCGTTATCGCCTATTTATGGGGAACAACCACACTGCATAGGCGCTGCCTTGCCTAAATACCAAGCATACTGCTGCAAAATCAATCACGAAAAGTCAACACGCCCTAGTACACAAAATAAATTTAAATTAATACATCAATAAGGGGTTTGATAGATAAGTAAAATCTAAATTAGTATTATTTATCGGTGTTTATTTATTATTTTTCAAGAGATTAAATTTATTTTACTTTTGAATTAAATAGAATGGTTTTAAAGCGTATTGGTTTTAAAGCGTATTGGTTTAAAAATATTATATAGATAGGATATATAGCTAATTGGTGTTGTTCTTAATAACACTTGACTTGCTGTTCATTTATATAAAAATATAAAAAGCAAGTGGCGTCCGCAAGAGATTAGTACTCTTGTTAACGTCGGGCATAGAGAGTGTGGTGTCACACTGCTTTATACATACTAAAATAAGTAAGTGGCGTCCCCAAGGGGATTCGAACCCCTGTTACCGCCGTGAAAGGGCGGTGTCCTAGGCCTCTAGACGATGGGGACACATAAATGTGTCACTAGGACAACTGAATAGTTAAACT